>NZ_JBSFTE010000036.1:0-70808 GCF_053590565.1 Micromonospora sp. NPDC003197 | reverse complement strand
GGCTGGGTCGAACAGTTCGGGCAGGTCAACGACACCCCGCACACCCCACACCACCGCCACGACACCCGGCACGACACCAACCCAGCCACAAACCCCAACAAGATCCCGCCAACCGCCACGAATGCATAGGACAAGGTCCTCACCTCCCGGTTTGGTAGCGCCACTGCTGCCCCTGCACGTGTGGCCGATTTAGCATCCAGCGATTTCGACCTATGACAATCAAGCAGCGAATCCGAGATCCATGGTTGGCGAGGCGAGATAAAAAGAGAAGGGTTCAGACTCGTGAACAACGGGATCCCGAGCAATGACCCGTGAATTCAGTGAACTTCAGAGCAGCATTTACCAGAAGAACACCCAACCGAGCCGCACACAGCCACACCTCGCGCGCTATCCAGTTTGACCGCGACACCCCTGGGCGACATCACCACAGAGCCGAGACCTGCGGCAATCCTTGACCAAACCCAACCGATGCCGCAAATTATCAAGCAAGCAGCTTTGTAAACGCGCGATTAATTTCCGGATCGCGCGAGGGCACATACGATTCAATCGACCGGTAGCCAAATTCATGGAATAGCCGGATAGCCGCATGATTGCGCACCCCGGTCTCTAAAATTCCGCGACGCGCTCCAGCTGCCACCGCGTGGCGTTCAAGCCAGACCAACAGGGCCCGACCAACACCCAATCCGCGCATCCTAGGAACCGAATACGTTTTCTTGATCTCCACGGTGCCCGAAGGGCGATCGAACCATCGGTAGCCGCCACATCCGGCCGGCACCCCATCGCAGTAGGCAACAACAAAGACACCGCTGGGCAGGACATATTCGGCCGGATCAGCATCGACAGGATCGGCAAAGCCGTACCTCTCAACTTGATCTTCATAGAAGGATCGCAGCAGGCTAGCCGCATCAGGATGATCAAGCACGCGTTGCACCACCAAGACTTCACCGGCGGTGCGGGTGGGACCTGCCTCGTCGTGAGACGTTCTCGTCATGCACGCGATAATGCCTGATCAAACTCCGGAAGAAAGCCGGCCACCGCGCGAGATCGACCCCGTCGCGCAAAGACGCGACGCAACGACAGCAGGTAGGACCGCCCCCGAGGTGACTGAACCTGGTCAAGCAGGCGGATCGCACCCCGGGTCGTCTCGACCGCCTCCGCAAGATCGCCGTGGAGCAGGTACGCACGTGCGAGAAAGGTGCTGTGCAGTAGCGCTGAGCGGGGATAGACAGCCGCCTGCTGGGCGGCGGCCGATAACGCGAGAACCCCGACAGCATCGCGCAGAACATCAATCGCTTCCACAAGCAGATGGTTGCGGCTGGAGGAGCAGCGTTCGGCCAGCACAACCAGCCCTTGACCTACTTCAGCCGCCAACTGTTCCGGACCGAGGTAGTACAGGAACGATGGCGCTTTCCGTCCTGGCCCTTCGACTACCAGCCGCATCGCCTCCTCTGAGCTGCGACGAAACCGACCAAGATCACCACTGGCAGCAGCCGCCGTCGCCTCCCGACCATGTAATCGCGCAAGCAGAATCGAGCCGTCCTTCCTGGATTCGCGTGCTGCAGCCTCGGCAATATGCAACGCCTGGTGACCGTGTCCCGCAAATGCCGACACATAGCTGAGCATGCCGATAACGTTGGCGGAGCGGTCAGCCGCACCAAGCGAACGACAGATACCAATGCTCAGCAACAGGTATCGCTCAGCCGGGCCGTAGCGACCCGAGTCGAACTGCAACCAACCAAGAAGCTGAGCAAGATCAGCGATGTTGATCAGAAGTTGGCGTCCCACACTCGGCTCGAAATTGGCATACTCAAACAGGTCAACGACACTACGAAGTTCTGCCGTAACGTAACGGAGACTCAACGCGCCGCCGCCATGTCTGTCATCGAGTCGCCGCAGAGCCGCGACATGCGTGGAGATCAGTTCGACCTGTTCAGGAAGAACTCGATCACGACCAGCACGGGCCTTCGGCACGAATACAGCTTTGTGCAGTTGGTCGAGCACCATTGCGGTCAGGTCCATGCCGGACGAACCCACGAAAAAGTCACCCGGGGCTGTAGCGGTAGCATTCAGCGCATTCAGCTTACAAAGCAGATCATCCACACAAAGGATATTGTCGAGTCCGTCGACAGCATCACGGGCAGGGCCCTCAGCACACTCATGCTCAGGCCATAGCTGTGCCGCTGTCACGGAATAGCCAAGTTGCTCCGAAAGCACTGCTGCCGCGATGTCCGGAACCGGCGAGCGCGGCCGAAACCCACGCCGCACCCATGAATAGGCTGCCGTCGGGTCAAGTCGGTACTTATCGCGACCTTGCCTCGACAAGCGATTGTTGATCGCAGCCACAAGCTGCCGTGGCCCCCACTCAGCAAGGCGAAGTGCCTCCGCGAGTGATGTCGACGTTTGCCCCATCCTCCCCCCCCACCGCCCATGCTCGCATCGTAGTTAGTTACTTGCGAATCGCTCAGGGCCAAACTCAGCTCTTCAGCAAGTTCACGAGATTCACGCATTGATGCGATCAGCGCTAGTCACCAGCCGGCTCAGGAGGATCGCTGAACCCGGTGCTGCCCAGCGCACTGCGACAAGGGCTTTCCCTGCGGCGGCGAGGTGCCCGTCCTGACAGATCTCGCCGTCTCCGCTGCCCAACGGGGTGACGTACACGAGGTTGTCTTTTACGGCGGGGCAGCGTTAGACACCGTACGGCAGTCTGGATCGGGAGCCGTCAGGCGCAAGTTACACCACCTCCGACACCAGTTCGCCACGCTCCGAGATGACGGCCATGTCCGACATCTCGACAAGCAGATCACTATATTGACGGACGGACTGGTCCTGCCATGACCCCGAGGGAGATCAGGTTGCAGAGCGAAGCAGGACGCGCGTTCCGTGAGGCATGGATTGCTGGTGTCCGCCGGCACTATCCCGGCGAACCGAAGCCGGGCTACGTCACTCCCTGGGAAGAAACCCCCGACTGGGAGCGCGCGAGCGCGACCGCCGTGTACGAACAGGTGCGTACGTTCGTCGAGGCCACAGCCGGGGCGACTGCGAAACTGACCCGCACGCAGAAGGGCCGGTTCGTCGCCCTCTGCTGGGTCGGCCAAATTTTCAAGCACTTCCCCGACCCCAAGCCCTCCTATGTGGCGGACTGGGACGACCTGCCCGAGTGGCAGCAGGCGACCGATGCTGACATCTTCGAGAGCATCGAGCGAGGCCTCGTCGACGTCTGACAGAACTCGGCCTGTCAAGACGATCCGCGCCGAGCTACCCGATGGATCTCATTGATCATGCGCTGTGGTTGATCGTTCCGGTGCGTTGGGAACGTTTGTTGCTGTTGGAGTAGCAACAAGCGGTTCCCACCACCCGGTCACCAGGACGGTCGACAGCCCGACCTGGTCGTTTCGAGGGTGTACCCCGCAGGTCGCGCGCAAGGGCACCTCGGATCAGGTGCTCCCATCGGCCGTGGCCACCTCAGCCGCACGCTGACCCCAGCCGACTTCACTTCGGGGATCACGCACGGGCTGTCGTGGTCACCAGTGGAAGTCGGAGGCCAACGACACCTGCTCGAACCGGCGAGCGGCCAGATCGTCGCGACTGATCACGTAGAAGAGGGTGGCGAATTCGGTCTCGAAGTCCTGGCCGACGTCGCCCTCATCCAGGAAGAACTCGGCCAGCAACACCTTGGTTTCGGGGTCTCCGACCGGGATGCCGAGACCGCCGGTGTTCGAGATACCGAATCCGCCGAGCACAGCGAGGTCGTCTTCGTTGCGGTCGTCCGAGCCGAGTTCCCACACGATGCTCCGGTAGACGCGCTCGTCGTCGCGGCTCTCGCCTCGATAGCGGAGACTCTGGTGGGGACTCTCGGGGAGGCTCCAGTCCGGTGTGCCGTTCAGGGGAATGCGGTCGTACACGCTGGGGGTGTCGGCGGGCGGCTCGGCCTCGGTAACTGCCGCGCCGGCCGGCACGTAGATCACGCGACCGACTTCGGGGACGCTGTACGTCTCTGTGAAGAACACCAGGGTGCCGTCACTGGGAAGCTCGAAATCGAGCGCGCCGCGGGGAATCGCGGCGAGGTCGATCGAAGCCAGGTGAACGGTGTCGTCGGGCCAGGCAACCGAGGCGGGCAGCGCCGGCCTGCCACCGAAGTATCCGACCACCGGACCGCTACCGCCGTTTCCCAGACGCAGGCAGGGGCGCGCGAGTCGTAGCCACCAGTCGATGGCGTCGTCAGGCATGTCTTTCTTCCGGGCAGCAGCCCGGAATGCCTCCAGTTCATCCACGGAGGGCATTGTGGCAGAAGGTGAATTATCGAAGGATACGGGTGGCTTGTTCGGCTGCTGCCCGAGCCTTAACGGTCGTCGGGTCGACGTTGGCGCACAGCACCACCGAGGCACCGACCGCCAGCGGGGCCAACAACCATTTGTACGGGTGCTCGTGCTCGCTCGCGTCGACCAGCAGCCGATCCCCCGACCGTAGGTCGAGCATGGCGGCCGTCTCCGACGCCACCGAGCCCCACTCGCGGAAGGTAACGCCGTCCACGCTCGCGGCAGCGGTCCGTTGTATCGGTGCGTACGCCGACAGGTTGTCGCTGTAGCGACCCACCTCGGACAGGTAGTCGCGGTATCCGGCGGGCATCTCGTCCATGGTCTTGGCACCCGGTGCGAGCCCCAGCACGAAACGGTGTCGAGCGTCGGGCACGTTTTCCAGCCAGTCGTCCAGTCGGTGCCAAGAGACGAAGACCGCGTCCAGCGGTTCATCGTTGCCCGACTCGACCACCGGTAGGCCCGCCGTCGCCGCCAGACGGAACGACACCGACAGCCCCGCCGACCAGGCCCCCAACAACACGGCGGCGGTCTGCCAGTGCGGCGGCAACAGCACCGCCACCCGACTACCCGCACCCAGCCCGCAGCCCTCGTGCAGCAGCCCGGCGGTCCGCGACGCCCATCCGGCCAGCGCGGTAGCCGACAGCTCCGTCCGCTCACCGGTCGCATCGTCGCAGTACGTCAGCAGCGGCCAGTCGGTCTCGGCCACCCCGCCGCCGACCAGCAAACCCGGTACGCCAGCGACACCGTCAACCTGCACCCCGCACACCCCTGCCATCGACTCGCACGGCTGCCTGGACCCTACTCCACCGCAAAAGCACAGCCAGCAAATTACGGACGCACCGACAGGCTACTGGCGACCATTGGCAGAATCCCCTCCCTTCTGAACTCAGCGCGCGCTGACCGGCTAAAACTCGCCCAACAGTTGTGTCTCGAGGCTTACCGGCGTAGCGGCTGAGAACAGGCAGCATGAGGCCCTGTCTGACCGCGGAGACGCCGAGGGTGAAGGCACCCCACATGAGATGAGACAGGAAAGTCGGCGGCTTGCAACCAGTCATAGCCCAAGGAGTTGATCAGAGGTGCGGTCCGATGACCAGCACCGTGATCACAGCGATTTCCTCACCGTCGCGAACCTCGTTGGGGCCGTACATCCAGTAGATCCGCCACGCTCCCGCAGTACGGTTCTCGACGTAGGAATCCCAAACCTTGCCTTTCTCCAACGCAGGAAAGTGCTGATAAAGGTGCGAATGCAGCCCGGGATACATCGGGTCTTTCTGTAGCAGCCCCAGCGCCTTTCGTACCTTCTTCAGCTTGATCACGTTGGCCTGACCACCGGCGGTCAACTTCTTGATCGCCTCGGCAGCCGCCGGAGCGAAGCGCAGCTCGTACGCCATCTGATCAGTCCTCGTCGGCGTACTGCGTGAAGTCACCCAGGTCAACCGTACGGCCCGCCTCAGCATCGGCCACTCCGGCGCGGACCTGCTCAGCCAACTGAGGATTCTCCCAGGCCAGCATCTCCCGCTCCGGGATCGACACTACCGGCATCAGCACTATCACCCCGTCAGTATCGGAACGAACCTGGTAGCGGCGTCCGGGCCGGGCACCTGCCCGACCAAGAGCCACCCGACCTCTGGCATCAGCCTCACTTTCACCAACGATGTCAAAACGGCTCGGGAACTCCTCGGCCAGCATGTTGATCCACACCTCCCACCTGATACCCCGAAGACTACCTGGTTCAGATGGGCAATGCCCACATTTGCACGCTGAACCAAGGGTGCACGAAGCGTCCTAGACTCCAGCGAAAGTCAATCCACCCGCTCGGCGTTACGGGTCAACGCCTGGTGCTCCGCACCTCGTACGAGTTGCTCGTAACGCGCCCTCAACTCCGGATGGTCCACCAAGATCTTGGTCGCCAGCTCCGCGGGCAATGCCGCTCCCTCGCCGCCGTCTGCCTCGACGGGGACCCGCACCTCCGCCAGCCGCACCACCACCTCGGCAGCGAGGCGCCCATCGATCTCGGAATGGTTGTGCGTGAGACAAAGGAGCGACATCTGGCCAAGGAGACTGTCTGCCGCCCGATCCCGCCCGAGAAAAACCAGTGCGCAACGCAGCAGTCGCTCGACCATCTGCCCGCTGCCCAGCCACCTACGATGAGCCGATTCGATGACCTGCACGGCGACATCTGCCGAAATCTCCGAGTCGCTGGCGAGCCGGTCGAGGAGGAGACCGACGACCCACTGTCGGGACTCGGTGTCACGCCACGGAAGGTTCAAGATTTTGGCACCACGCAGGTAGGTACGCTGCCGGTCGAGCACCGTGCTGGCGGTCAGCGGCGACATCACGAACGCGACCACCTCATGCAACACCGACGTGGCCGACGACTCGGGTGCGTTGACGAAATAGTTGATCCCCAACGGCAGGGCTGCCGCAGGATCCAGGGCATGTATCAGCACGTCGTCGTCGATCCCGCACCGGAAATACGCCTTACGTGTCAGGTTTTCCCATGACTGTCCGGGGCGGAGAAAGTCAACGCTTCCCGGTGCTGGTGCTGCCATGTCGTACGTCCAACAGGGATCGACCGGTGGGACGTCGAACTGTTCCGGGTCAGCGATGAGACTGAGCGCAATGTCCCGGCTACCGTCGTCGGTCCAGAGCCGGTCGAGGACCAGGATGTCCACCAGGCTGTTCCAGTCCTCCCCGGTCAGCTGGGACTGCCAGAGCAGGGTCTCCCGGTGCCAGCAGGGCACCACATTCCGTCCCGGATACAGCGTGCCGCCGGTCAGCATGCCGGCAACGCAGACCGCGAGCAGCATCAGGTTGGCACTGTAGGCGGCATGTCGGGCCGGCACCGGCAGCAGCCGGGGCTGATAGCTGTCGTACCGGCGGGAGGTCCGGGAGTGGTGTGCGCCCTGGAACAGTCGGGCCAGCAGGTCGGTCAGGGCGACCCGCCGCTCACCATCCAGCCAGGTAGCGAACGCGGTGAGGAAACCGACCGTCGGTGCCCGGTTACTGAGCACCGCGTACGACAACAGGGCGTGTAGCAGGTCGTCGTCGACCGGGCCGCCGCCGAACGACATGGTGGCTGCCGCCTCGCGGGCCATCAGGTCGGCCAGCGCCTGCCAGACCAGCCGGGCCACCAGGAACTCGCCGAAGGTGGCGTGCAGAAACTCGTACGTCTCCAGTCGGCTGTCGTCGCGGGAAGCCTGCGCCCGGTGTACGAAGAAGAACCGGCCGAGCACGATCTCGGCGGGGCGCAACGGTGCCCGCAGATCGGCGGCGGTGGCCGCCGTTGCCGGGGCGCCGAAGAGCGTCGCCAGGTCGGCTTCCAACTGTGCTTCGGTGACCCATTGCGCATTGCGGTTGAACATGGCGAAGGCGACCACCGACAGTCGGCGCAACTCCTCCTCGACGGCCCGGTCCAACTCTCGCTCGGGCAGCCCAGGCCGGTGCTTGGTCACCTCCCGACGGGCGAACCGGCGCAGCAGCCGTTCATAGAGTTCGTCCTGGCGCAGCAGCCTGGCCGAGCGCAGCGCGTTGCCGTCGACGTCGTAGAGCGCCAACATCAGCAGCAGCAGCGGTTGCGCGGCCAACTCCCGATGGGCCAGTACGGTCGGCAACTCCAGCGGCTGCACTCCACAGGCGTCGAAATAGGCCTGGTTGGCCTTGTTCCAGGTGTCCAGCCAGCCCGCAATCCGGGTCTGGTCGAACGGCTCCAACCGGATCGCGACCGTACCCTTCGGTGGCTGGGCCCGGTCGGCGACGCTGGTCCGGCTGGTCACCACGACCACCACCGGCCGCCCCTGGTCGGACTCCCGTCGCTGGAACGTCGCCACCCGGGCCAGGTAGTCGGTCTGGCTAACCCCGGTGGCCTGCAACAACTCGTCGAAGCCGTCGAGCAGCACCACCGGCAGAGCATCCCCCGCCGAACGGGCCAGCGCCGGCCAGTCCAGGCGTTCGCCGGTGGCGTCGCGCACGGCGTACTCGATCTGGTCCTGCAGATCGGCGGCGGCCGGCACGTCGCGCAGCACCACCCGGACCGGCAGGAAGTCGGCCGCCGGCAGGCGGGCCGCGAGCACCCGGGTGAGCACCGACTTGCCGGAGCCGGGCTGGCCGAGCACCAGCAGCGGGGCGCGGGTCGCCCCCGGGGTGGTGAGGTATCCGGTCAGGAATTCCGGCAGGTCGTCCCGGACCGGCTGGTCGGCCCACCAGCTCTCGTCGCTCGGCCGGGCACCCGGCCCCACCTCGACGACCCGGCACAGCGGTGGCAGGTACGCCTCACCGAGCGTGGGCACCTGCAACCCCTGCGGCACCTCGCCGGAGGCAATGATCGGCCGGTCCAGTGCCGCCGCGTACGCCCGGGCCAGCCCAGCCCGCCGGGCGTCGGGCAGCGTGCCGGTGGAAATGCCGGTCAGTAGCCGCTCAAGTCCGACGAATGAGGTGGCGAGCTGACGTACCTCGGCTCGGGTGCCCTCGTGCTCGCGCAGCGCGGCCCAGAACGCCACCTCGGGGAAGTCACTGGCGAGTCGGCCGAACAGTTCGTGGTGGCGTTCCGCCGCCCGATCGGGGAGCCCGTCGAGGGCATCGTGGAAACCGGCCCGGCCAGTGTGGCTCAGCCGGTCCCAGGCGGCCAGCCCGGTCACGAAGGTCCCCAGCCGGTCGCTGACGGAACGGTAGTAGCCGTCGAGCGCGGACCGGAACTGCTCGTACGGCTGCTGTGGTCCGGGCATCGGCACGCCCCCGGCGAAGAACGCCCACATCAGGGGCTGGTCGTCCCCGCGCGCCCCGGCGATTGCCGCCTGTTCCTGCTTGGTCAGCGCCAGGTCCGTGAACCGGAACGGCAACTCCGCCTCGGCCAGCGCCTCGAAGAAGGCGGTGACCACGATGATCCGGTGTGCTGCCGCCAAGCGCTCGGTCCGGCCGTACCGGGACAGGCCGGCGCGCCGCTCGGAGAGGCCGCGGACCAGCTCGTGGCTGAGCCGGATGAACTCCACCCGCGCGTCGAACAAACTCAGTACGGCCGGGGCGGCGACCGAGATGCCGAGCATGGCCCCGCCGGTCAGCGTGTCGAGGGCGCTGACCACCCTGCTCGACTGCCCACCCAGCAACCGGACGGCATCGGCGTAACTGAGCGTCTTGGGCACGTACTGCCTCCAACGGTGCAATTCATCGATGGCGACGATCCGGGGTGGATAGGTGACATCCAGCGACAAGCATGCCGGTACGGAGCAACAGGTGTTAGGAAGGGCCCCTTCCTATACAAAAAGCGATAGGAAGGGGCCCTTCCTAACACCAAGATTTTCAGGTGGCTGACAGGCACGGCATGGCCACGACACAGTTCAGCGCGCCATCGTCGATCGAGTCCGACACGGTAAGTAACCATGGAGGCTTGATGTCTAGGCTCTTTTCGAAGAAGAACGCCCTCGCCGGGCTGGCCACGGCAGGCGTACTCGCTGTAGGTGTGGCCGCGCCGACCCTGGCATTCGCGCAGGACGGCGACAGCGCGACGCCGAAGCCGTCGACGTCCAGCAGCACTACCGAGGGTGACAAGAACGAGCAGCGCCGGACCGAGCGGCAGAGCGAGTTCGCCAAGTCGCTCGCCGAGGAGTTGGGCGTCTCGCAGGACCAGGTCGAGGCCGCGCTGACCAAGCTTCGCGAGGAGCACAAGGCCGACGCGCAGGAGAAGCGCGACGAGCGGAAGCAGCCCTCCGACGAGGACAAGGCCGACGCACAGGCCAAGCTCAAGGAGCGGCTGGACCAGGCGGTCGAGGACGGCAAGCTCACCCAGGAGCAGGCCGACGCCATCGTCAAGGCGTACGAGGCGGGCGTGCTGCCCGGTGCCGACGGACCCGGCGGCCGCGGCCACGGCCACGGCCCGGGTGGCCCCGGCGGCCCCGGTGACCGGGAGGCTCCGGCCGACGAGCCGACGGACACCCCGGAGGGTACGACCGGCGAGTGAGCCGGCTGGTGCCGCCCACCCACCGCAGTCCCCCTGCGGCGGGTGGGCGGCGCTGTCTCCGGCAGGCTGTACGGGTGCATCCCGGCGAGCCGCTCCCGACGACGATCCCGCTCCGGCTGCCCTCTCCCCTGGTCGAACTCGCCGACGACCGGCTGACCTCGGCCGGGGTCCGGCTGCTGGTCAAGCGGGACGACCTGATCCATCCCGAGTTGCCGGGCAACAAGTGGCGGAAGCTGAAGTACAACCTCAGTGCAGCCGCTGAGCAGGGCCACCACACGTTGTTGACCTTCGGTGGGGCGTACTCCCACCACATCCGGGCCACCGCTGCCGCCGGGCACCATTTCGGCTTCGCCACGATCGGGGTGATCCGGGGCGAGGAGCATCTGCCGCTGAACCCGTCGCTGACGTACGCGACCAGCCGGGGCATGCGGCTCACCTACCTGGACCGGACCACCTACCGCAGCAAACACACCCCGGCGGTGGTCGACGCCCTGCGGCGGGACTGGGGCCGGTTCTATCTGCTCCCCGAGGGCGGCAGCAATCCGCTGGCGGTACGCGGCTGCGCCGAACTACCGGCCGAGATCGACGCGGACTTCGACGTCGTCTGCTGTGCCGTCGGCACCGGCGGCACCCTGGCGGGGATCGCCGCCGGGCTCGGCCCGGACCAGCGGGCGATCGGTTTCTCGGCGCTAAAGGGGGGCGAGTTCCTGGCCGGTGAGGTCCTCCGGCTCCAGGAGCAGACGTACGGCCACCGCACCGGCAACTGGCACATCGAGTACGGCTACCACGGCGGCGGCTACGCCAAAACGACTCCGCAGCTGACGGAGTTCGCCCGCGAGTTCACCGAACGGCATGGCCTGGGGCTGGACCGGATCTACGTCGCCAAAATGATGTTCGGCATCTTCGACCTGGCTGCCCGGGGGGTTTTCGCCCCCGGTACCCGAATCGTCGCGGTCGTCACTGGTTAGCCGTGGAGTTCGTAGTTTCCGCAACCTGAAGCCGAGGCGGACAGGTCGGTTTTACGCTGCTCTTTGGGGCGTCGCGCAATGGCGGTCGCCCCGGTCGGCGCTGCGAGGTAGCCATGGACGTCGAGAGTGTTCCAGCGGACGAGCAGAAGCGGTTGGAACGACTGCTCCGAAAGCACCGTAAACAACTGCTGGCCCTGCCCCACGTCCATCAGGTCGACATGGGATACGAACTCAAGGACGGCCAACCCACCGGCCGGCTCGCGTTGCGGGTGCACGTCGACCGGAAGCAACCCCTGCGCAGGCTGCCGGTCGCCGACCGGGTGCCCGAGGAACTCGACGGGGTACCGGTCGACGTGATCCAGTTCAACCCGGTTCCGCAGCTGGCTCGCAACGTTCTGCACAACCCGGTGGGGGGTGGAGTGCAGATCATGAATGTGAACAGCGCTGGAGCGGGCACGCTCGGAATGATCGTGCTGCATCGGGACAGCCTGCGTCCCCTGGCCCTGTCCAATCATCACGTGATGGTCCGTACGCCGGCAGTGGCGGGCGACCTCGTCTCACAGCCGGGCACCAACGACCCGCCCAGCATTCTGGGCACCGTGCTGGCGTCGGATCAGGCGCTGGACTGCGCGGTGTGCCACATCGGGAACCGGGGGTGGGGGCTCGATGTCTACGGCCTGGATGTCGTCACCGGATGGACGGAGGCACGCCTGGGCATGAAGGTGGTCAAGTCCGGACTCGGCAGCGGAGTGACCTGGGGCATCATCGACGGGATGAACAGCGGCGGCTTCACCGTCGTACCGGACACCTCCCGGCCGGCCAGTGGGCAGATGAGCCTGCCCGGCGACTCCGGTTCGATCTGGCTGGAGCTGACCACCAACCGCGCCGTGGGACTGCACTTCGCGGGCAACGGGCCGAGCGACTCGTTCGAACGTGCGGCGGTCAAACACATGGGTGGTGTCATCCGCACGCTCAACATCCTCGTCTTCGACGGAGCGGCCATCGGCCAGGCCTTCATCGGCAGCCATTGCCGGGTCCTGGCCAGGACCCAGTCCGGGGCAACCTGCGACCTCAAGGTGACCTACCCCAGTGGACGTCGGAGCAGGGCCAGCGGACTGGGTACGAAGCGGGCGGACGGCAACGGCTGGGTGGAGTGGTCCTGGCGGATCGGCACGCACACCAGACGTGTCGGGGCCGGCACCGGTGCCCCCCTGGGTCGCCCTCTGCTGGCCGAGCTCACCCTGGGCGGCGGTCAGACCCGCTTCCTTGAGCGGCACCTGGAGGGCACGTCGCACACGGAATGAACCCGATCGGATTCGTACGACCAGCCGGGGTGCCTTCGCTGCCGGCACCCGGCGGTCGTCACCGGCTGACTGCCACAACCCGGGTGCCGCGCTCGTGCCGGTGGAACGCCGCCCAGCAGACCAGCAGGGCCACCGCGAACAGCGGCAGCCAGGCCAGCCGGGCGACCACCCAGCCCACCCCGTCGGGCACGGTGTGCAGGCCGGGCAACGGCCAGCCGGCGAGCAGACCGAGTGTGGTCACCGCGGTCATCGCCGTCTGGTGCCACAGGAAGATCGTCATCGCGGAGAGGTTCACCAGCGCCACCCCGGCCCAGGCGGCTGGACGCCGCAGCATCCGCCGCAGCGGGTCGATCAGCAGCAGCGCCGCACCGCACTGAGCCAGCCCGAAGGTGACGGCGGCGAGGCTCGGCGGGTTGAGGTTGGAGAAGCCCTCGCCCGGCACCCCCACCATCGCCGCCGGATAGCCCGCCCAGCGGACCAGTACGGCGGTGGCGGCGGCCCCGCCGAGCAGCAACGCCCAGCCAGTCACGCGGCTCCGCAGCCGGTCCCGCGCCCAGGCCGCACCCAGGCAGTACGGCACCAGCCAGCCGGCCAGCAGATTGATCCAGCCGAGCCAGTCCGGTCCACCGAGGACGAGCCGGGCCACGTCGACACTCGCCACCACGACCAGCGGCCACCCCGGGTGCAGCCGTACGACCAGCGGGGTCAACGCGGTCAGCGCCGCGAAGACCAGCAGGAACCACAACGGAGACAGCACCAGCCCGACCAGGGTCCGTACGGTCGCCAGCGGCACCCCGGTCGCGAGCAGCGCTCCCGCCGCCACGGTCCACACCACCAGCACGACGACGACCGGACGGAACAGCCGCGTCATCCGCGTACCGAGCCAACGCCGGTATGGCATGCCTCGGGCGTTGGTTCCGGCATAGCTTCGCGCCGCCACCTGCCCGCCCACCAGAAAGAAGACCGCCAGGGTCTGGAGCAGCCAGGAGACCGGGGTGAACCCGGGCAGGTGCTGTAGCGGGCTGGCCCCGTACACGGTGCCGCTGTCGCTGACCAGGGCGGTCACCAGCCAGTGGCCCAGCACCACCCCGCAGATGGCGAGCGCGCGTAGCGCGTCGACGGCCCGGTCCCGGTCCGGTGGGGTGGCGGCCGCGATCCGCCGTACGAGGTCACGCATCGTCCCGCTCCTCGGCCGGGCCTTCCCCGGCGACGATCTGGGCGATGCTGCGCAACGGCACCGAGCCCGGTTTCAGGTAGTCGCTGTGGCCGCCGTCGCCCGCCGCGAAGATCCGGGCACCGAACCGTGGCGATACGGGGTCGGTGCCGAGCCCGATGGTGGCGAAGGGCAGCCGGAGCCGCTGGTGCGGCACGTTGCCGATCCAGTCACCGGCGCTGCGGCCCGCCCAGACAGTGGCCGAGGTCTGCAACTCGGCGACATCGTCGACCCCGGTGCCGGGGCTGCCGTACAGGACGATATCCGTGACTTGCAGTCCGGGCGCGGCCTGGGCGCAGACCACGGTCCCGTAGGAGTGGCAGACCAGGGCGACCCGCGCGTCCGGCGCGGCGACGCCCAGCTCCCGGATGAACGTACGCAGTTCCGCAGCGCCGTCGGCGGCCCGCCCTGGCGTCAATACCTGTGGGCTGATCGTCGCCGGTGTCCGGTAGCCGAGCCAGGCGAGAACGGCGCCCCGGCTGCCCAACTCCCGGTGTAGCACCTCGGCGTCGGCCGGAAGCCGCTGGTAACTGTCCAGATTGGTGTCCGCGCCCGGGACCAGCACGGCAATCCGCTCGGCCCGGCACAGGTCCCCGAAGACCTCCACCACGCGGCCGCCGTCGCGGCCGTCGAAGGACAGGAACTGCCGCGTCGGGTCCGCCAGGGTACGCAGCACCGCAGCCCGACTCCGGTCGCCGTGCTCGGCCGACATCCGCTCGGCTGCTCGGATGCCGTCAAGGTTGACGGTGTACCGGTCGGCGATATCGGCGCACACCCCGGCACGCAACGGCGCAACGGCCAGCGGCGTGGGCGCCGGGACCGCCCCGGGACGGGCCGCGCCCACCATCGGCACCGTCACCGAAGCGGCGACGAACGCGGAGCACAGCAGACGACGCCAGCGGCCGGTACGAGTGCGGGACGCCATGGGAGATCCTTCCGGTACCGAAAGTCAGTCGTGCTCTTCGGTACCGACGTTATGGATCATCAGCCCTGGTCGGCGTCCCGCTGCGGACCACAGTTCCGCGTAGTTCTCAGGTATTACCCGGTGGCGTGGCTACTCCCTAGGGCGGTATCCGGCGGGATACCGCACCGACTACTTCCTGCTGCTACGCCACTCGTCGGCGAGCACCGACCAGACCTCCTGATCCGCCCGTACGCCACTCGCGTCGGCCGGCACGGACTGCCGCAGCACCCCGTCCAGGCTCATGCCCAACCGCTTGGCGACGTTCCGGCTGCGGGTGTTGGCCGACTTGGTCACCCACTCGACCCGGGTGATGCCCCGCACCTCGACCGCCCAGTCGATCATGTGGCTGACCGCCTGGGTGATCAACCCCCGGCCTTCGGCGGCCGGTTCCAGCCAGCAGCCGACCTCGCACACCCCGGCCGCCGCGTTCACCGAGACGAAGAGCGTGCCGCCGACAAGCACCCCGTCCAGCCAGATCCCGTAGATCCGGGCGTCATCCTTGGCCTGCTTGTCCGCGTACCGCTGTAGGACTTCACGGGCCCCGGCCACACCGGTGGCCACGAAACTCGGCCCCACCCAGGGAGCGATGTGCTCCCGGGCCCGGTCAAGGTTGGCCGCGAACTCTTCGGCCTGCCACGGTTCGAGGGGGCGCAGTACGGCGTCATCGCCGAGAGGGATAGCGAACATCGGCTCAGAGTGCCAGATAGCGCTCCCGCTCGTACGGGGTGACCACCCGGCGGTACTGCTCCCACTCGGAGCGCTTGTTACGCAGGAAGAAGTCGAAGACGTGCTCGCCGAGCACCTCGGCCACCAGCTCCGAGCCGGCCATCACGTCGATCGCCTCGGCCAGGTCCTCCGGCAGCGACTCGTACCCCATCGCCTTGCGCTCGGCGTTGGACAGCGACCACACGTCGTCCTCGGCCCCCGGCGGCAGCTCGTAGCCCTCCTCGATGCCCTTGAGCCCGGCACCGAGCATCACCGCGTAGGCCAGGTAGGGGTTGGCGGCCGCGTCGAGCGAGCGGACCTCCACCCGGGCCGAGTTGGGCTTGCCGTACGCCGGCACCCGCACCAGCGCCGAGCGGTTGAGGTGCCCCCAGCAGACGTACGCCGGGGACTCGGTGATCCGGTCCGGCAGCGCCTGCGGGAAGAGCCGCTTGTAGGAGTTGACCCACTGGTTGGTGACCGCGGTGTATTCCCGGGCGTGAGTGAGCAGCCCAGCGATGAACGCCCGGCCGACCTTGGAGAGTTTCATCGGGTCGCTGGCGTCGTGGAACGCGTTGCGCTCCCCCTCGAAGAGCGACAGGTGGGTGTGCATGCCACTGCCCGGCTGGTCGGTGAAGGGCTTGGGCATGAACGAGGCCCGTACGCCGTGCGAGAGCGCCACCTCCTTGACCACGTGCCGGAACGTCATGATGTTGTCGGCGGTGGTGAGCGCGTCGGCGTAGCGCAGGTCGATCTCCTGCTGGCCGGGGGCCACCTCGTGGTGGCTGTATTCCACCGAGATGCCGATCCGCTCCAACGCCAGCACCGCCTGCCGGCGGAAGTCCCGAGCGACGGCGTGCGTGGTGTGCTCGAAGTAGCCGCCGGCGTCGACCGGCACCGGGACCGACCCGTCGGTGGGGCCGTCCTCCAACAGGAAGAACTCGATCTCGGGATGGGTGTAGAAGGTGAACCCCTTCTCGGCGGCCCGGGACAGCGCCCGGCGCAGCACGTGCCGAGGGTCAGCCCAGGAGGGGCTACCGTCGGGGAGCAGGATGTCGCAGAACATCCGGGCGCTCTCGCCGCTGACCCCACCCTCGAACGGAAAGACCTGGAAGGTGGTCGGATCGGGCATGGCGACCATGTCGGATTCGAAGACTCGGGCGAAGCCCTCGATGGCGGAGCCGTCGAAACCAATGCCCTCGGCGAACGCGGCCTCCAACTCGGCCGGCGCCACCGAGACGCTCTTCAGCGTGCCCAGCACGTCGGTGAACCACAGCCGAACGAAACGGATGTCCCGTTCCTCCAGCGTACGGAGCACGAACTCCTGCTGACGGTCCACTTCCACCCCTCGTGACATTCTGCTCGTACCAGACCGGCCGGGCGCTCACCTCCGACCGGGGGGTGGTGAGCGTCGGGCAGCTTGACCGCCCAGTCTCCACCGCCCTGATTACGCCGACGTTACGCCGGCCACACCCGGCACCACTGTACGGGGGCAAGCCGCCGCCGGGCCCGACTCCGCGCTGCCGGGCCCGACTCCGCGCCTGCCGGGTCGGAAACCGGCAGCGCCGACTCCGAACTGCCGGGTCGGATCACGTACGGCAAGATGAGGTGATGCCGACCTTGCGCCTCGCTCTCGCCCAGGTCAACACGACCGTGGGTGATCTGTCCGGTAACGCCGAACTGGTCCGCCGGTGGACCCGTACCGCTGCGGACGCGGGCGCACAACTCGTCGCCTTCCCCGAGATGACGTTGACCGGTTACCCGGTGGAGGACCTGGTCTTCCGGGAGTCCTTCGTGACCGCCTCCCGCAACGCCGTGCACCAGCTCGCCACCGACCTGGCCGCCGACGGGCTGGGCGAGGTGCCGGTGCTGGTCGGCTACCTCGACGCTGACGGTCCGCCTGCGGACAGCGTCCGGTCCGTGGCGGGCAAGGGGCCGCGCAACGCGCTGGCCGTACTGCACGCCGGCCGGGTGGTGGCCACCTACTTCAAGCACCACCTGCCCAACTACGGCGTCTTCGACGAGGACCGCTACTTCACCCCCGGCGACACGCTGACCGTGATCCGTGTCGGCGAGGTGGACGTCGCGCTGACCATCTGTGAGGACATCTGGCAGGCCGGCGGCCCGTTCACCGCCGCCCGCCGGGCCGGTGTCGGCCTGGTCATCAGCGTCAACGGCTCGCCGTACGAGCTGAACAAGGACGACGTACGACTGCCGCTGGTACGTCGCCGGGCCGCCGAGGCCGGGGCCACCGTGGCGTACGTCAACCTGGTCGGCGGACAGGACGAGCTGGTCTTCGACGGTGACTCGATAATCGTCGCGCCGGACGGGACGCTGCTGACCCGGGCACCCCGATTCATCGAGCAGCTGGTCGTACACGATGTGGAGCTGCCGGCGGCGGACGTCGCGCGCCCGGCCACCGAGGAGCCGCCGGCCGACGATCCGGCCGGGATGCGGATCGCCCGGATCCCGGTCACCGCAGCGCTGCCCGCTCCGGCGGGACCGCCGGCCATCGGCATGGTCGAGAAGCCGGTCACCGACGAGGCCGAAATCTGGCAGGCGCTGGTGGTCGGCCTACGCGACTACGTCAACAAGAACGGCTTTCCCTCCGTGGTGCTCGGACTCTCCGGCGGCATCGACTCGGCGGTCGTGGCGGCCATCGCGGTGGACGCGCTCGGCCCCGAGCGGGTGGTCGGGGTGTCGTTGCCGAGCCAGCACTCGTCGGAGCATTCCCGCAGCGACGCCGCCGACCTGGCCGAACGCACCGGGCTGGACTACCGGGTGGAGCCGATCCAGCCGATGGTGGACAGCTTCCTGGCCAACCTGTCGCTGGCCGGGGTGGCGGTGGAGAACCTTCAGGCCCGGGTACGCGGCGTGCTGCTGATGGCGCTGTCGAACCAGGAGGGGCATCTCGTCCTCACCACCGGCAACAAGAGCGAACTGGCGGTCGGCTACTCCACCCTCTACGGCGACTCGGTGGGCGGCTTCAACCCGATCAAGGACGTGTGGAAGACGCTGGTCTGGAAGCTGGCCCGGTGGCGCAACGAGGATGCGACCCGGCGCGGCGAGCAGCCGCCGATCCCGGAGAGCTCGATCGGCAAGCCGCCCAGCGCCGAGCTGAGCCCCGGCCAGCTCGACAGCGACACCCTGCCGGAATACTCGGAACTCGACCCGATCCTGATCGGCTACGTCGACGGCGACCTGGGCCGGGAGGGGCTGATCGCGGCCGGACACGATCCGGCGGTGGTGGACCGGGTGCTGCGCATGGTCGACCTCGCCGAATACAAGCGTCGCCAGTCGGCCCCCGGCACCAAGACCTCGATCAAGGCGTTCGGTCGGGACCGGCGACTGCCCATCACCAACCGGTGGCGCGAGCACGGCTCCTGACCGTCGCCGGTCTGACCATCGCCGGTCTGATCGTCGGCGTTTCGATCGGGTTGTGAGAACTTCCACTCGACTCTGCCCTGTCCGGCCGATGCGGTGCGACGATCGGCGCAGAACCCGGGGACCGCGAACGCGGCCTCGAGGCGAGAGGAGTTCCACATGTCCGAGTCAGGGATCACCCCCGCACCCGCCGAGGTGCCGACGCTGTACGGCGGGCCGGCGACCCGGCGGGTACGCACCCGTGACCTGCTCGCCGCCAAGGAGCGCGGCGAGCGCTGGGCGATGCTCACCTCGTACGACCAGTACACGGCCTCGATCTTCGACCAGGCGGGGATCCCGGTGCTGCTGGTCGGCGACTCGGCGGCCAACAACGTCTTCGGCTACGAGACCACGGTGCCGGTGACCGTAGAGGACCTGCTGCCGCTGGTCCGGGCGGTGGTACGGGCGACGAAGCAGACGCTGGTCGTCGGTGACCTGCCGTTCGGCTCGTACGAGGAGGGACCGACCCAGGCGCTGCGCACGGCGGTGCGGTTCATGAAGGAGGGCGGCTGCCACGCGGTGAAGCTGGAGGGCGGTCGGCGTTTCGCGGCGCAGATCGCGGCCATCACCGGTGCCGGCATCCCGGTAATGGCGCACATCGGGTTCACACCGCAGCGGGAGCACACCATCGGCGGCTACCGGGTGCAGGGCCGGGGCGAGGCCGCTGCGGACGTACTCGCCGACGCGCAGGCGGTGGTCGAGGCGGGCGCCTTCGCGGTGGTGCTGGAGATGGTGCCGGGTGAGGTGGCCAAGCGGGTCACCCACGAGGTGCCGATCCCGACGGTGGGTATCGGTGCCGGTGCGGACACCGACGCGCAGGTGCTGGTCTGGCAGGACATGGCGGGGCTGCGCGGCGGCAAGGCACCCCGGTTCGTCAAGCGGTACGCCGACCTGGCCGGAATACTCACCGACGCCACCCGCCGTTACGCCGACGAGGTACGCGACGGCCAGTTCCCCGCCGCCGAGCACACCTTCTGAGAAACCTGCTAGGCGCTGAGTGCCGCCGCTGCCCGGCGGCGGCCCAGCAAAGGCACGAGCTGAGCTACCCCGAACCCCACCTCTACGACGAGGAAGAACCACAGCACCCGCGTCCCGCCGTTCGCCAGCGCGTACGCCTGCCACATCGCGAACAACGTACGCGCGATGCCGTCGAGCAGCCCGTGCAGCGGCACCGGCCGGAGGATGCGCAGCAGCGCCCAGACGACCACGACCGAGCCCATGAGGTTCGCGTACAACGTCAGCATCGGTTCCGGAGTCGGCAGACTGCCCAGCCCCAGCACGTCGCCGAGGGTCTGTAGGACGCCGTGCACCAGCAGGTAGCTCCAGGGAGTCGCGAACCCGATCGTGACCACGAGGTCGTACCAGGCGCTGGCGCGGACTACGCGCAGGTAGGCAGGGCTGGCGGGGGCGAGTCGGTTGACCACAGCGGGGCTCCTTGCCGGGCTGACGGGACCGCCGCTCTGGCGGTCGACGCCGACGAACGTAAACCTTGAAGTAAGCTCCAAGGTCAAGTCCGCAAGCCAGCGGAGCCCCGCTCGGCTTGAGAGCCTCATGCGGATCGGAGCCTCATGCGGATCGGAGCCTCATGCGGATCGGAGAGCTGGCCGCCCAGGCGGGCCTGAGCACAGACACCATCCGGTTCTACGAGAAGGTCGGCCTCGTCGCGGGCGCGCGCCTGGCCAACGGCTACCGGGACTTTTCCCCGGAGATGGTGCCCTGGCTGCACTACGTGCGTACGGCACAGGCCCTCGGGTTCTCGCTGTCGGAGATCGCCCGGCATGGCGAGGAACTGCGCGACGCCCCCGATTCGGCGACGGCGTTGTCGGCACTCTTCGCCGACAAGATCACGGTCGTCGACGCGCGGATCGCCGAGCTGACCGCCCTACGGGCCGAGCTGGCGGCGCGCGTCGGCACCGACTGCCCGCTACGGGCAGCCGGCAGCGGCGGCTGACCGCCAGCTCAGGATCCGTACACCGTCAGAGATCGGTGACCCGGATACCGGCGTGCGCCTTGTAGCGCTTGTTGATGGCGATCAGGTTGGCGGTGAACGCCTCGATCTGGTGGGCGTTGCGCAGCCGGCCGGCGTAGATGCCGCGCATGCCGGGAATCAGCGCGGCCAGGCCGCCCACGATCCCCACCAGTTCCCGCTCCTCGGTGCAGATCAGCACGTCGAGGTCGATCCGGTCGATCGTCGGGTCGGCCAGCAGCGGGGCGCTGACGTGGTTGAACGCCGCGCACACCCGGGACTCGGGCAGCAGGGCGGCGGCCTGCTGCACCGCGCTGCCCTCGTCGACCCGCAACGCGTACGGCCCCTGGCCGTCGAAGCCGAGCGGGTTGACGCAGTCGACGACCACCTTGCCGGCCAGTGGCTCGCGCAGGGCGGCGAGGGTGGCGGCGTGCCCGTCCCACGGCACCGCGACGATGACCACGTCGGCCCGGGACGCCACCTCGATGTTGTCCGCGCCGGAGACGGTGGCGCCGGCCGGTACGCCGGGGAGCGCGGCGATTTCCTGTGCCGCCTGCTCCGCGCGCGGGGCCGTCCGGGAACCCACCAGTACGGTCTGTCCGGCCCGGGCGAACCGGTAGGCAAGCCCTCGGCCCTGGTCGCCGGTGCCGCCGATGATGCCCACGGTCAGCCCGGACACGTCGGGCAGGGAACTCGCGTCGTATGCCATGACGGTCATCCTCGCAAACCAACGTGACCGGTGGGGGGTGTGGGATCCGCCAAGACACCGCACCGGCCGACCCTGTTCGGTCGGCCGGTGCGCGTACCCCGGGTCAGCGGGTGGTCTTGCGGGCCGCGACCCGGGCGGCCTTCTTCGCCGGCGACTGCCGGGCGGTGACCTGCTTGGTCGGCGTCTTCCGGCCGGTCAGTTTCCGGGCCGACACCGTACCGGCGGTCGACTTCCGCGCGGTGGTCTTCTTCGCCGCCGTCGTACGCGCCGTTCCGGTCGCCTTCGCGGCGGCCGTCTTGCGGGTCGAGGTCGACTTCGCGGTCGTCGCCTTCCTCGCCGGAGCCTTCTTCGCCGTCGTGGTCTTGCGGGCCGCCGGCCGTGTCGACGTCGTCTTCTTCGCTGCCGCCTTCTTGGCCGCTGTCGACTTCGCGGTCGTCGTCTTCTTCGCCGCCGTCTTCGCGGTCGTCGTCTTCTTCGCGATGGTCTTCCTGGCGGTCGCCTTCTTGGCCCCCGCCTGCTTCGCCGCCGACTGCGCCGCCGTCGTCTTCTTCGCCACGGTCCGCTTCGCCGCAGCCTTCTTGGCCGCCGTCGACTTCGCGGTGGTCGCCTTCTTCGCCGGTGCCTTCTTGGCGGTCTTTCGGGCGGTGATCGGCGCCGTCTTGCTGGCGGTACGGGCGGTCGTCGCCTTCTTCCGGGCGGGGGTCTTGGCGGCGGTCGCCCCGGTGGCCCGCTTGGTCGCGGTAGCGGTCTTCTTGGCCGCCGTGGACCGCTTCATCGGCGCCTTCTTGGCCCCGGTGGTCTTCCGGGCGCCGGTGGGTCTGGCAGCCGGCCGGGTGGTGGCCTTAGTTGCTTCGGCCATCTGGGTTCCCTCCTTGCGGGACATGCTCTCGGTCGTCTCCCCGACGGAGACCACGGAGTTCCTCGACGCGGACCCTCGCCACGTCGGTCTACCTCTCCTCCCCGGCCCAGCGGGCGTCCTCGGTTTCCCACGCCTCGTTACGCTCCTGCACGAGTTGCAGCGCGTTCTCCGCGTCGGTGGCTGAGGCGTACGGGCCGAAGACGTACTTCGCGGGACACACGTTTGCGTCCGTCTCGACCTGGTGGTGTCGTAGGCACCAGAAGTACCGTGCACCACTTCCGCTGTCGCTCATGGGATCACTGTGCACCGCAAATCGACGGCGCGCTACCGATTCGCGCAAATAGTCGGCGCCGCTTCCACAGTAGACCCGCTCCTACCCTGACCTGCGGGGTTTCCGCGAACTGCGTCGAATGTCGGAATCCCGTTGTACAGCAACGGATTTACCTGCGTAATCGTCCCCAGCATCGGTCGCCGACCGATAGTCGGACCTGGGAAAACAATTTTTCGGCAACACCACCGGTCCTCGGTCCGACGGCCGGTTCTTCCGATCCGCCAGCCGGCAAGCATACAAACGGGTGGTGTCGCCGAGAGGAGCAAATACGGCATCATCTGCCCCCGTGCACCCACCTGTGACAGCCGCACGAGACGACACCTCGACATGCGCACGTTGCTCCTCGGCGACCGTCTCCATCCGCGGGGCCATCCCCTGGTGTCCCCGATGCGAGTGGAACCTCGATCGGTACGACCCGAACCACCGCGCCCCCGAATTCGGCTGGCGCTGGGTCGACCGACGGACCCACCAACTCGCCTACCGGCTGACCCGCCGACAGTTCACCGAACTGGCCGAGCAAAGCCTCGACCGTCCCCGGCTGAATCTGGCCCGGATCACGACGGTGACGGTTTCACTGCTGCTAGTCGCGGGTGTCGTGGCGCTCGCGGTCGGCGGCGGCTGGCTGGTGACATACCGGTTCCCCTCGTTGGCGACCGTGTTCGGGGTCGCCGCACTCGGCTTGGCCATCGCGCTACGGCCCCGCCTCGGTAAGCTCGATCCGCTGCTCGACGTGCTGCCCCGGGACCAGGCCCCGGCGCTACACCAACTCATCGATGAGGTGGCGACGGCGGTGGGCGCACCCCGACCGGATGTGGTGGCGGTCGACAACACCTTCAACGCGTACGCCACCTCGGTCGGACTACGGCGACGCCGGGTGCTCTGTCTCGGCCTACCGCTGTGGGGTTCACTCGGGCCGCAGGAGCGGGTCGCGTTGCTCGGCCACGAACTGGGACACTTCGTCAACGGCGACATCCGGCGCGGGCTGCTCACCCAACCAGCGTTCACCATGCTCGGCTCAGCCGCCGACCTGGTCCGACCGATCGACACCGTCGGCGGAGGGGACGGCGTGGGATTTGTCGGAGTCATCGGCGACATGCTGCAGTCGGTGCTCTCCCGGCTGCTCTTCGGTGCCCACCTGCGGCAACTGTCGGTACGTGACGACGTGTCCCTGTTCGCCTCCCACCCGCCGGCCGGGCTGCGGGCCCGGATGATCGAGACCCGCCA
The DNA here is from genome assembly GCF_053590565.1 of Micromonospora sp. NPDC003197. Lineage (NCBI taxonomy): Bacteria > Bacillati > Actinomycetota > Actinomycetes > Micromonosporales > Micromonosporaceae > Micromonospora > Micromonospora sp. NPDC003197. The sequence goes on along the minus strand of NZ_JBSFTE010000036.1, from coordinate 46,876 downwards.
GTGGCGTACGGCTACCGTGGTGCTCACCGAGACCAGGAGCGAACAGATCGACGCGGAGTTGGTCAAGGACTACGAGCGGACCCGCCGCACCATCAGTTGGGCCCACTAACACAAAGCCACTCGGCGGTGCTCCGATCGCGAAGCTGACCGTCAATCCAGCGATCAGCAAGTTCATCAGCAGGTCGGTGTCGAAGATAATTGCCCGATGTCGACCGCCCCACTCCCCCTCCTTGGCAAGACCGCACTCGTCACCGGGGTGTCCCGTCGTCGGGGAATCGGCTACGGCATCGCCGCGCACCTGGCGGAACTCGGCGCGAGCATCTTCGTCCAGCACTACGCCCCGCACGACCGGAACCAGCCGTGGGGCGAGGACGACCTCGACCGGGTACGCGCCGGAATCGTCGCCCGGCAGCACCCGGACGCCGCTTTCGGCGACCGGAGCGTCGACCTCGCCGATGCGGGCGCGATCACACCACTGGTGGAAGCGGCGTACGGCCTCACCGGACGGCTGGACATCCTGGTCTGCAACCACGCGCGCAGTGGCGGTGACGGGGCACTGGCGGACATGACCGCCGACCTGCTCGACGGGCACTGGCAGGTGAACACGCGGTCGACCATCCTGCTCACCAAGGCCTTCGCTGACCGCTTCGGCGATACCAATTCCCGGATCGCGGCACGTCAACCGACGCGACCCGGTGAGCGGGCCGGGGCCGCCGGGTCGGTCGACGAGCACGCCACCGGACGGGTGTTCTGGATGACGTCGGGCCAGCAGGACGGGCCGATGCCCGGCGAGGTCGCCTACGCGGCCAGCAAGGCAGCGCTCGCCGGGCTGACCGCCACCGTCGCCAGCGAACTGCTGGCCCGCGGAATCATCCTGAACACGGTGAACCCGGGGCCGGTGAACACCGGATATCTCGACCCGGAGGCGGCCGACCGCCCGTTGGACGAACTCCTGGCGACCATCCGGGCCACCCCGTTCGGGCGCTTCGGCGAGCCAGCCGATCCCGCCCGGTTGATCGGCTGGCTCGCCACGGATGCCGGGCGGTGGATCGTCGGACAGGTCATCACCAGCGACGGCGGGTTCCGCCTGCGACAGTGATCCGCCGGGTGGTGCGGCTACCCCGGAAACGACCCACCGGGCACGTGGTCTCCGCCGGCCGGAGACGACGACCTCAAGTCGCGACCTCCTACCGGCCGGTGGCACCGTCGACAAGCTCCCGCAGGATGTCGGCGTGGCCGGCATGCCGGGTGGTCTCGGTCGTCATGTGGGCGAGCACCCAGCGAAGCGTACGAGGCGAGTCATCGACCGGCTGCGCGGTGCGGACGTCCGGGCCAGCGGCTGCGCTGATGTGGGCGTCGCTCTCGGCAATTGCGGCCCGATAGTCGGCGATGATCTGCTCCGGGGACCGGTCCGGATCGACCACCATGTCGAAGTCGACATCGGCGTAGCGCGGGTTACCGGCGAACGTGTAGTCGAACCAGTACCGTTCGGCATCGGTCAGGTGCTGGACCAGGCCCAGCAGTGTGGTGTCGGAGACGACCAGGCGGCGCCGCAGCTGCTCCTCGCTCAAGCCCGCGACCTTCTTCAGCACGCAGGACCGGGCGAAGGACAAGAAAGCACGGGCGGTATCAAGCTCGCCACCGTCATTGCGCGGCACGGCTTCACGTTGGGACTCAAGCATGTCCCGACCTTATGTGCTCGTCATCGCGGCAGGCACGCCCATATTTGGATCATGACTACGCCGGTCGCCGACCGATGTCGTCTGGGTCACGGTGCGATCTGGCCTCCTGGCCAGGCCGTCACCGTGGTGCCGAGGTGGGTTTGCAGGCCGCCGCTGGCCGACCGACTGAACACGTGCTGTTCGCCCCGAAAGGCGATGCCGACCGGGTCGCTGGTGAGCGTGCCGCCGAGGTTCTGCGCCTGTACAGACGTACCCGGCTGCCACCAGAGGTGCCAGAGTGCGCCGTCGACGCCCCGACCGTACACGTGCTGGGTCTGTCCGTGCCGGAACGCGTACGGCGCACCGGCCAGGTTGCCGCCCCAGTTCTCGGTGTAGACCTTCCACTCGCCGTGGTCGAAGAACCGGTGCTCCACGCTGCCGTTGGCGGTGCGGTAGAACACGTGCTGCTGCCGGCCGAAGGCGAAGCCGGTGGGATCGGAGTGCACCGTGCCGACCGCTCCCCAGTTGTCCAGGGCGGGCAGGTTGTTGGGGATCTCCGGATACCAGTAGTAGTGCCGCAGCGAGTTGTCCGTACCGCGCGCGAAGATGTGCTGCTCGTCGCCGAAGGCGTACGCGGTGGGGGTGCCGACCAGGCTGCCACCCCAGTTGTCGCGGCGTACCGTGCCGTCCGACTCCTGCCACCAGTGCGCGAGGGTGCCGTTGGGCGCGCGACCGAAGACGTGCTTCTGGCCGTTGGCGCTGACCATGCCGGTCGGGTCCCCGGCCAACCCCGCACCCCAGTCCTCGGACCGGGGACCGATGCCGGGGGTCCACCAGAAGTGCCGGAGCCGACCATCCGGGGTACGGGCGAAGGCGTGCTGCTCGGCGCCGTACCGGAAGCCGCTGGGCCGCCCGGCGATCGGGCCGCCGGCCCAGGTGTCGTGGCGTAACGTCCCGTCGGGCTGCTGCCACCAGTGGCCCAGGGACCCATCGGGCGTACGGTCGAAGTACTGCTTCTCGTCGCCCGCGACGTAGCCGCGCGCCGCGCCCGGGTCCTGGCTGGCCCACGGATCGCCGGACGGCGGTACGACCATGGCCGACAGGGCGAGCGGCCGACCGAAGTTCGGCGTGCCGTCGGCGTTCCAGGTGAACTTCTGCGCCCGGGTGGTCCGGCCGTCGTAGGTGTACTCCGACGTGGTCTTGCCGTGGTAGACGATCCAGTCCTCGGTGCCGTCGGGTGACTTGAAGAACCCGTTGTGCCCCGGACCGAACACGCCGGCCGTGTCGTTACGCCAGAACACCGGACCGGCGTGTTGCACCCAGTTGCCGGGCACCAGCGGATCGCGGCCGTCGGCGATGGACCTCATCCACAACTGGTAGTCGGGCTTGCCGGTGTCGCAGGTCGAATACACCAGGAACGTACGGCCCGATCCGCGCAGGCTGACCGCGCCCTCGCGTACCTCGGTGCAGCCGCCGCTGGCCGGTAGCGCGACCCGGGATCCGGTGGTCGACCACGGGGTGTTCATCGCCTGTAGATAGATCTGCGCCGGTCCGCCCATGCCGCGTCCGGGGCCGCTCCACGCGAAGTAGCGCCGGCCGTTGTGCATGAACGGCTCACCGTCGATGGCGTACTCGCCGTGGTCGGCGATGCGGGCCTTGAAGTGGTACGGACCCAGCGGGTCGTCACCGGCGGACTCGATCACGTACATCCGGTGGTTGGCATCGACGCCGTCGCTGGCCGTGTAGTAGATGTACCAGCGCCCGTCGAAGCGGTAGAGCCCCGGTGCCCAGACCTGCTTGTTGCGACTGGCGTCAGGATCGCGGAACACCGTTGTCTCGGGCGCGGTGGCGAGGCCGGCGAGGGTGGGCGATCGCCACATCCCGATCCGGTTGCCGAGGGTGGTGGCCAGGTAGTAGTTGCCGTTGAAGTAGGTGAGCGTGGGGTCAGCGCTGCCGTTGAGCGGGTTGCGGATGGTGCTGCCGGCCTGGGCCGGGGAGATGGGTAGCAGGACGAGGCACAGTACGAGCACCAGCAACCGCTTCATGCCCAGATCCTTCGACATCGCGCCACACATTGAAAGACTTCGACAATAAGTTTCTCGATACATCGCCCTTCCCGTGCCCCTGATCAGACGAGGTAGGTCCCGTTCGACCCGGTGTCCGGCGGCACGTAGGTTGGCAGCCATGACCACGGCATCGGGTGCAGACGACGAACGCCAGCGACGAGAAGAGCTGCCGTCCGCACTCGTTGCGGAGGCGGCCCGGAACCCGGGAGGCTCGGTCGCCGAAATCGACCCGACGCTGATCGGCGATCCAGACGGCTACATTCCCGCTGAGGCCATCCGGGGCAGGTGGCAGGTCGACGCCGCCGGCCAGCTCACCGGCGAGTTCGAGGCCAATCCGACGTACGGGCCACCGCAGGACGACTTCACCGAGCTCGTCGAGAGCAACCACTTCCTGCACTGGCTGGGCGACGATCCGGCCAAGACGGTACGCGAGTCGGTCGCCGACATCCTCCACCAGCAGGTGCCGGGCTCGACGCTGCGCTGGATGAAGATCACCGACGAACCGCGTTTCCTCACGGCAGGACGACGCGACCCCGACGACCCGGACAAGCTGATCGTCACCCGGGCCGCCCTGGCCGCGTCGTTCGCGATCGGGGTCGACTCGCCACCGGACGACTACGACATCCTGTGGGGCGCGTACAGCATCGCCGTCGTCGGTCTCGATCGCGGCGACCAGGCCCGCAGCCGGGCCTGGTTCGACCTCTGGACCGCCCTCGACGCGGCCGAGCGGCAACTCCGTACCCGCATCACCGAGCCGACCCCCTGACGCGCGACCGGGCCGGCCCGAGACCGGTGGCTATCTCGCTTGCCCAGAATGTAATTGGCTTGCCCATGCAAATCTTGGCTTGCAGGATGCGCGAATGCTCGCCAAGCTGTGGCCGCTCTACGGTCTCACCATCGTCACGCCACACCTGCAACTGCGTCTGCCCCGCGAGGAGGAACTCGCCGAGCTTGCCGACCTCGCCGGCCAGGGGGTGCATCGGCGGGGCGAGCGGCCGTTCCTGACCCCCTGGACCGACGGCACTCATTCAGACCGGGCGCGGTTCGTCCTGCAGGGCCACTGGAGCCAGTTGGCCTCCTGGGACGTGTCAGCGTGGCGGCTCGGGATGGGCGTCTTCCGGGCGGGCCAGCCGATCGGTGTGGTCACGCTTCGGACCCGGGACTTCCCGGTGGTACGAGAGGTGACGACCTCGGCCTGGCTCGGCTTGGCTCATCAGGGCAACGGCTATGGAACGGAAGCGCGGATCGGCCTGCTCACCCTTGCCTTCGATCATCTCGGTGCCACTGCCGCACTGACCGAGGTGTTCCAGGACAACCATTCCTCGCAAGGGGTGTCCCGCAAACTCGGCTACGAGCCCGACGGGATCTCCGTCGACGCACGCGACGGTGCGGCCGTCGTCTCCGACCGCCTGCGTCTGACGCGGGAAAAGTGGTGCCAGCACCAGCACCAGCGGCCGGCCGTGACGGTCGAGGGCCTGGACACCTGCCGGGCCTCGTTCGGCCTCTGATCCACCGCCTCGACACCCTGAACCTCGCGCACGGCTCCGTAGCAGCCGACGCCTTCCTCACCCGACCATCCCGGCTCATCGATGAGCGCACACACCTGCGCTGACAGATCCCCGCTCTGCTCTCATCTCATCTCGTCTATGGCGGTATGTGCGGCACGGATAGGGTGACCGCATGGGTCAGGACGCGCAGCTACTTCACGCCTCGTCGTTCGGCGTAGCGGCGGGCGAATACGCCGCACACCGCCCGGACTACGCGTCGGCCGCGGTGCGCTGGGCGCTGGAGCCCGCGCCCGGCTTGCGAGTGCTCGACCTCGGTGCCGGAACCGGCAAACTAACTGGCACGCTGGTCGCGCTGGGCGCCGACGTCATCGCGGTCGAGCCTGACCCGGCAATGCTGACCGAACTGCGCCACGCGTTGCCGGCCGTCCGCGCCCTGCCGGGTAGTGCCGAGGCGATACCGCTACCGGACGCGTCCGTCGATGCCGTGCTGGCCGGAAACGCCCTGCACTGGTTCGACATGGCCGTCGCGGGGCCCGAGATAGCCAGGGTCCTCGCACCCGGCGGCATCCTGGCCGGCCTGTGGAACGTCATGGACAACCGGGTCGACTGGGTTGCCGGGCTCGAACGGGTCAGCGGAAGCGCGGCCATTGGCCCGCGCGACACGCTCAGCAGTTGGCGCACCGCGACTGCCGGCTTGCACCTTCCCCGGGCTGGCGTGGCCGCCCGGTTCGGCTCACCAGAGCAGGCCGAGTTCCCGCACGGGCAGCGTCGCACCGCCGACTCCCTGGTCGCGACACTCGCGACGCGTGCGGGGATGCTGGTCATGCCAGAACAGGAACGAGAGGCCACGCTCGGCCGGATCCGCGCTTTCCTCGCCAGCAGACCGGAAACTGCACATGGCGAGTTCACCCTCCCGATGCTGACCGGCGTACTGCGCGTACGGCAGGGGTAGAGGCCAGGCAATGGCGGCGCACTCACCTGGCCTCGACTGTCGTCACTAACCGGGTATCAGCTCACTGAGTCGATCCAGGGTGTACGCCTCCGAACCGTCTGGCAGGCCCTCGGGCGCCTCAAGGCCGACAAAGATGACCGGCTCGTCCGGCAGCCGGCCGTCCCAGGTCATTACCTCGGCCCGCCCGCGCCAACGGTCGACAAGGTAGGACACGGTGAGATAGCGCCGTTCCATCAGTGCTCGTACCCGGTCGGCCGTGGTGAAGGTGTTCCCCTCCACCCGGTTGAACGACGGCATACCGCGCAGATACAGGTGCAGCCACACGGCCTGCCAGCCACGCTCGGTCTTGGCGAACACCATCGGCAGCGCAACCCGGCCCTGGCCGCGCAGGTGCGAACGCGCCCGCACGGTCCGGGCGTCGAATGGGGCACCACGCTGGTCCCGGGTACGGGTCTGGTAGCCGAACATCGACTCGGCGACCTCCTCGAACGACTCGCCCGCATAGATGTTGACCTGCGGAACCACATACTGTCCGCGGACACTCCGGGGCACGTCGATGAACTCGGTCGCACCCTTCTTCGCGTTGGTGATGTCGCCGGAATGCACCACACCGTCGTGGTGCAAGTTCGTCCAGGACACCTGGCCTGCACTGTGAAACTCGTCATCGAGCAACAGCACCGACAGGTCGTAGTCGGTGGTGAACCTGGTCTGACGCCAGTACGTAAAGAAGCGCAACAGGTCACCGGTTACCGATGCTCGCGAGCCCCGAGGTAGGACCGCGAAACCGCCTTCGGCCGCCTTGCCGGAGAGCGGCAGTGCGACGCCCAGCGCCGCCGGGTCCACCAGCAGCGGTCGTTCCAGCGCCGGCAGCCGGGTGCTGATCTCGGCGTCGAGCAACGATGACAGCTCGGCCACCAGCCCGGCCGGCAACGGTGGCCGTGTGTCGGGGCCGACCCACGCGGTGCGCGCGCGGCTGGCGTACATTCGGGCGGACACGGGCGTCAGCCGGTTGTCGACATGCTCCCGCAGCGCGAGAAGCACTCGCCCCGACGCCGAGCCGAGCGCACCGGTAACTGCTTCGACGACAGCGGTTCGCTCCGATGCCGACGCCAGCCGCAACAGCCGGTCGGCAGAACGCAGGAGCAGGCCCGGCGCAGCTGACAGCACCGATGCGGCCGGAGCGATGGCCCCGGCTCGGATCGCCGCCTCCGCGCGACCGGCAAGGTTCGGCACCCGCCGCTCGCCACGCGCGACCGCGAACACCTCCTGCGCGTGCGGCCATTGGTCGTACTCGTGCGGGTGCAGCCGTTCCCCGAGCCGCTTCCACCGCTCCGCGTAGCGCGCGACGTCACCGAGCTTGTCCGAACTCGCACCGACGACCTCGTTCAGCGCGGCCAGCAGCATCCGCCGCTCCGGACGCCGGAAGGTACGCAACCGTGTGGGTTCCATGAGCGAGGCGTCCCCGCCGGAGACCTGGCAGGCAAGGCGCAGTACGTCGGTCGTCGTGTCCACGCCGATCAGCGGCCGGCCGAGGACGAGCCGGATCCCGTTGAGCACGGCACGGTTCTCCCGTACCGGGATTGCGGCCGGCTGCTCGCCGTCCATGCAGGCGACCGCAAGCTCACTGAGGAGCGCGAGGTCCGCCTCGCCGTGTGGTGTCGAGCTGCCGGCCAGGGCCAGATAGAGCCGCGCTGCCTCCACGTCGGCGGTGTCGCCGAGACGCAGCAGGGTCACGCGGTCGCCGGCTGCGGTGATCAGGTCATCGTGCGCGGCCAACAGCTCGGCATAGGTGTGCTGGTAGGTCCCGTAAGCCGGCAGGTCAAGCAGATTCACCCCGCCCGAGGCGACGGCACCCCGTAGCTGCGCGTCGGTCGCCCTGCCCCCACCGCTGAGTACGGCCGCCCGTAGCCGGTCCGCCCAGAACTCGATGGTGTCCGGCACATCGTTTGGAAAGCCGATGAAGTAGGCGTTGTGCTGAACATGGTCGCCTACCAGCTCACGCACCGCCGAGACGACCATAGCGGCAAGGTCCATCGCCGGCGCCGGCGCCAGGGTACCGATGTGTTCCAGCAGAGCCCGCGACGCCGAGAACCCGACATCGAGCAACGCCGCGTCCAGTTGCCGGGCTACTGGCGTACCGTCGCCAGCCGCGCCAGTGCTAGCCGGAACGCGCAGCGTCTTCTGGATGATCAGCTTTTCGAGCACGTGCTCCTCCGTTCCGGTCGACTCCGGCAGTCGCCGGCCGGCAGTTGCGGCACAGTGGGTCGCCGGGGACTCGAACCCCGTTCCTCCGATCCAACTAGGAGAAGGAAGCGCCTCCATGACCGCACAGGCGGATAGCGGACGCGCTACTCAGTCGGATGCTCTGCCAGTTGAGCTAGCGACCCGGGTGCGATCATCTCACCCGCCGGGTCGACACTGCTACCGGTTTCGGAGGCACTTTCGAGCACAGTGGACAAGCGACTCCCCTTCCCAGACAGTGACGGCAGTGCGCGCGGGCCTGTCGCCCTGGAGGGCTTCTACCTCTGAGAGCCCGGTCCAAGGGGGTACTGCCGCGATGCGCACCCGCCCTGCAGCCTCCCCAGACTCCCCCAGACTCCTGGGGATCATGTCAAGCATCCACCGCGACGCGGCAATGATGACGGCGTGCAGGTACGAGCCTGGCGCTGACTTACTCCGCATGCCTCAATCTGGTCGTTGGCGTGGTTTCTGTGACTGTTGCCTGCTCATCGGATGATCGCTTGATGGTGACCTTGGCACCAGCCGCTTCAAGCTTCTCCTTTGCGGCCTCGGCAACCCACTTGCCGACTTTTTTCAAGATCGGCTTCGGCGCGTTCTCCACCAGCTTCTTTGCGTCCATGATGCCGAGTCCGGAGTCCACCTGGCGTACGGCTTTGATCACTTGTATATGGTTGTCGCCGGCCGATTCCAGGACAACGTCGACCGCGCCGGTTGGGCTGATTAGGTCGATGGGCTGGAGAATGAACGTGGTCTTCTCGCTCCTGGGTGCCTTCACCGTGAGTCCGGTGTCGGCCAGGATCTCGGCGATCAGCTCCGGGCTGCCTGCCCAGTGCACGAAGAGTTCGCCGACCAGGTCGCCGCGGTGGTCGAAGCAGTCTTCGTGGTTCTGGGTGTTCCAAAAGACGGCCTTGAGGGATTGTTCGTCCTCGGTCTGGTCGTAGACACGCTGCCAACAGCCGGAAGTGGTCACCCAGAGCGCGGGCTCCGCGATGTAGCCCTGTTCGACGAGCCGATTGAACGCCTCCGTGACGCGGCAGAGATCGGAGGAGCGGTCGGTGGCCAGGCAGGTTATCGCTCCTTCCTCCGGTTTGCTGGTGCCATGGGCCGCGGCCAGGAATGCCTCCATCGAAGCTTCAGACTCTCTGGCCAACTCGTCTTTGTCCATGTCCAGCAGGTAGTCGTAGTTCTCGGGCCCTTGCCCGGGGACGGAGACCACGAGGCCCTCACGGGCAAAGGTCGACTGGAGCATGGAGGGGACGCAACCTCGCCAACGGAGAATGACGTCCTTGACCATGGCGCCACTCGGCCCAAAGTAATCGGCGAGGTCGCTCGGCGGACTCACCAGCCCTGAGGCTTCGGTGTCGGACTCGAAGCGCTCGGCGTCGACGACCTGCCATCCTTCGGTACCCAACCGGTCGAGCGCCCGGTCGAAATCTTCGCGATGCGGAGGGCGAGACAAAGGAGCTCCTTCAGGCATGGACGTTCCCGGACACGGGCAAGTACGGGCCGAGCTGGACACCCGATCGACTTTGGACGCCCCTCAATCGCCGGCCCCTGTCGCACATCACTACCGGAGTTGTGTCGGATGTCAGTATCCGGATCGCATCGGGGATTTCAGGTGGTAATCCGACAACAGATTCGCGGCACTCCGTCCGCCAACTGAGGTGCGACAGATCCAGCGACAGAGATTGGCAGGTTGGCCTCCGACGAAACGTCCTGTCATGCCGATGAGACCGTGCTCAGTCATGATCAGGCCCGATGCTCGGCAAGGACCCGGCTGAACATCGCAAGGTAGCTATCATGAGCCAAGGACAAATCTCCGAGTGCGTCTTCCGTGAACCACGCGATGGCATCGTGTTCGTCTGGCGCAACGTTGGCCGGAGACCCCGTCCACGCTTCGATCAGCCAGATTTGCATGTCGAACGTGTCGGCACGAACTTCCTGCATGGGCGGACCCAACGGCGCCGCGATGTCGATGCCCAATTCCTCTCGGAGCTCTCGAGCAAGTGCCAAGCCAGGCAGTTCCCCGGGCTCCACGTGGCCACCGGGCAGATCCCAGACGTCGGGATACCAACGGCGCTGGGGAGATCGGTGGCAAAGCAGTACTCGGTTGCCGTCCCGCAGCAACGCCGTGACGATACGAGCCTTAGGAGAGTCTTCCGCGGAGATCGACACAGGCGCATTCTGCCACCCCTTACCCTCACGCGCATGACCGACAACATCGAGGCGAGGGCGTCTGTGAGCACCGACAGTTGGATCCTCACCGCGAACGTTCGTCCATTGGTCGAGTCACTGGCATCCCTGGTCGGCTACGAGACCGACGACTGGGACTGGGACGCCATCGAGGCAGGGCTACGCGACACCGACGCCGAAGACCCACGAGGGTGGTACGAATACCCACTCATCGGAACCACCACGATCCGTCTGGAACTGGCGAACGACCCCGGTTCTAGCGTCACAACAGTTCAGGTACATCACCCGCCCGACCAACTACTGACAGCCCGCATCGAAACCATCATGTCGATGCTCGCCCGCTATCAGGTCATCGCTTAACGATCCCAGGCCCCCTGCCGCAAGATCAGGGCGTCTCCAGGGCGTCAGGGCGGATGCAGGGCGTCAAACGCTGGCCAAAGTTGACCAAGAACGACCATCGACGCCGGAACATAGAAACAGCTCAGAGCCTCGATCGTGGCTCTGAGCTGATGGGCGACGGACGAGTCGACCTGTACGCCGGATTTTGTACCGACGGCACCGTTGCCGGTGCTGCCGGTGGCGGCCATCCATCTCGGCCTACCGTTGCCGGCAGGCTCCAGCGGTCTACCCGCAGGCATCGGGCGGGCCGCCCTCAATCGCCTGCGCGAACCGTCACCTCGCGATGATGGTCCTGTCTTGACCTTGCTCCGGGTGGGGTTTACCTAGCCATCCCGGTCACCCGGGATGCTGGTGGGCTCTTACCCCACCGTTTCACCCTTACCGCGCCAGGTTCGCATCTTTCGACACGAAACGCCCAGCGTGGCGGTTTGTTTTCTGTGGCACTATCCCGCGGGTCGCCCCGGGTTGCCGTTAGCAACCACCCTGCCCTATGGAGTCCGGACGTTCCTCGGCGGCGGGCCGCTGGCCCACCGACGCGACCGCCCGGTCGACTCGTCCGTCGCGCCGATGATTCTACGCATTGTCAATAACGCCCGACCATGGGCATGATCTTCCCTACTGCGAGCCCCCCAGTCAGGCACTAGCCTCGACAAACGTGCAACTCACCGAGGCAGCGCTGCTGCTCGCCGCCGGGCTCGCTGCGGGCACCATCAACGCGGTCGCCGGGGGCGGGTCGCTCATCACGTTCCCCGCACTGATTGCGATCGGGCTGCCGCCCGTACCGGCGAATGTGAGTAATTCTGTTGCGGTCTGTCCGGGTTACCTGGCGAGCGTCGCCGGCAGCTACGTCGATTTGCCGGACCGCCGCAGCGTGGCCAGGCTGCTGCCCACCACGATCCTCGGCGCCGTAGCCGGTTGCGCGCTGCTGCTGGCCACCCCTGCCCGGGCGTTCGAGCTGGTCGTACCGTTTCTGGTGCTGGGCGCGACGGCCGTGCTGGCGTTTCAAAGCCGGCTGCGCCGCCTGGTCGGCCATCCCCGCGACCTGGGCCCGCGCCGCCGTACCGTGACGCTCCAGGCCCTGGTCGCGCTCGGCGCGGTGTACGGGGGCTACTTCGGCGCAGCGCTCGGCGTGATGCTGGTCGCCGGGCTCGCGCTGGTGTTGGACGAGACGCTGGCCCGGGTCAGCGCGCTCAAGAACCTGCTGTCGGCGGTGGTCGGGCTGACCACGGTGACCGTCTTCGCCGTCTTCGGCCCGGTCAATTGGGCGACCGTCGCGGTGGTCGCGCCGGCCACCATCACCGGCGGCTACCTCGGTGCCCGGCTGGTCCGTCGCCTGCCGCCCGCCGCACTGAAGGCCGTGATCGTGACCTTCGGTACGGCGATCGGCCTGCTCCTGCTCTATCGCGCCTTCGGCGACTGATCGGCATCAGGCTTCCGTTGACGTGTTAGGAAGGGGCCCTTCCTATGCAGAAAGCGATAAGAAGGGGCCCTTCCTTTCACCTCGGCTTCGGCTTCGGGGTCGGCGAAGTAGTCGTCGGGGGTGGTGCCGTCCGGGCCTTCGGCGACTCGGGCGGCGCGCAGGATCAGGGTGCCGAGTACGGCGACGAGCAGGTTGACGGCCACGGCTACCAGGCCGACGTACACGGTTTTCGGGGTGTCGAACCCGAAGCGGTCCAGCGGGAACGCTGACCCGCCGAAGTGGGCTCGTTTGGTCGCCGCGTTGGGGATCTCGTAGAGCATCCACATGCCCAGGCCCATGCCAGCGGCCCAACCGGCGATCAGCGCGCCTCGGTGGAACCACCGGGTGTAGAGGCCCAACGCCACTGCCGGCAGGGTCTGCAGGATGATCACGCCGCCGATGAGTTGCAGGTCGATGGAGAACTGCGGGTCCAGGAAGACGATGCAGGCGACCGCGCCGACCTTCACCACCAGTGAGGTGATCTTCGAGACGTTCGCTTCCTGTGCCGGGGTGGCGTCCCTACGCAGGTACTCCTTGTAGATGTTGCGGGTGAAGAGGTTGGCGGCGGCAATCGACATGATGGCGGCGGGCACCAGGGCACCGATGCCGATCGCGGCGAACGCGATACCGGCGAACCAACTCGGGAAACGTTGCTCGAACAGCAGCGGCACGACCGTGTTGTTGTCGACCGTGCCGGGGGTCGCACCGGGCAGCGGCTTCACCCCGGCGGCGATCGCCATGTAGCCGAGCAGCGCGATCAGCCCGAGCAGCAGGCTGTACGCGGGCAGCGCGGACATGTTCCGCTTGATGACGTCCCGGCTGCGGCTGGCAAGCACCCCGGTCAGGCTGTGTGGATAGAGGAAGAGTGCCAGTGCTGAGCCCAGCGCCAGGGTCATGTATTGCAACTGGTTGTTGGCGTTGAGCAGGATGCCGTCGTTCGGGTTGGGTGTGGCGGCGAACTTGGCCTCCGCCGCGTCGAAGATGCTCCCCCAGCCGCCCAGCTTGTACGGCAGGTAGAGGACCGCCACCAGGATCACGATGTAGATCAGGGTGTCCTTGACGAAGGCGATCAGCGCGGGTGCCCGGAGTCCGGACTGGTAGGTGTAGGCGGCGAGGATGGCGAACGCCACGATGATCGGCAGGTGCCGGGCGAGCGCGCTCTCCCCGGTCACGCCCATGGTCTTGAGCACCGCCTCGATGCCGACCAGTTGCAACGCGATGTACGGCATGGTGGCCACGATGCCGGTGATCGCGACCAGCAGCGCCAGGGTCGGCGAGCCGAACCGGGTGCGGACGAAGTCGGCCGGGGTGACGAATCCGTGCCGGTGCGACACCGACCAGAGTCGGACCAGCACCAGGAACACCAGCGGATAGACGATGATCGTGTACGGCACGGCGAAGAACCCGGCCGCCCCGGCCCCGAAGAGCAGCGCCGGTACGGCCACGAAGGTGTACGCCGTGTAGAGGTCGCCACCGACCAGGAACCAGGTGATCCAGCCACCGAAGCTGCGCCCGCCCAGCCCCCACTCGTCGAGGTGGGCCATGTCCTGCGGTGCCCGCCACCGGGCCGCCACGAACCCCATCCCGCTGACCAGCAGGAATAGCAACGAAAAGACGATGATCTCAGTGAGATGGTCCCGCCACATTCCGGGTCACCGCCGCTTCTTCGTCAACTGGTAGACGACCGTGGTCGTGCTGACCCCGAGCAGGATGAAGGCCAGTTGCAGCCAGTAGAACGTCGGAAAACCGAAGAGGCGGGGCGCGTCCAGGTTGAACAGCAAGGGGATCAGCGGCACCACGATCGGCAGAAAGAGCAGCCAGTTCCACGGGCTCTTGTCCTTGGCCCGATAGACCGCAGGTGGTGGGGCTTCCGGTTCCGGGGCAGCCATCTGTCACACCTCCGGGGACGTAGCGGGCAGGCGACGGCGGAACGCTATCGATTTAGTGACCCAGGTCACGGCGACTGTCGGTGGCGATGCGCCGAACGGTGAATGATCTGCGCCGAACGGCAGACATTGATCGTGATCCGTCACTACCGGCAACCATTGATCATCACACTGCCGGCTGCGATGCTGGACCGATGCCAAGCTTCTCGTCGTACGACGGCACCGAACTCACGTACCAGGTGCTCGGCTCCGGGCCGGCGCTGGTCTGCGTACCGGGTGGGCCGGGTCGGGCCGGCGCCTACCTGGAGGACCTGGGTGGGCTGAGCGCGTACCGCACGCTGATCGTGTTGGACAACCGGGGCACCGGCGGCTCTGCCGTGCCGGACGACCCGGCCACCTACCGTTGCGATCGGATCGTCGACGACGTGGAGGCGCTCCGCGCCCACCTGGGCCTGGACCGGATGGACCTGCTGGGGCACTCGGCCGGCGGCAACGTCGCGGAACTCTACGCCGCCCGGTTCCCCGACCGGCTGGCCAAGCTGGTGCTGGTCACCCCGGGTCTGAAGTCCGTCGGCGTGGAAGCGGTCGGTTTCCTGGAGGCCGCCAACGCCCGTGCCGACGAGTGGTGGTTCGAGGCGGCGAGCACGGCGTTCAACGACTGGCGGGCGGCGGCGGCCCGGGGTGCCGGGCCGGAGGAGATCGCCCCGCTGCGGGCGGCGACCGCACCGTTCTCGTACGGCCGCTGGGACGAGCGGGCCCGTGCGCACAGCGAGACCGAGCCGAGCCAGCGTTCCGACGCTGCCGCCGACGGTTTCTACGCCGACTTCGAGCCGGATGTGGCGGCTGTCCGGGCCGGGCTGGCCACCCTCGACGCCTCGGTCCTGATCGTCGCCGGGGAGCGCGACACGTCACCGACGCCGGCCGCCGCCCAGCTGCTCGCCGACCTGTTCCCGAAGGCCGAGGTGACGGTGCTGCCGGGCGGCGGTCACTTCCCCTGGCTGGATGACCCGGCCGCCTTCAGCCACGCCGTACGCGACTTCCTTGCCTGACCAACAAACTAACGAGGCCCAGCCGACGAGCTGATGAGGAAGTCCCGTCAGACGTCGGTCAGATGTGCGGTGTCGTTGATGCTCCGGACGGCGATCCCGCCGTCCGGCCAGACGTCCAGGACGGACACCCCGGCCGGGTCGAGGTAGAGCCGGTGCAGGAACGCGTCCCCCGCCGCGAGCGCGTCCCGCAGCATGATCTTCAGCGGGGAGACGTGCGAGACCACCACCACGGTCTCCCCCGGGTACGTCGCCAGCAGCGCCGCCACGGCCCGGCGTACTCGGGTGGTGACCTGGACGAACGACTCTCCGCCGGGCGGCGCGACAGCCGACGAGGCCAGCCAGGCGTCCATCTCCTCGGGCCAGCGGTCCCGTACCTCGGCGAAGGTGTGCCCCTCCCACGCGCCGAAGTCGCACTCCACCAGGTCCGCCTCGGTGACCACCGGGGCACCGCCGAGCGCACGGGCGACCTCCTCGGCGGTGGCCGTACAGCGGGACAGGGGTGAGCTGACCACGGCCGCGACCGATGGGGCCAGGGCGAGCACCCGACCGGCCGTCGCCCGCGCCTGGGCCGTCCCCCGGTCCGACAGCGGCACGTCGCCCCGGCCCGAGTAGCGCTTCTGCGCGGTCCGTTCCGTCACACCGTGCCGCACCAGCACCAGCCGGGTCGCGGTCGTCGCCGGTCGCGGTTCCCAGGAGGTACGCGCCGTCGACGCCTGGGCGGCGACCTCGTGCGCTCGGGCCCGGGCATTGGCATCCAGCATGGGTGCGGCCGGGGTCGGCTGGGCCGCCGTTGGCGTGGGTGCGGCTGGGGCTGGGGTCGGCTTCGGTGGCTTGCCCGCTGCCAGGTCCATCGCGGCGTTGGCCAGCGCGTCGGCGTGCCGGTTACGTTCGCGCGGGATCCAACCGAAGGTCACCGACTCGAACCGGTGCACCAGGCCGGCCGCCTGCGCCGCGAGTGGCCGCAGCCCGGCATTCTTGATCTGCCAGCGGCCGGACATCTGCTCGACGACCAGTTTGGAGTCCATCCGGGCGTCGACCTCGGTCGCGCCCACCTCGTGTGCGGCCTCCAGGCCGGCGATCAGCCCCCGGTATTCCGCCACGTTGTTGGTGGCGGTCCCGATCGACTCGGACCGTTCGGCCAGCACCTCGCCGGTATCCGCGTCCCGGACCACCGCCCCGTAACCGGCGGGCCCGGGGTTGCCCCGAGCACCGCCATCCGCCTCGATGACGACCCGAAGCCGGCTCACAGTCCAGACTCGTTGGTCCGGACCATGATGCGCCGGCACTCCTCGCAGCGCACCACCTCGTCCGGGGCGGTCGCCTTGATCCGAGCCCGGTCCATGCCCGAGAACTCCAGCCGGCAACCGCCGCACCGACCGGCGGTGAGTAGCGCGGCGGCAAGCCCACCCGACGACTCGCGGATCTTGTCGTAGAGCGCCACCAGGTCGGCCGGCAGGTCGGCCGCGAGCGGCTGCCGGGCGCTGGCCTTGAACTGCTCCTCCTTGGCAACCTCGGCCAGCGTCTGGTCCCGGCGCTCCTCCACCGCCGTACGCCGCTTCCGGGCGTCGTGCAGCCGGGCCTCGACCCCGTCCAGTACGCCCTGGGCGGTCTCCCGCTGCTCCATCAGCTCCAGTTCGGCGTCCTCCAGCTCGGTCTGCCGCCGGTTGAGCGAGGTCATCTCGTGCTGCAGCGCCTCCAGTTCCCGAGCCGGGCCGCTGCCCATCGTCAGCCGCGCCTGGTCCCGGTCCTTGCGGACCCGCACCTGCTCGATGTCCTTCTCCAGCCGACTGATGTCCCGGTCCAGGTCGTCCACGGCCACTTGGGCGCGGACCCGCTCGTCCTCCAGCGCGGACAGCTCCCGGGCCAGCGCGTTCAGCTCCGCGTACTCGGGCAACGTACGGCGACGGTGGGCGAGCTGGGCCAGCGCGGTGTCCACCGCCTGCAGGTCGAGTAGACGGCGCTGGTCCTTGGGGTCGGCCTTCACAGGAGGGGCTCCTTCTTGGTGTCCTCGGGGGATGCGAGCGGTGCGACGTGCACCGTCCACGGGTCGGTGTCCAGGTCGGACACCAGTGTCGGCACGCCCAGGTTGTGCCGCAGGTAGGCAGCGAGATCGTCCAGCCATGGCCGTTCGGTCGCCCAGTGGGCGGCGTCCAGCAGGGCCGGGCCGCCCCCGGCGATGTGCTCGCTGGCGATGTGGTGCCGTAGATCGGCGGTGAGGTAGACATCCACCCCTGCGGCGACAGCGTCGCCCAGCAACGATTCGCCCGCCCCGCCGCTGACCGCGACCGTGTGAATCATCCGGTCCCCGTCACCGGCCGCTCGTACGCCCCAGCTGGTGGCGGGCAGCGACCGGCAGGCGTGCTGGCTGAACTCGGCCATGGTCATCGGCTGCGGCAGCTGACCGATCCGCCCCAGGCCCCGCCCCTGCCCCTCGGCTGGGCTGCCCGAGGGGGCCGGGTGTAACGGACGCAGGTCGGTCAGGCCGAGCCGTGCGGCGAGGGTGTCGGAGACACCGGGGTTGGCCACGTCGGCGTTGGTGTGGGCGACGTAGAGTGCTATGTCGCTCTTGATCATCTTGTGGATGATCCGCCCCTTGTACGTGGTCGGGGCCACCGACGACACGCCCCGCAGCAGCAACGGATGGTGGGCCACGATCATTTCGGCCCCGGCGGCGAGTGCCTCGTCGACGGTCTCCGGCACGCAGTCCACGACACAGGCCACCCGGCTCACCGGAGCCGTCGGTTCGCCGAGCACCAGCCCCACCCGGTCCCAGTCTTGGGCCCAGGCGGGCGGATAGCGCTGATCGAGCAGCGCCACGACATCGGCAACGCACACCGTACGGGATCCAGTTGTGCTCACGACGGCCCAGCTTACCGGCGAAACACCGGTGTCAGTCCCGCTGGCTCGGTAATCCGGGCTCGTATCCACCACTGATGGCTGCCTGGGGGCGGGCTGGGCGCCCGGACCGGTGCCGGTCCGGTCCGGGCGGGCACGGGGTCAGCCCGGACCGCTGCCCACGGGCACCCGGACCCGCAGAGCGTCCAGGGCTAGGTGCCACGGAAACCGGGAGAGCACGGCCTCTCCCGTCCCGGGTGCGTGCGGAGGCAGGATGTCGTCGCCGAAGAGCACCGTCACGTCCCAGGCACGCAGCCGGGCCAGCCCGGCCTGGAAGGCCGGGTGCCCGGCCATCGCGGCGTTGGTGAAGGGCATCGCCACGATCGGCAGCCCCTTGCCCTGGCTCTCGATCAGCAGTCCGAGGGCCAGCGTGTCGGTGATCCCGGCGGCCCACTTGTTGACGGTGTTCACCGTTGCCGGACCGACGATGATCGCGTCGGGGGGCGGCAACACGTCCGGATCGCCGGGGTTCTTGTAGGTCGTCCGGACCGGATGGCCGGTCTGCCGGGCCAACGCCGGCCCGTCCACGAACTTACGGCCATCCGGCGTGGTCACCACACAGACGTCCCAGCCGTCCGCCTGGCCGAGCGCGACCAGCTGACCGACCTCCCTGGCCAGGGGCGAGCCACACGCGATCACATAGAGCACGCCGCGCGGAAAACTGCTGACATCGTTGACCTGTCCTTCTTCATCACCGAGCCGGCCGGTGACCTCACGTCGTTCGGTCATGCGGCCGGTCTCCCGGTCATATTCCAACTCCCATGTGCTCAGCCAACTCCGCTATCGGCTGAGCCGGCGCACCCCGTGTGCGACGCAGGACATCGGACATCAATTCGTGGGCGATCGGCCGGCAGCGGATCTCCGACGGGGCCAGTTGGTCACCCCGGAGCAGGGTCGCCCCCGCCTGTTCCATGTCACCGATCTGCGCGTATCCCCGGGCAAGGTCGAGCAGGTGATGCGCCCGCCGTTCCGGCGGCAACGCGTTGAACCGGTCCGGCAGGATATCCCGATCGGTCTCCACCGCCCGCCCGCCCTCACCGAGTTCGACGGCGGCGGCAGCCAGGTGCAGTCGTAAATTGGTCGGGCCGAAGCTGGTCCAGTAGTGGTTCTGATCCGAACCGAGCAGGCCGGCGGCCTCCTCCGCGCCGACGAACAGGTCCCGGACACTGGCGTTGTCGCCGATCCGGGCCGCCGCCATGGCCCCCTGGAGCAGCAGCATTCCGTACACCGAGAGCTGTTGCGGGCTGGCCGCCCGACAGCCGTTGGGCGCGAGCTGGCTGGCGAAGTTGACGTTCACCTCCAACGCCGAACGGGGGCGGCCGAGCGCGAGCAGGGCGTTGCCGACCCGGCAGGTCGCCACCCCGGTCAGCAGCAGGTCGCCGGAGCGTTGGGAGACCGCCATGGACCGGTCGGCGGCCAGCCAGGCCAGTTCGTGCTCCCCCAGTTTGCGCAGGGTCGACGAGGCGATCTGGTAGACCTGTCCGAGCAGGTGGGCCGCCTCCTGGGCGGCGTCGTCACCGCCCCGGTACGCGGCGTCGAGGGCCTGGGCATCACACAGCAGCTTCGGCAGTGCCCTGGTCAGCACCCCATACCGGGCGTACTGGAGGGTCAGCCAGGCGTGCCGGACCGACTTGCGTACATCGTCCAGCGGGGGAACTTCCGCGAGCGGCGCGAAGAAGGCCGGCAGCGCCTCGTACCGTTCCAGGGCCAACCGGATCGCCTCCACCTCGACCTGGTCGATGCAGTTGAGCGCATCGGTACGCCGCTGCAGGTCCTTGCCGAGCAGGAGTTGGACGTCGACTCGCAGCACGTCGGCGATCTCGTGCAGCACCGAGTACTTGTCCAGTCGCCGTACCCCGCGCTCGACCTTGTCGACCCAGCTCTTCGACTTGCCGAGGCGATCGGCAAAGACCTGCTGCGACATGTTGCGGCGCCCTCGCCAGTACGCCACTCGGCGGCCTATCGGCACCTCATCCACGTCCGGTTCCTCCCCTTACCTCGCCGGCGACTCCGAGCCGGGCGATATGAGCATTACGAGCGCGATGCGTCATTAATTCTATTAGTTCGGTGTTTCCGGTCTGTCCGGGTCGCACAGTATGTACGTCAGCCCCAGGCATCAACCTCATAGTTTTTCGTGCAAGTTGCAACCGGTCACCTGCCCAGAAAAACGAAGTCGGGTGCCACCGGTAACGGCGTTCAACATCCAGACCATCGCCGATGCTGATCTAGGGGGTCATCCGAAAAATGTGGGGCAGCGTCCGATCACGATTCGTCCAACTGGCACCGCTGGACCGGGTACGGCTGCGCCGGATCGCGGTCCGCTACGCCGCCCACGGCTGGGACGTGACCCCTGGTGCCTGCCTGGCCCAGCAACGCTTCGTCTGCGGGCGGGCCGACTGCCGTACCACCGGCTGCCACCCCGCCCTGGAGAACTGGGAACAGGCAGCCACCAGCGACCCGATCCGGGTCGCCACCTGGTGGCGACACCAGCCCCACGGCCTGCTCCTGGCCACCGGACGCGCCTTCGACGTCATCGAGGTTCCCGCGTACCTGGGGCGGCGGGTGCTCGACGCCGCCCGCCCGTACCCCGGCCTCGCCTACGGCGTACGCCCTGATCGGGGGTACGGCCCGGTAGCGGTCACCCCGGCCGGGCGATGGATGTTCCTGGTTCGCCCCGGAAACCCGCTACGGCCCGAACTGGACCAGTGTTTCTACGTGATCCGCCACGGCCTCGGCTCGTGGATCCCCGCGCCCCCGACCCGGCTACCCGAGGGCCCGGTGCGGTGGGTGGTGCCCCCCGAGGCGGTCCGGTGGCAACTGCCCGACTCCTACCGCACCCAGCGGCTCCTGATCAACGCCCTACACGCCGTCGACCCCGCCGTACCCTCGGCGCTACTCGCCGGGAAGCTGCCGCTGCCTCGCCGACCCCGGCTCTCCCCCGGCCCCTGACCCGTACGACACGTGGGCACCGGTGGCCACACTGTCCCCAGCTTCAGCTGTCCCGACCAACCGGTTCGGGACAGCTCCTTCTCCAGAGATTGCGTGAGTCCGGTCCGCAGCGGGTATGCCGCCGAACCGTTGACGCGTGAGGGGAAGGCCACCAGCATGCTCAGCAAAGAGGATCAGCGCCGGTTCGAGCAGATCACCCGTCATCTCCGAGCCACCGACCCGAACTTCTTCGCCCGGCTCGACGACCGGGCTCGTGGTCGACGCGGCCGGATTCTGCTGCTGTTGACCGTTCTGCTCTGGGCGTCCCTACCTGCCCTGATCGTGCTCGGCGGGGGGCTGGCCGGCGCGATCTGCGGAGTGACGCTCCTGGTCAACGGCGGGCTGATGTGGCGGGCCCGCCGCCGCTACCGATAGCCGGGCGTCGGGGTCAGTCCGCCCCGAAACACTCGTACGCCCGGCGTAGCCGCTCGGTCAGCCCCGGCCCACCGATCACCGCGCCGGGTGCCCCGAGTTGGCGCAGCAGCAGATCCGCTCGGGCCGGAAGAGCCGGGGTACGGGCCGGCAGCGGCACCGGCGACAGCCAGAACCGGTCGACCGAGTCCGCGAGTGACACATCGGGCAGCTCCGCCAGAGCCAGCCCGGCACCAACGGTCGGAGCCAGCACGGCTGGGCTAGTTTGCAACGCGGCTGGGCTCCCCGGCGACGCGGTCGCGGTCGCTGTTTTGCCGTCCGCCCCGGCCGCGGTCGACCTCGGCTTGCGTGGCGCGGCAGGGCTCTCGTCGTTGCCGGTCCGCAGTTTTCGTAACCGGGCCAGCAACCCGGCCCGGTCCCGACCCCGCCAGTGCAGGATCCGGAACGGATCCGCGTCGAACGCCTCGGCCAGCAGATAGAACGTGGCGGCCAGGTGCTTGCACGGTACGGCGAAGTCGGGACAGTTGCAGGTCAGGTCGAGATCGTCGATCCCGGCCGGGAACAGCGGCGCCCCCGCCTCGGCGAAGACCTGTTCCAGCTCCGGCGGCAGGTCACCGGCGAGCAGCCGGGCGCTGTAGAACGCCTGGGCGGACAGCAGCTCTTCGATCCGCCGCCACACCGGCTCGGGGAACGGGTGCAGCCCGATCCTCACCCGGTACGGCCTCGGTCGAGACCCCTGCACCCTGGCGGTCACCACGCCCGGCGCGACGTCGATGTCGAGCACCTGCCCCGCCCGTGCGTACGACCGGCCCCGGGTGAGCCGGGTGCCGAGCGCGAACGACTCCAGCACGTCCACGAACCGGCGGGACCACCAGGATTGGCCGATCGCCCCTCGGGTACTGCGGGCCCGTACCCCGCCGGAGACCCGCTGCGGTCGGCCGTACTCGGAATAGTCGGTCACTCCACCACCGCCCCGGCCTCCAACGCGAACAACTGCCGCAACTCGGCGGTGGACAACTCGGTGAGCCACTGCTCCCCGGTGCCGACGATCTTCGCGGCGAGGCCGCGCTTCTCAGTGATCATCGCGGAGATCTTCTCCTCCACCGTGCCGGCACAGACGAACTTGCGTACCTGCACCGCGCGCCGCTGACCGATCCGGAACGCCCGGTCGGTGGCCTGGTCCTCCACCGCCGGGTTCCACCACCGGTCCACGTGCACCACGTGGTTGGCGGCGGTCAACGTCAACCCGCTGCCACCGGCCTTGAGGGACAGTACGAACAGCGGCGCGGCCCCCTGCTGGAAGCGTTCCACCATCGCGTCCCGATCCGCCTTGCCGACCCCGCCGTGCAGGTAGAGCACCTCGCGCCCGTTGAGCACCTGATGGCCGAACCGGGCGGAGAGGTGGGCGCGCAGCATGTTGCCGAACTCGGCGTACTGGGTGAAGATCAGGGCCTTCTCCCCCGCCGCCAGCACCTCGTCGAGGATCTCCTCCAGCCGGGCCAGCTTGCCGGAGCGGCCGGGCAGTGTCGAGCCGTCCCGCAGCAACTGGGCCGGATGGTTGCAGACCTGTTTGAGCTTGGTCATGGTGGCCAGCACCAGTCCCCGCCGCTCGATGCCCTCGCTGGTCTCGATCCGGTGCAGCATGTCGTCCACCACCGCCTGGTAGAGCGACGCCTGCTCGCTGGTGAGGTTGCAGAGCACCTCCATCTCCAGCTTCTCCGGCAGGTCCGAGATGATCGACTTGTCGGTCTTCATCCGGCGCAGCACGAACGGGCCGGTGAACCGACGCAACCGCTGCGCCGCGTCGTCGTCGCCGTGACGTTCGATCGGCTCCGCGTACCGCTTCTTGAACGTCGCCGCCGGCCCGAGCAGCCCCGGGTTGGCGAACTCCATGATCGACCACAGGTCGGCCAGGCGGTTCTCCACCGGCGTACCGGTGACCGCCACCCGGTGCCGGGCAGGCATCGACCGGACCGCGGCGGCCTGCCGGGTCGCAGCATTCTTGATCGCCTGCGCCTCGTCGACCACCACCCGGTGCCAGTCGACCTCGGCGAGCGCGGCGGCGTCCCGGGCCGCGACCGCGTACGTGGTGACGACCAGATCGGCCGCGCGGACCGCCGCCGTGAACTCCTCGCCCCGGGCCCGATCGGCACCGTGATGCACGTGTACGCGCAACTCCGGCGTGAACCGGGCCGCCTCCCGCTGCCAGTTGCCGACCAGCGACATCGGGCAGACCAGCAGGGTCGGGCCGGTTATTTGACCGTCCCCGGCCAGCAAGGCGAGCAACTGCACCGTCTTACCCAGCCCCATGTCGTCGGCGAGGACACCGCCGAGACCGAGCGACTCCAGGAACGTCAGCCAGGCCAGCCCGCGCTGCTGGTACGGCCGCAGCGTGCCCTGGAAGCTGGCCGGCGGATCCACCGGGGCGAGCTGCCGGTCAACCTGGCCGGTGAGCAGATCACCGAGCGCCCCGTCCGCGCTGACCGACAACACCGGCAACGCCTCCGGATCGTCCTGGGCGGTCAGGCCGAGGCGCAGCAGTTCCCCAACCGTCATCTCCCCGGCGGTACGCAGCAGCTTGAGCCCGGCCGCCAGGCGCTTGGCGTCCAGCTCGACCCACTGGCCGCGCAGTCGTACCAGTGGGGTCTTAAGGCTGGCCAGGGCCCGCAGCTCCGACTCCGACAGCGGCTGGTCGCCCAGCGCCAGTTCCCACCGATAGTCCACCAGGGCATTCAGGCCGAGCGCGCTACGCGACGCCACCGTGCCCGGGGCGGTCCGCGACTGCGCCTGTAGTCGGGCACCCAGGCGCGCGTTGGGCCGCTGCCACCACGACGGTAACAACACCCCGAACCCGGCCGCGTGCAGCACGGGTGCGCCATCCCGCAGGAACCGGTGCGCCCCCTCGGTGTCCAGGTCCAGCCCATCCGGTGTGGCGGTACGTAGGGCGGTCTCCAACTCCGGCCAGAGTCGGCTGGCCCGGCCCAACTCGGCGAGCAGCGTCTCCTGCGGTGCGTCGAGGTGTCGGGCCAGCGCCTGGAGCGCGCCGGCCGACTCCCACACCCGGTCCGCCCCGACCACCAGGCTCGGCTCGTCGGCCGACTGCAACGCGAACTCCACCCGCCACCCGTCAGGTGTCGCCAGTTCGCTCCCCTGATCCGCCGCGAACTCGACTTCCGTATCCGGCTCGACTTCCGTATCCGGCTCGACTTCCGTATCCGGCTCGAATTCGACGTCCGGCTCTTCCGTCTCCAGCTCGAACTCGACTTCTTCCGGAATCGGTTCGATCAGCCGGAAACAGGCCCGAACCGGGCTGCCCGCCGCATCACGCTGCCAGGCGTGTAGTTCCTCGACGAGAGTGGCCACCGCACCGGCCGGGGCGGTGAAGCTGCGTTGCCGGCCGGTCAGCGCACGCAGCCAGGCCCGTACGGCGGCATCCGTGCCGCTGGACCGGCGGGCGTCGACCAGACGTACGCCGTCGAGGGTGGCTCGGGCCGCGGCATCGGTGAGGGTGTCCAGCACATCGGCGACCAGCGCCCCGGCCGACAGCTCCGGCGCGGCGGCCCGAACGGCCGGCGGCAGCGCCATGGCCAGGGCACGGGCCCAGGCGGCGTCAGCCCCAGTCAGCAGTGGCCGCCAGATCGCCCGGGGTTTCCCGGCCGGACCGTCCACCGCCACGCCGGGCAGGGTCCGCCCCCGGTGCACCAGGTCGACCGCGAACTCAGCCAGCTCGACGAGTTGGTGCAGGCCTGCCCCGCAGACCGGACCGGCGATGCCGAGCACCCGCAGGATGGGCAGCGCGTCGTCGGCGTCGTACTCGATGGTGGGCACCCGCCAGCCGGCCAGCGTGACCGGCCCGCGAGCCGGACCGGACGGCTCGGCCCGGACCAGCTCCGGCGAGTCGGCGGGGGTTCCGCCGCGGGTGGGCAAACTGAGTACGACGCTGCCGGTCGTCGCCTTCACGGCCGCGTCACCGAGCAGGCCGGCCAGTGCCTCGTGGTCGGCCGCGAACGGATGCGGACGTTCCCGGGGTGGCCGGCCGGGCCGTCGCGGTGTCCGGGCCGGCAGCGCGGAGTCCTCACCCCAGAGCGCGAGCCGCCCAGCACCTCGCCACACCCCATGCACCACTCGCAAGGAAGGGCCCCTTCTTATCGCTTTTTGTAGAGGAAGGGTCCCTTTCTAACACCCGTGCGGCAGGTTCCCTCGTCAACCCCTGATCGAGCCGGTCCGTTTTCCGCTCGGGTCGGTGGCGATGCAGACGATGTCGCGATTTCCCCGTATCCAGCCCCGCTCCATAGGAACGAGGTAGAAGACATCCAGCAGGTTGGGGTCGACGGCCGTGGCGTAGCGGGTGAGCAGGACATAGCAGCTCTGTTCCGCCTGCCGGGCGACCTCGCGTTCACCCGGCCAGTCCGCCTCGGGCAGCGGGACCACGGCGTAGACCTCGCCCTCATGCGGCTCGGCACAGGGTACGGCCGGGAAGTCGCTAACCATGTAGTCGTTCTCGTTCAGGTCATTGACGCAGTCGCCTGGCCGAAGTTGCTCGGTGCTCACCGTTCCACCATTGGTGACCTGACCATCGGCGTCCCGATCGACATCGGTCCCGGGGATGGCCGCCGCGAACAGCGCGAAGAGCAGCACCCAGGATGCCGAGACGGCCAGCCCAGCGATCGCCAGTCCCTTGCCCCGGTACGGCCGGCGGCGGATCTGCACCAGCGCAACGATGCCGAAGACGACGCTAAGCACCAATCCGCCGATGATACCGAGTATCAGGGAGGCCACCGCGAATCCGTTGACCCCCAGATCGGGCAGGTCCGCCCGATCTTGGTACGGCTGCGACGAGGACTCGTCGCCGGTCGGTGCCGACGGGTACTGCGGCAGCGCCGAGAAGGGGGATTCCGATGGTTGGCTGGTCGGTGGTCGATGCACGGCCGGACGATATGTGAATCACGACTAGTGATCATCAACCGTATGGCTTTTGATCATTACCTGGGTGTCCAACTCGGTCGCTGAGAAAAATGCCCGCTGGCTCGGTCCGAGGAGGTGAAGCCGAAGATCGCGAAACGTGGACCTATCGGTCGTCGAGGCCGTGGTTTCGGTCCCAGCGACCATCGGATGGCGCGGTGTCGAACCGGGTCGCCGAACTGGCATTACCCCGCAGATCGTTGCCCTCGACCGTGCCCGATACGCAGCTACCGCTCCGCCTGATCCACAACCCGTACGTCTGGGTCTTGTCCTCCTGGTTGTCCCAGATCCGGTTACCCCGGATCGTCATTTCCTGGGTGGCCGCCGCCAGCATGATGCCGGCCCGTTCGGTTGGCGCGTCCGGCAGGCGATAGGCCGTGCCCGGCGCTGGCGGTGCACCACTCCACGCCGTGGTCGCCCCCGGTCGGACCGGGGCGAGGGCGAGTTCGGTGGCCGTATTGCCGGTGACGATCGCGGTCCGTTCGTCAACGGCCGAGGTTCCACCCCAGTCGCCCACCGTCAGCGTCTTGCCCCGGTGGCTGTCCGGTCGCCAGTTCGCGCTCTGGTCCACCAGCGTCATCCGGGTGTAGCTGACCGGGTCACCTGCGCCGGAGGCAGCAGGGGCGGATCGGAAACCGTTGTTGTATATCCGGTTACCGGTCACGGTGGCGTCGACGAGGGCGGCGTCGACATGCACCCCGTCCAGCCCGTTGCCCCAGATCTCGTTGCCGTCCAGGACGATCCCGCTGCCCGGCACACCGTCACCGGCCAGGTCGTGCTCACGGTAGCCGTACCGGCCGTTGCTGCTGACCCGGTTGCCCCGCACGGTGTACGGGCCGGGGGTGTTGCCGATGCTGACGCCATCGCGCACGTTTCCGTCGATGACGCAGCCGGTCACGATGCCACCTCGGCCGGCGACCCCGGCCGTGCCGTGCGCCGAGACGTCGTACCCGGCTTCGAGGTTGCCGGTGATGGTGCAGGCGGAGACGATCAGTCCATCCGTGCCCCAGTCGGAGATCCCGTACGTGTTGCCCTCGGCATGGCAGCCGACGATCCGGATACCGCCCGGCGGCGTCCAATAGTCCTTCTGGAGTTCCAGGAAGATCCCATTGGTGCCGTTGCCGATCGCGGTGCAGGCGGTGATGGTGAGTCGTTCGATGGGGCCCCAACCGCCCACCCCGATGCCGATGCCGGCCCCGCCCATCTGGTTTCCGTTGTCCATCCGGCCACAGCGCACCACCAGCACGCCCTCGACCACGGTGTCCTGGAGGAAGTCGCAGCCGAGACCGGTCGCCGCGGTGTCGTGGATGTAGAGGTCCCGGAACCGGCCCCGCAGCACGTACTGGAGCCCGAGCCCCTTGGCGAGCACATCGTAGGCGGGCAGCGTCACGCCCGAGCCGTCGATCTCGAAGCCGGCGAAGGTGCAGTCGGCGATGTGGTTGTCCCGCCCGGCACCGTGCTGGACCGTGGTGAAGAAGGCCAGCGGGGTCGGGTTGGTGGGCGCACCCGGGTTCGACAGGACGAACCGGGTCACCCCGGAACCGGCCCCGGTCAAGGAGACTCCGCTGCGCCAGACCGTGCCCGCGTCCCGGATCGAATAGACCCCCGCCGGGCAGTGGATGACGCGCGGGCGACCGTCGGCGGCGTAGGCCGCGCCGAGCCGGTCGACCAACGCCGCCAGCGCCGGCTGGTCGTTGGTCGACCCGTCGCCGGCGAGGCCATGTTCGCGGGCGTCACAGACCAGGTCGTCCACCGCTGCGCGGTTCCCCGATTTGACCGGGAAAAACCCCCACCCCGGAGGTACGGGGTCAGTCCCGGGGTAGCTCGGCCATCCGGGCCAGGGCGGCGACCCAGAACTTCTGCTTCTCGGGTGTCTGCCCGACCAGGTAGGTGGCGCGCAGCTTCGGTGGCAGGTGCCGCAGCAGCCGGGCCACCACGTCCAGGTGCCGCTTCAGCTGGGACACCTCGGCGTTGGAAAACACCTGGTGTACGGCGTCGGTGTCGTCCGTACCTTCGGTGGAGGTCTCGGAGGCGACGGCGAGTCGCGCCACCCAGCCGTCCACGTCCCGGGTGATCTCCCGCAGCCCGACGACCCGTTGCTCGGTGAGCCGCGCCTCCAGCTTGGTCAACGGCACCGGGGCGTACTCGCCGTCACCGAGGTAGATCAGCCCGGACTGCAACGGCTGGCCGGCCCGGTGCAGTTTGATCAGCCGTTCCAGGGTGCGTTTGGTGATCCAGTCCCGCCCCTCGTCATCGATGTCGGCCTTCCACCACTCCAGCATCGTCTCGGCGATCTCGCCGTACGTGGCGATCAGCCACTCGTTGGCTGGAATGTCCTCGGGGCGTACCTCGTAGCTCACCGTGAACCGGCTCGCCTGGGCCACGTTGTTGCGGGATACCAGCAGCTTGCGCCCGAGGTGGTAGGGTGGGTTCTGCAACGCCACCTGAGCCCGCAGGTTGGGAATCGGCCGCCCGGCCAGCGACCACTCCTGGGTGACCTCCATCAGCTTGGCGAAGGTGGCCTTGTCCTTGGGACGGTTGTACTCGTCCCAGACCAGCACTTTCGGCTCCGGGCCGAGCAGGGCCCGGGTGAGCAGCGTGTCCAGGGTGCCGTCCGGGGTGGGTATCGGCACACACAGGTCCTCGACGTTGGTGACCGGTAGGGAGAAGTAGACCGGCGCGTGGCCGGTCTCCTCCCGGGCCACCTGCTTGGTGATCTCGGTCTTGCCGCAGCCGGGCGGGCCCTGGAGCAGCACCGCCCAGCGTTCCCGGATGGCCGTGCGCAGGATGCGCCGGACCGGGTCGGGGACGGTGTCCGGGTTGGCGCAGCCAATCGCGGCGGCGATCCGGTCCAGCGCCTCGTCGGTGCGGTCCCGCTCCTTGCGGCTCTTCTTGCGGTCGCCGTCGTCTTTGCCCGGGTCGCCGGGCTCGACCAGGCGCAGCCGATGCCCGTTGACCAGCGGCAGGCCCCAGGCCAGCGGAAGCCCGGCCCGGGCACAGTCCAGCACGTGTTGCAGCGTGCGGGGCGACAGCAACTGCCGCAGTTCCGGGACGAGGGCGGCCCAGATCCGGTACACCTCGGTCAGGTCCCAGTCGGGGTAGCGCTCGGCGAGCTTGAACCGCCAGCCGGTGTCGTTGGCGGTGAGTCGTACGGTGACCATCCGGTCCAGCACCGCCAGGTCACTGCGCCGGGCGCTGGTCTCGACCAACGACTCGTTGTCGGTGAGGAAGACCCCGACGCAGCCGAGTTTGCGCAGGTCGTGTTCGCCGAGTGTCCAGTCGCAGGCGACCTGCATCAGCTGCGACTGGATGGTGTCGCCGGCCTGCAACGAGTCGTCGATCAGCAACACGAACGGCTGGCCGGGGGCGAGCTGTCGCATGATCAGCTGGGTGAGCGCCAACTCACCGGTACGGGGATCCCGGACCGGCGCGTTCACCAACAGGTCGTCCGGGGTCAGGTTGGCTGCCGGCACCAGGATCACCCGGGTGTCCGGATACCGCTCGGGGATGTACGACAGGAACGTAGAGGTCTTGCCGATGCCGTGCTCGCCGAAGACCTGACCGGTCTGCCCCATCGCGATCATCGCGTCGATGAACTGCTCCAGGCGTACCCCGGTCTCTGCCCCCGATGGTCGCTTCGGATATGTCGCGTTCGACCGCCAGGGCCGACGCGCGCCCTTCTTCGCCGAGTCCGCCGAGTCGTCGAGCGGGTTCTGCTGAACCGGTGCCGCGATGCTCACGCTGTCGCCGTTCTCCTTGTGCTCGTTGTGTGCGTTGTGTGCGTTGTGCGCGTTGTCCTGATCGGGCCAGGTCACCGGTCGCCGGTGGTCACGCGATGGCAGGCCATCGGCGGATTGTGGTGTTCCGGCCAGTCGTCGCCGCCGTCGGTGATCAGCCAGATCCACCGGTCCGGCTGGGTCGGGGAGACACGTGGGGCATAGCCGTCGGTGACCATGATGACCGCATCGGGCTGCGCCTCGAACGGCTCACCGTTGATGGTCAGCCGCCCCTCGGCGTAGTCGACCACGTTCTGAAAGTTGGTCCCGCCGCCGCCGTACACCCGTTCGCCGGGCACGAACGGCATCACCACCCCGTCGAAGCTGAGCCAGTGGCTCTCCACCCCATCGGTCTGCCCCACCAGGCTGGTGATCCAGTCGACCACCTCGCTCGACATCGAACCGGAGGTGTCCAGGGCAATCAGCACCACCTTGGTACGTTCCCGACCGCGCCGCGACAGCATCGGATCATGGCCGAGGGCGAGCAGCACCGCGCCCTGCTTCTTCGGATAGACCAGCCGCTCCCCCTCGCGGAGCTTGGACGCCAGGGTGTCGGCCAGCCAACGTTTCCACCACTCGACCCGTCGGGTCCGTGGCGTCTCGCCCCGCAGCGCGGCGGCCCCGAGGGTGCCCCACATCCGGGTCAGCCGGTCACTGCCGCCCTCGGACCGGTCGAGGAGGTTCAGCACCTCGTCGCGGGCGACCCGGTTGCCCCGTAAGGCGGCCCGAATCGCCTCGGCCAGCACCTCACCGATGATCCGGCCCACCGTCTCACCATCGGCGGGCAGTTCACCACCGTCTCCTCCGACATGGTCGGCGTGGATGCAGAGACCCATCGGCAACACCAGCGGGATGTGCATCCGCTTCAACTCGCGGTAGACCACCAGGTCGGTGTCGACGAACTCCTCGTACGACAGCGGCTTGCGGCCCTGACCGCGTAGGTCTGCGGCGTACCGTCGGTGGATCTCGCGTGGGTCCACCCCGACCGGCTCGCGGACCGTGCCCCCGGTGCCGTCCGCTACCGCGCGGGTCGGCAGGCCACTGGTCGCCAGCCGGACCATCGCAACATGGTTGATGCTCACCTCGGCGGCCAGGTGGAACACCGGGTCGGCCCGCAGCTCCGGCTCGGCATAGAGGTGGCGGTGCATCAGGTGCCGGGCCTCGTGGAACAGCACGAACCGCACCCCGGCCAGTCCGATGTCCACAAAGAACTGCGGGTTGTAGAGCAGCAGACAGCCGCCGTCCCCGGTGGCCACCACCGCCGCCGTCTCCACCGCCGTGGTCGGGATGTGATGGTGGCACTTGGCGTAGAGCCACGAGGTCACCACGCTGTCCCGGACCCCGAAGTCCAGCAGCGCCGTCTCCTTCAACCGCTGCGCCTCGGCCAACACCGCCGGGTCGGCCGGCTGGCAGGCCAACAGGGCCCGCCGATCGGTGAGGTCGACGGATGGCCGCCGCTGCTCGGCCATCGTCGTACCGGTCGCTATCTCCGCCATGCCCTCGCCCTCACCCGGCGGCCAAGGCGGCGGTGCTGAGCAGCTCCGGCACCGTACCGGCGAAGTCCGGCAACATGGCCAGCGCGAGCAGCCAGGCGTCCGGCCGACCGGCCAGATGCTTGTCGACCAGGGCCGCCAATTCGGTACGGAACGCGTCGTCGACCAGGTCGATCGCCAACACCTGCCGCGCCGAATGCCCAAACCGGAGTACGTCCACCGGGGCGAGGTTCCGGCACCCGATGGCGTGCGACACCCAGGGGGCGACCGGCTGCTTCGCGAGCACCTCGGCGGGCGGCTTCCCGCTGGCCAGTGCCTTGTGTGCCCGCTGCTCGGCCGGGGTCCGGTCAGGCGGTATGTCGTGCGCGTTGGCGCGTAGTGACGCGTCGCGCAGCAACTCCGGGCAGTCGGGCAGTGCCCGCAGGGAGTGCAGGATGTAGGGGTCGAAGGGTTTTTCCCGATGTGCCTGGGCCAGGAAGTCCCAGTCCCAGTGAAATCCCTCGGCCAGCAGGGCCTGGGGCGCGCTACCCCCACGCATCCGTCGCACCGCGTGCTTCGGTGACTCCGTCTCGGATGCGGCAGTCCGTAAGCGTTCCAGTGCCTCGTCGGCCTCCGGCGCGTCGACCAGTTCGGTGACGAGTTTGCGCACCCCCACCTGGATGCTGTTCGGCAGCCGCTCCAAGATTCGCTTCGGGTGTCCGTCCAGCTCCCACCAGTCGATGATCAGCCGCAGCATCCGGTTCTGCGATGGCAGGTATCTGTGCAGGCACTTCTGCACGATCTCGGGATCGTCGTGGTATCGCAACGGAACCAGGTACTTCGTACCCAGATCCTCGGTGAGGATCTTCTGCGCATCCAGGTGCACGGGTACGGGTTCGGTCCGGCCCGAGGCGAACGGAATCCCGTTGATCAACTGGTGGCGCTGCCGAACTGTCGCCTGCGCCTGGAACAGCAGCCCGAGATTGGTGGCCGGATCGGCGAGCGAGGCCAACGCCTCGACCGCCTCGGCGGGAAGTTCCGGCCGGCGGGCCAGCGGCACGCTGACCCGAGGGTCACCATCGGCCAGCACCCGGGTCAGCCACTCCTCGCGCCACTGTCCCAGCGCCAGCAGGTCGTACCGGGTCCGCTCGTCGAGGTGCGGCAGCAGGCGCCACTGGGTGTCGGTGGCGGCGGCGTCGAGCAGGGTCACGAACGCGGCCCGGTTGACCTGCAACGATGGCGGCTCGAAGAACATCTCCAGGGGGGCGGCGTCCGGCCAGTCCGCGGCCGGATCGGTGTCGGGCTGACTTCCCTGACGGGCCGGCTTGGCCATCGACGCGGCCACCTCGTCGAGCAACCGGGTAACCGTGCCGTTGAACCTCGGCAGTCGGGTACGCAACAGCCGCCACGCCTCGACGTCGTCGCCGAGCCGGGTCGCCACCAACTCCTTGAGCCCCGTCCGGAAGGCGTCCCACTCGGCCTGTTTCCGCTCGTCGGAGTAGCGGCCCCGCTGCCCGTGCGCCACCTGGAGCACGGTGCGCGCCGGTTGGCACTCGGTCAGCAGATCGGTGCCGGCCAGTCCCGAGCCGAGTCGTTCGACGATCAACCTGGTCAGGGTCGTCGCGGACAGCAGGGTCCGCAGCAGCGGGGACGGCGGCGTCGACGGGATCGGGTGACTCGCCCCGAGCAGCACATCCAGCCCTCGGGGCAGGGCGGCACACCAGTGTGCGGCCAGGTTCGCCGGGCAGTCGGGGTGCGTCACCAGCAACTCCAGGCAGTCGGACGAGAACGGCCGGACCGTGTGTGCCGCCCGCAGAATCTCCCAGTCCCACTGGTTGCGTCGCCTTACCTTCTGTTCCGCCTGTTTCCTGGTGTCGCGGTTCGACAACTTGCTGGGGAGTTGGTGCAGCTCCTCGGCCAGGTCGCTGGTGTCCTGGACCTTTTCCGGCGTCGCGGTGACCAGGCTGCGCAACCGGGTCGCCCCTTCGTCGGTCGTGACGGTCTGCCGGGCCAACTCGATCGCATCAGGGTGCAGGGCGAGCGTCTCCAACCAGCTCAACGCCGCCCCGAGCACGCCGCAGTCGCGCAGTGCGAGGATGGCGCGCAGCTGATCGGCCCGGCTCAGTTCGGCGTGACAGGTCCGCAGCACATGCTCGATCAGATCTGGAAACCGGCATACCACGGCGGGACGCAACTGTTCGATGTCGGCTGACTTGAGTAGGTGCGTGACCAGGCCGGACCACTCGGTCCATCCGGGGGTCCCCGGGTCTGCCGCCGCCAGGATATTGCGACGCTGCGCGAGGTCGCTGTGGTCGTACCAGAGCCAGGCGACCACGGGCCGGTCGGCGGCGGACCATCGGTCCCAGTGCTCGCGGTGGGCACTCTTCCGGTCGGGGTTGTCGTACAGCTCCTGCAACAGGTCCGGCTCGCCGGTACGCAGCACCGCCTCGACCAGGTCGCCGGGCAACTCCTGGCCCCCGCGCAACACGCGTCCCAGCGGCTGCCCCACCCGGGCGATGAGCGTCTGGCAGTCGTCGACACCAGCGGAAGCCAGCAGTCTCCCGACGGCCGGAACCACGCCGCCCAAGTCCATTGCTTCTCCCCACGAGCCGGAATTTGGACAGCGCCTTTCTTACCAGGGCCGGGCGACACTTGGCGGTGCGGCGCGATCACCTGCGCTGCCGCCCGACGCACGGGCAGGATGGGGTGATGGCACCCAACGTGGAGATTCCCCTGGTCGGCGGGGCGGCCGATGGCGAGACGGTCACCGTCGAACTGGACCCGAACGGCCGGCCGCCCCTGACCCACCACCACGTCGGCGCCGGTGGACTTACCGACACCGAGATCTACGAACTGGAGACGATGGACGGCGACGACCCGCCCTGGCAGTACGAGTTCCGGGGCTCGGCGGTCTGAATCGACCTGCCTGCCGGGGTCAACTGGCTCCCGGCGTACCGCCGACGGTGAGGTTCCGCAGCAGCGGGTCGATGATCTGGCCGGTGTTCGCCGCCCGCTCGCGTAGCGACGCCACCCGACGACGGATGTCCGCGATCCGGGTCTCCCGCTCATCCCAGAGCCGGTCGACCTCCGCCAGCAGCGGGCCCTCGACCTCCCGCTCCACCCCGCGTAGCGCCGGCATCCCGATCTGCTGGGCGAAGTCGAAGACCTTCCCCGCGTACGGCAGCGGCAGAAACGGGATGCCGGATAGTGCCGCGAAGATCAGGAAGTGCAGTCGCATTCCGACCACCATGTCGAAGTGCGGCATGAGCCCGAGCAGTTGGCGAGGGCGGTAGGCACCGTGCAGGATGCGCCCCCGTTCTGCCGCAGTCATGTGCGACAACACGCCGTGCGCGTGCCGGATGTCGTCGCGTTCCATCGGGACGAACAGCACACTGGCGTCGAGCCGGTTCACCAAAAAGTCCCCAACCTGGGCGAGCAGTCGGTGATACCCACCGACGTCGAGGTGCTCGGCGGCCCGCCCCGGCTCGCGAACGCTGATGCCGACCAGGCGACTCCCCGGCGGAACGCCCTCCTCCCGCAGCAGAGACACACCGAACTCCTCCGGCTCCAACAGCAACGCCGGGTCGGCGGTGACCGTCACCGGCCGGGTCACCCCAGCCTCCTCCAGCACGAGCTTGGACTCCTCGTCCCGTACGGTCACCTCCACCGCTGCGGTTAGGGCGGCCTGAACCATTGAGCAGTCCAGCGCCTCGGTCAGCGGCCCGACCCCCACCGCGTACGTCAGCACCGGCAGCCCGCGCTCCTGGGCGGCCAGGACCAGCCGAAGGTATCGACGGGCCTCACTGTCGTAGAGGATCCCACCGCCGCCGAGGATCAGCAGGTCCAGCCGTGCCAGCGTCTCCGCCGAGTCGGTACGGCTCACCCCATCCCACGGCGCGACCCGTACGCCTGGATGCGCCACCCGGGTGTGCTCCGGGTTACGGGAGAAGACCAGCAGTTGGGCGTCGGGTCGACGGGCCCGCAGATCGGCCAGAAGCCCGGTCAGAATCGCCTCGTCGCCGAGGTTGCGCCCCCCGTACGACCCGATCACCCCGATGGTCGGCCCAGCGGCGCCCGCCATGTCACCCTCCCGGGTAAAGGTCGGGTCTACCCGCTGGGCGCGCCATCACGCCTGCTGGCCCGGCCGAATGTCAGCCGACAGTTCCGGACCACGTCGCAGCCGCATTGTCATTCGGCGCCCAGCGCCGGGGTCTCCTCGTCATTCGGCTCGGAGCGCCGTGGTGGTGCGGATCCGGGCCGCCCAGGTGGCGGGTGGTAACGCGCCGGCGAGTGCGATGACCAGCCCGCCCAGTCCGAGTAGTGCCACGACCAGTGCCGGGTACACGTCGAGCGCGACCTGCGGCAGGCGGAGGCCGGCGGCGTCACCCATCGCGGGTACGACCATGCGGTGCACGATCATGCCGGCCGTTACTCCGATGGCCCCGCCGATCAGGCCGTTGAGGGCGACCGACGACAGGACACTCGTGATCGTCTGCCGGGGTGTCATGCCGATCGCCTTGTGGATACCGATGTCGCGGACACGTTCCCGGGTGTCGAGCAGGACCGTGTTGAGTACGCCGAGGCCGGCAACGGTGACCAGCATCAGGGTGAGGATCGCGGTGAGACCGTTGAGTACGGCAATCATGTCGCCGCCCCCGCCGCGCTGGGCTTCCGTGGTCGCGCCCAGTGGCTGGAGCGCGCGTTCGAGCGCGTCGGCGTAGGCGGTGGTGTCGGTCCCTTGGGTGAGCGAGATCTTGATGCTGGCGACCGGCACCGGCGTGGTGAGGTTGATGGCGTCGGTAAACACGCTCATGCCGTCGTTGGTGGTCTCGAAGACTTCGCCGACGATGCGTAGGGTGACACGCTGGTTTCCGACGTTCAAGGTCACCGAGTCGCCGATCTTTCGGCCGGTGGTGGTCAGGAAACCGGTGGACGCGATGGCTTCGCCGGGTGCGTCGAACCACTCACCTTCGATCATGGCGTATCCGCCCCAGCTGGCGTCGCCGGTGAAGGCGTTGAGGTTGGTGGTGCCACTGATCCCGGCAACGGTCGCCGAGGTGGAAGCAATGCTGTAGTGCTCCTTCGTGCCCGGTTGCGCGTGGATCGCGGCGGTGATCGCCGAGGTGTCGGCGGGCAGGTCCGGCGGGGGGCCGTCGGGTCGGCCGTCCGGTCCAACGGCAGGTGGGAGAGCGGCCACCGTAACCTCGGCGATGTTGTGCTGGCGGGCGACCAGGATCTCGTTGAGTGAGGTGCCCAGCCCGACGGCGAAGGTGACGGCGGTGGCGCCGAACACGACGGCGGCGATCATGGCGAGGGTGCGTACCGGTCGGGTGAAAGGTCGCGTCACACCGAGCGTGATCGGCCGGGACAGCGGTAGTCGCGCGGCCAGTCGGGCGATCGTCTGTCCGCGTCCGGCCTGCGGGGTGCGGCCGACGGCGAGGGCGTCGATGGTACGTAGCCGGCCAGCTCGCCACGACGCGGCCCAGGCGGTCGCGGCTACCAGTCCGAGGACGCCGGCAGCGACGACGGCGTCGATCCACAGCGGAACTCCCAGGCTCGCCAAGCCGTACGCGGTGCTCGTCTCGGCCAGGATGGGGACGGCGAGCAGATGCCCGGCGAGTACGCCGAGGGCGGTGCCGACGGCGGCGGCGATCAGCGCTTGGCCGAGGTAGGTGCGTACGACCTGGGCGGGGGTGAAACCGACGGCTTTGAGTACGCCGATGCGGCGGATACCTGCGCTGACCGCTGCGGCGACGACATTGCCGACGATCAGCACCGACATGACCAGGCCGAGAATGCCGAACGCCATGAGGAACGGAACATAGAGTGCGGTATCCCGTTCGGCGGCGTGCCTGACGTCGAGCCAGGACTGCGATCCGGCCATTGCCGTGGTGGGCAGGCCAGCGGAGACCGCCGCCCGGGCGACGTCGATCGCGGCGGTCGTGTCGGGGGCGGCGAGCCGGTAGAGCATCTGGTAGCCGTCTGGCCTGCCCGACCTGGTGAGGGCACCGGCTTGCGTACTGCTGACCCAGCCGTCGGCGCTCCGACTGGCCGACCGGGCGGTGCCGACCACGGTGAGGGTGGGGCTGCCCGGCAGGTCGGGCAGGGCCAGTTTCATGCCCAGCGGATCGGGCCAGCCCATGTCGGACAGTACGATCTCGCCGGGTGCGTCCGCCCATTCGCCGGTGACGAGGGTGAGCTGGTCGACGGCCGCGTTCGGGGTGTCCCGACCCACCAGGTTCAGCGGCAGACTCCCGATGATGTCGATCTGCGCGGTGACCGTGACCACCGGGTAGGGCCCGGCCGTCGCGGTGACCCCGGCCGGGTCGGCGGCGGTCAGTTGGTCGGAGGTAACCAGCGCCGGGTCGAAGGTGGCGCTCAGATGCGCGCCGTTCTGTGCGGCGAACGCGGTGTCGAACGGTGCGCTCGACACCACCAGCAGGGCACCGCCGAGGACCGACGCGGTCACCGCCATCAAGGTGGCGAGCCCGATCACGATGGTTTGTACGCGGCGTTTGCGGACGCCGGTGCGCAGGACGAGCCCGACCGCGCTCATCGGGCGACCGCCAGGTCGGCGACGATACGTCCGTCGACCAGCTCCACCGTTCGGGATGTGCACGACTCGGCCAGGGCGAGGTCGTGGGTGACCACGACGAGGGTCTGCCCGTCGGCATTGAGTTCGCGTAGCAAACTGGCGACGTCCTCCCCGGAGGCGCGATCGAGGGCTCCGGTCGGCTCGTCGGCCAGTAACAGCGGCGGCCGGTTCATCAACGCTCGGGCAACGGCGACGCGCTGGCGCTGTCCGCCGGACAACCGTCCGGGATAGGCGCGGGCGTGTCGTGCGATGCCCAGGGCCTCCAGGAGTTCGGCGGCGCGCCGGTGGGCCGCCTGGCGCGGCATTCCCGCCAACTGGGCGGGCAGCACCACGTTGTCGGCGACGGTCAGGTCGTCGAGGAGGTTGAAGAACTGGAAGACCATTCCAATCGATTTGCGGCGATGTTTCGCCATGCCCGCCTCGCCGAGTTGGTCGATCCGGGTTCCGTTGACCGTGACGGTTCCCGAGTCAGGTCGGTCGAGTCCGGCGATCAGGTTCAGCAGGGTGGACTTGCCGCTGCCGGACGGACCGAGGATCGCCACCGCCTCACCGGGGCGCACGGTCAGCGACGCCTGCGACAACGCGGGCGGACCTTGGTCGTACGCGCGGGTCACGTCGCACAGCTCGATCACCGAGTTCGTCATGAGGCTCCGTTCATGATCGCTTTCTGACGTCATGACGCTAGGTCGACCACGGTGACCGGCGCGTCGGTCAGGCGAGGCATCTCTGCTGCCTCTCCCGGACGAGGCGATGACAGCTCATCCTTTTGGCGTAGCCGCACGATGTAGCCCACCCCGACGCGAGAGCGATGCTGCCCCGCTGGGGTGTCGAGCAGAATGATCACGTGACGGATGTCTTGGCAGTGGTCGATCGTTGGAGGTGGACGCGGGCACTACGGCGCGTCTCGGGACCCCTGCCGCGTCCATCGCTACACAACTGGATCTTCGATGTCCTTCTCGCGGGATTCGTCACGGTCACCGTCGTCTACTACGCCCTCACCGGCAACATCGACGGATCCCGTCCCGACACGCTCCCCACCCCGCTCACTCCATCGCCGCCAGCGCCGGCCGGCATGCCTCCTGACCCGCCACTGCCGGTGCCGGGGGACCCGCCCGACCTCGGTTACCTGCTCTTCGCGGTTGCGCTGGTTCTTTCCGCCTCGATACCGCTGGCGTGGCGCCGCCGCTATCCCCTCGGTGTGCTGTGGGTGGTGATCATTGCGGCGGCGCTGACCCCGGAAGCCGCGCCCCGGCTGACGTTCTACGCCTGTGTCATCGCCGCGTACAGCGCCGCCGCGTACAGCCCTTATCGGATCGCCACACTGGTCAGCATGCCGGTCATGGTCCTGGCCGCCGGGTCGCTCACCGGGGCCGAGTTGCCGACCGTGCCCAACCAGTACGTGCCGCTGTTCATCCTGGTGCCCCTCACCGTGGCCGCCAACGGGCTGCGTACCTGGCGACAACGTACCGATGCTGGCCGCGCGCAGGTCGAAGCCCTCGAACGTGAGCAGGCCGAAGCCGTCCGCCGGGCCACCGAACTCGAACGCGAGCAGGCCGAGGCCGTCCGGCGGGCCACCGAACTCGAACGTGCCCGCATCGCCCGCGAACTGCACGACGTCGTCACGCACAACGTCAGCATGATGGTCATCCAGGCCGGTGCCGCCCGAAAGATCATGGACAGAAATCCCGAACGGGCCCGCGAAGCGTTGCTGGCCGTCGAGTCCGGCGGCCGGGCCGCGATGACCGAACTGCGGCACGTCATGGGCCTACTCACCATGGACGGCGAGGACGCCGGTCTGGCCCCGCAACCGGGCCTCGACCAGGTCGACAAACTCGTCGCTCGAGTACGCGACGCCGGTGTCACGGTGCGGCTGACCGTGCATGGTCAGGTGCGGCCGGTGCCGTCCGGCGTCGATCTGACCGCCTACCGTGTCGTCCAGGAGGCGCTGACCAACACCGTCAAACATGCCGCCGGCAGCGACGCGACTGTCGCCATCACCTACACCCCCGACGAGTTGGGAATCGAAGTGATCGACACCGGGGGTCCGCCGACGGCGTCGGCCGCCACCGGCAACGGCCGGGGCCTCATCGGCCTACGCGAGCGGCTCGCCCTGTACGGCGGGCACCTCGACATCACCCGCCACCCCGCCGACGGCTACCGTGTCCAGGCCCGCATCCCCTTGGAGACGATATGACCGACTCGCTGCGCGTCGTCATCGCCGACGACCAGGCGTTGGTCCGTACCGGCTTCCGGCTGATCCTCGCCGAGGAGGGCATCGACGTGGTCGCCGAGGCGGCCAACGGAACCGAAGCGGTCGACGCGGTACGCCGTACCCGGCCGGATGTCGTCCTCATGGACATTCGCATGCCGGAGATGGACGGGCTGGAAGCCACCCGCCGCATCCTCGCCGACGACACCCAGCACACCACGCGAATCATCATGCTCACCACGTTCGACCTGGACCGCTACGTCTACGCCGCCCTGACCGCCGGTGCCAGCGGGTTCCTACTCAAGGACGTCACGCCGGAACAGCTCACCGCGACCGTACGGCTCGTGCGCATCGGCGACGCTCTCCTCGCCCCAGCCATCACCCGGCGGCTCGTCGAACGCTTCGTCGACCGCACACCGGAAACCAACACCACGTACGGCGGATTGAACAATCTGACACCACGGGAACTCGACGTCCTGCGGCATCTGGCCCAGGGGCTCAGCAACGCCGAACTCGCCGCCACGTTGCACCTGTCCGAGGCGACGATCAAGACCCATGTCGCCCGGATCCTGGCCAAACTCGGGCTGCGCGACCGGGTCCAAGCAGTCGTCGCCGCCTACCGCAGCGGCCTGGTCAGTCCGGGAACCCACCACGCTCCACCGCGACCGGAGGTTGACCGGCCCTAGCCCCTCGGGACCGCCGCCATCGGACGTGTTTCACACCCCGGCGAGTCTCTGCCGGCCGATCTTATGGCCCCGATAGGCTCGTCTGGAGAACTGTTCGATCTTGGGGGCGAGGGGGAGTCGGGGCGTGCCTGACCAGGTCGTACACCTACACACGCACACTGAGTACTCAATGCTGGACGGGGCGGCGCAGCACAAGCCGCTCTTCGCCGAAGCGGCCCGGCTGGGGCAGACCGCCCTGGCCATGACCGACCACGGCAACATGTTCGGGGCGTACAGCTTCTACAGCGCCGCCAAGGACGCCGGGGTCAAGCCGATCCTCGGGATCGAGGCGTACCTCGCCCCGGGCGACCGGACATTCAAGAAAGCGGTCTTCTGGGGTACGCCGGAGCAGCGGCGCGACGACCTGGCCGGTGGTGGCGCCTACACCCACATGACCATGTGGGCCGCCAACGCGACCGGGCTGCGGAACCTGTTCAAGCTCTCCACCGACGCGAGCCTCACCGGTTACTACCGCAAGCCCCGGATGGACCGCGACCTGATCGCGAGCCACGCCGAGGGCGTGATCGCCACCACGGGTTGCCCGTCGGGCGAGGTGCAGACCCGGCTGCGGCTCGGCCAGTTCGACGAGGCCCTGAAGGCTGCCAGCACATACCAGGACATTTTCGGGAAGGAAAACTTCTTCCTGGAGGTCATGGACCACGGCCTCGAGATCGAGCGCCGGATCCGGGAAGACCTGCTCGAAATCGGCCGACGGCTCAACATCCCCCCGGTCGCCACCAACGACTCGCACTACGTCACCCGGGACGAGGCGCGCCGGCACGAGGTGCTGCTCTGCGTCCAGTCCGGGTCGACCATGAACGACCCCAACCGGTTCAAGTTCGACGGCGACACCTACTACCTTCAGGCCGCCGAAGAAATGCGGACCACCTGGGACAGCGTGCTGCCGGGTGCCTGCGACAACACCCTGCTCATCGCCGAGCGGGTCGAGTCGTACGCCGAGGTGTTCGACCTCGTCGACCGGATGCCGGTCTTCGACGTGCCGGAGGGGCACACCCAGGAGAGCTGGCTGCGCCACGAGACCGATGCCGGCATGCGGCGCCGGTTCCCGGAAGGCATCCCCGACGGCTACCCGGAGCGGCTGAAATACGAGCTGGAAGTCATCACCACCAAGGGCTTCCCGGCGTACTTCCTGGTCGTCGGTGACCTGGTCCGACACGCTCGGGAGATCGGCATCCGGGTCGGTCCCGGCCGAGGGTCGGCCGCCGGCAGCCTGGTCGCGTACGTCCTGGGCATCACCAACATCGACCCGATCCGGCACGGGCTGCTGTTCGAGCGGTTCCTCAACCCCGAGCGCGCCTCGATGCCCGACATCGACATCGACTTCGACGACCGGCGGCGCGGGGAAATGGTCCGCTACGCCACCGAGAAGTACGGCGACGACCGGGTGGCCCAGGTCATCACGTACGGGACGATCAAGGCGAAGGCCGCGATCAAGGACGCGACCCGGGTGCTCGGCTACCCGTACGCGTTGGGTGATCGAATCACCAAGGCCATGCCCCCGGCGGTCCTCGGTTCCGACATCCCGCTCAAGGGCATCGTCGACCCGGGCCACCCCCGCTACAAGGAAGCCACCGAGATCCGGAAGCTGATCGAGGAGGAATCCGAGATCGGCACGGTCTTCGAGACCGCCCGAGGTCTGGAGGGGCTGATCCGGCAGGCCGGGGTGCACGCCTGCGCGGTCATCCTGTCCAGCTCACCACTGGTGGAGAGCGTTCCGCTCTGGGCCCGCGACGACGGGTCGATCATCACCGGTTGGGACTATCCGTCGTGCGAGGCCGTCGGCCTGCTGAAGATGGACTTCCTCGGGCTGCGGAACCTGACCGTCATGGGCGACGCGATCGACAACGTACGCATCAACCGTGGCCTGGACATCGACCTCGACCGGCTCTCCACCGACGATCCGGTGACCTACGAACTGCTGGCCCGAGGCGCCACCCTTGGCGTGTTCCAGCTCGACGGTGGGCCGATGCGGGAACTACTGCGCCGAATGCGGCCCACCACGTTCGAGGACATCATCGCCGTCGGCGC
The DNA here is from genome assembly GCF_053590565.1 of Micromonospora sp. NPDC003197. Classification (NCBI taxonomy): domain Bacteria; kingdom Bacillati; phylum Actinomycetota; class Actinomycetes; order Micromonosporales; family Micromonosporaceae; genus Micromonospora; species Micromonospora sp. NPDC003197. The sequence goes on along the minus strand of NZ_JBSFTE010000036.1, from coordinate 3,419 downwards.
GCTCTACCGACCCGGTCCGATGGGTGTCAACGCGCACAACGACTACGCGGACCGCAAGAACGGCCGGCAGGAGATCAAGTCGATCCACCCGGAGCTGGAGGAGCCGCTACGGGACATCCTCTCCGAGACCTACGGCCTGATCGTCTACCAAGAGCAGATCATGTTCATCGCCCAGAAGGTCGCCGGCTACACGATGGGCCGCGCAGACGTACTCCGGAAGGCGATGGGCAAGAAGAAGCCCGAGGTGCTGGCCAAGGAGTTCGAGGGCTTCCAGGCCGGTATGCGGGCCCAGGGTTTCTCCGACGAGGCGGTCCAAGCGCTGTGGGACACCATCCTGCCGTTCGCCGGGTACGCGTTCAACAAGTCGCACGCCGCCGCGTACGCCCTGGTGTCGTACTGGACGGCGTACCTGAAGGCCAACTACCCGGCCGAGTACATGGCCGCCCTGTTGACCTCCGTCGGTGACAACAAGGACAAGTCGGCGGTCTACCTGGCCGAATGTCGGGCCATGGGCATCAAGGTGCTCTCGCCGGACGTCAACGAGTCGCACCTGCGGTTCGCCGCCGTTGGCGAAGACATCCGGTTCGGTCTGGGCGGGGTCCGCAACGTCGGCGCGAACGTGGTCGAATCGATCGTCGCCAGCCGAAAGACGAAGGGGCGCTACGAGTCGTTCGCCGACTTCCTCAGCAAGAGCGAACTCACCGTCTGCAACAAACGGGTGGTCGAATCGCTGATCAAGGCGGGGGCGTTCGACTCGCTCAAGCACACCCGCCGTGGGCTGCTCGAACGGCACAGCGACGCGATCGACGCGGTCGTACCGATCAAGCGCAAGGAGACCGAGGGCCAGTTCGACCTATTCGGCGACGGCTTCGACACCGACCAGTCGGACGGCATGGTGGGGCTGGACTTCACCATCAGCGACCAGGAATGGCCGCGCCGCGAGCTGCTCGCCCTCGAACGGGAAATGCTTGGCCTGTACGTCTCCAGCCATCCGCTGGCCGGTGCGGAACGGGTGCTGGCGAAGAACAGCGAAACCTCGACGGCGGCGGTCGCCGACAGCGAGCAACTCTCCGACGGGGCAACGGTGCAGATCGCTGGCCTGCTCACCGGCGTCCAGCGGCGGATGACCAAGGCCGGCAAGGTCTGGGCGGTTGCCACCCTGGAGGACCTGGCCGGTTCGGTGGAGGTCCTCTTCTTCCCCGCCACCTACGAACTGCTGGCCGATTCGATCGTCGAGGACGCGGTGGTCGCGGTCAAAGGCCGGATCAACCAGCGGGAGGACACCCGTAACGTCGCCGCGACCGACATGGCGGTCCTGGAGATCAGCGAACAGGACCTGGCGGCGAACCCGCCGGTGGTGCTCACCATGCAGACCGAGAAGGTCAGCACCGCGTTGGCCGCAGAGCTGCGCAGCATCGTCGAACGCCACGAGGGATCCGCTCCGCTGCACGTACGGCTGCGCAGCCGGGGCGGGAAGGTGACCATGCTGTCCCTGGGCGGACACAGTGTCAGCCCGGACATCAGCTTCCGGTCCGAGATCAAGGGGCTGCTCGGCGCGGGCGCGTTGGAGTAGTCGGCATTGCCCCCGCCGCGTCGCCGGCTGATGCAGGCAGGATCGCCGGGTCACTTGCGAATTCGGCGGGGGCATGGGCACCGATTAGCATCGCGGAATGTCGATCACGCCGCGATGGGTCCGGCTCCTCATGCTCGCCGCAGCAGCCTTCTTTCTGGCCGTCGCCCTCGCCATTCGTGCCCTGACCAGCGGCACCCTGGAGAGCGACGGCCCACTGGCACAGCACTCCGGCACCGCCCTGTACGCGTCGATGGTCTACGCGGGGGTGCTGTTCCTGTGGCCCCGCATGTCGCCGCTACCGGCCGGTGCGATCGCCATCGGCTTCTGCTGGTTGGTCGAGTTCTCCCAGCTGACCGGCATCCCGGCCGCACTCTCGGAACGCAGCCTGCTGGCCCGGCTCGTGTTGGGTGTGCAGTTCGACCTGACCGACATCCTCTGGTATCCCGTCGGTGTCGTACCGCTGGTGGTGTTGGACCGACTCCTGCTCAGCCGTACGCCGATAAAGGTGACGGCTGAGCAGGGCTGAGGACGCAGCGGGGCTGGGCCGGACGCAGCGTGGCTGGGCTTGGCTACCCGGATCGGCGCGGCGAGGCGTACACCAGGGGCAACGGAGCGGACTGCCCCGGCCAGGTGCCGGTCAGCGTGACCGCGTCAGCTGCTCCGACCCCGGTGTCGGTGTCGGTGTCGAGGCGGCGATATACGGCCAACTCGACGGATTCCGTCCCGATCCGCGTCGGGTCGCCGGCCACCGCCCAGCGGAGTGGACCGACGGCGAGACGATCGGCCTGCAGCGTACCGTCGACGGCGATCGTCATGCTCGGCTCGCGGTGTTCGCGCCGGCCGTCGACCTCGAAGAACTCCTCTGCCTGACCGGTGCCCGCGAGGATGGCGTCCACCAGCGCCGCGACGTAGACCGGGTCGCCGGATGCGTCGTACACCCAGCGGGGGCCGAGCGCCGAATGCTCCATGGTGCCGATCAGCCAGGCGTCGCCCCCCTCCAGCGGCGCACCACGGTAGGTCATCGGGACCTGGTAGATCGGACCGTCGCCCGCCTGGACGAGCATCGTCTCGATCCCCACCTCACCCGCCGGATCGTCGAACCGGTACGCCGCCACCCGGTCCAGTTCTGCGATGGCCGACCCCTGGTACCAGTCCTGACCGGGCAACCACGCCGCCAGCAGTTCGAGTTTCGAGGGGCGCAATTCCGCCCGGTGCAGCAACGCCATGAATGGATCATAGAGATCCCTCGGCTCGTCCCCTACTACTAGCTCTGTCGTACCTGCCGCTCGGCGGCGGCTTAGATCACGGATCGATCGTCAGGATTGTTGCGGGGCTCTCCACCGCTGTGGGTGATCACGCTGAACCGGCCGTCGGACTCCATCCGGACCTCCTTGACCGTGGCCAGGTCGTCAATGCCCTGCTCCCGGAGCTGCGTGTACAACTCCTCCTGGGTGATCAGCTCCCGGCGCATGTTGCGGCGCAACAGTTGCCCGTCGCGTACCAGCACCAGGGACCCGGGACGGATCAACCGGGCCGCCGCAGGCCAGTGGTACGCAAGAAAATCCAGCAGATACGCCCAACCAATGATCACTACGACCAGGAGGACCCCGTCAGCGATGGAGGTGTAGTCGTTGGCCATGCCGTTCTGGGCAGCGTCAGCGATCAACACGATGACCAGCAGGTCGGTGACGCCGGTCGTGCCGCTCTCCCGCTTCAGCAGTACCCGTAGCAGGAAGAAGATCGTCAGGTACTTGACATCTCCCTGCCCTAAAGGGCGGGGATTCCGGCGGTCGCCCGCCGGGTTTCCTGCTTCACGGCCTGCTGCCCCGAACGGAGGTTCCCCCGT
>NZ_JBSFTE010000035.1:0-74585 GCF_053590565.1 Micromonospora sp. NPDC003197 | reverse complement strand
CGCCGGGATCTGGCACAACAACAAGACCGGAGCACCCGTCACCCGATCACTGATCGCTTACGACCACTGACCAGGTTTCGGAACTACTCGTCTAGTCTTTGCTGGTCACCGTTCGGTAGGCGTCCTCGATCCGGGCGGCGAGGGTGACCTCGCCAACCGTGATGTCGTCGCCGTCGTTGGTGCCCACCCGGATTTGCGTGTGGCCGTCCACCCGTCGGATCTCCGGGCGCAGGTGTAGTGCGTCCGCGGCGACCTTGATTCGTTCGGTCAGCTCGGCGTGCTGGCTGTCGTTGAGGTGGAGGGTGCGCTCGATCTGCTGGCCCTCGCGGGTCCAGCCCGCAAGGAGGGCAAGCGCATCGCTGAGATAGTCGTTCTTTGCCCGGCTGCTCCAGAGCGCGCGCATTACCGCACCTCCCAGGCGTCGTTGCCGGCTTGTAGCCAAATTGTCGCTATCCCGTGTCTTGGCCGATGCCCCTTAGTCTGTCGGTGCCTGGCCGGCATGTCCACGCCCACACTTCCGGGTCTTGCTGCCCGAGGGGTCGACCCTGGCCTGCCTGAACGGTCAACTCTCTGGCACTCTTGACGCCTGTGCGGACCGAACGGGCGAGTGCGGGTGGGCCAGAGCCCCGGGTGATCGTTGGCGCGGCCATCATTGAGGGTCGACGAGTGCTGGCGGCCGCGCGGGCGAATCCCCCCGAAATAGCCGGAAAGTGGGAGTTTCCCGGCGGCAAGGTGGAACCCGGAGAGTCCGAGCGCGCGGCACTGGTCCGGGAGTGCGTCGAGGAACTGGGAGTCCGAGTCGAGGTCGGCGACCGGGTGGGGCCGGCGGTGCCGGTAGGCCAGGGGCGGGCGGTGCTCAAGGTCTATACGGCCCAGTTGGTGTACGGGGAACCCCGACCCCTGGAGCATGCCGAGCTGCGCTGGCTGACGGTCGACGAGTTGGCGGACGTGCCCTGGCTGCCGGCGGATGTCCCGATCGTGGCGGCGCTCCGCCCACTGATCAGCTAGCTCCCGCTCTGGGCGCTGATCAGCTAGCTCCCGTTCCGGGCGCTGATCAGCTGGCTCTGCAGCCTGATCGGCCAGCTCCGCAGTCCGGTGGGTAGGCGTAGTTCTCATGATCAAAAGTGGGTCGCGAGACGAAATCCAGGAACGGGGACGGGCCGCCGGCTAATGCCTGCGGCCCGTCCGTCCGAGAACGGTCAGTCCTTCCGTCCGAGAACGGTCAGTCCTGTCGTGCGGGCGGTTGCTGCTGGTCCGGATGGGCGTAGTTCAGGGTGTCGACCGGCAGCGGGAACTTCACGTCGTCGCCGAAAGGTGACGGCGCGGCTGCCCGGTCGCCGGTGAACTCGCTGATCGCCAGCCGGCCCCGGGAGTCGACTGCGGGAGTCTGGGGCTGGGGCACCTGTCGGTGCCAGTTGACCCCACGCTCCGCCTCCGCCTCCGCATGTGAGTCGTGAGAGGCACCCGCGTGCGAGTGCGTTGCGCTCACGGTCTCATCCCGGCGCTTGCCGGAGCCGCTGGCGTTGTCTTGTCCGCGTCGGAAAATCTTGCTACCTAGCCACACAATTGGATCGTACCTGCGATCGACCACGCGTTCCTTCATCGGGATGATCGCGTTGTCTGTGATTTTGATGTGCTCGGGGCAAACCTCGGTGCAGCATTTGGTGATGTTGCAGTAACCCAGCCCCTGAGCTGCCTGTGCGTACTCCTTGCGGTCGCTCTTAGTGTCCATGGGGTGCATGTCCAGTTCGGCGGCGCGAATGAAGTAGCGCGGTCCGGAAAAGGCGTTCTTGTTCTCTTCGTGGTCCCGCACTACGTGACAGGTGTTCTGACACAGGAAGCATTCGATGCACTTTCGGAATTCCTGTGACCGTTCGACGTCGACCTGTTGCATTCGGTAGTCGCCCGGGGCTACGTCGGCCGGCGGCGCGAACGCCGGAGTCTCCCGGGCCTTCTCGTAGTTGAACGAGACGTCGGTGACCAGGTCCCGGATGATCGGAAAGGTCCGCAGCGGGGTGATCGTGACCGTCTCGGTCTCCTCGAAGGTCGACATCCGGGTCATGCAGCCCAGCCGGGGCATGCCGTTGATCTCCATTGAGCAGGAGCCGCACTTGCCGGCCTTGCAGTTCCAGCGGCAGGCCAGGTCGGGTGCCTCGGTGGCCTGCAACCGGTGGATGACGTCCAGGACCACCTCGCCCTCGTTGACCTCGACCTGGTAGTTCTCCAGCTGGCCGCCCTGCTCGTCGCCCCGCCAGACCCGGAATTGGCGCTTGCCGCCCATTACTTGCCCGCCTCCTTCGCGTCAGCGTCCGCAGCGAGGGCGTCGAAGTCGGCGAGCTCCTCGTCGGTCAGGTACTTGGCCAGCTCGGTACGGTCGAACAGGGAGATCAACTCGCCGCGCATCTTCGGCAGCGGCTGGTGCTCCAGCCGTACCTTGTCGCCGTCGAGCGAGCACACCAGGTTGACCATGCGCCACTTCGGTGCCATCTTCGGGAAGTCCTCGCGGGTGTGACCGCCGCGCGACTCCTCCCGCTCCAGGGCCGCCCGCGCGGTGCACTCGGAGACGACCAGCATGTTGCGCAGGTCGAGGGCGAGGTGCCAGCCGGGGTTGTAGCGTCGCCCGCCGGACGCGCTCACCCGGGCCACCCGCTGCCGCAGGGCCGCCAGCCGGGTCAACGCGTCCTCCAACTCACCCTTGCGGCGGATGATGCCGACCAGGTCGCCCATCACCGCCTGGAGGTCCTGCTGCAAGGTGTACGGGTTGTCCCCGGTCTCCCGGTTCAGCGGAGCCAACGCCTGGTCCACCGCCGCCTCGACATCGGAGACGTGCACCTTCGGCCGGACAGTCGTCTCGTCCACGTGGGCGGCGGCGTACTGCCCCGCCCGCTTGCCGAAGACCAGCAGGTCGGAGAGGGAGTTGCCGCCCAGCCGGTTGGAGCCGTGCATCCCGCCCGACACCTCCCCCGCCGCGAAGAGGCCGTGTACGTGGCCGGCCGCCGCAGCCGTGTCCGGGTCGACCTCGACGCCGCCCATCACGTAGTGGCAGGTCGGCCCGACCTCCATCGGCTGCTTGGTGATGTCGACGTCCGCCAGCTCCTTGAACTGGTGGTACATCGAGGGCAGGCGGCGGCGTACCTCCTCGGCCGGCAGTCGGCTGGCGATGTCCAGGTAGACGCCGCCAGCGGGCGTACCCCGGCCGGCCTTGACCTCGCTGTTGATCGCGCGGGCGACCTCGTCGCGGGGCAGCAGCTCCGGCGGACGCCGGTTGTTGTCCGGGTCGGTGTACCAGCGGTCCGCCTCCTCCTCGGTCTCCGCGTACTGCTTGCGGAAGACGTCGGGGACGTAGTCGAACATGAACCGCTTGCCCTCGGAGTTCTTGAGGACGCCACCGTCACCCCGGACCGACTCGGTGACCAGGATGCCCTTGACCGAGGGCGGCCAGACCATGCCGGTGGGGTGGAACTGGAGGAACTCCATGTTGATCAGCGTCGCGCCGGCCCGCAGGGCCAGGGCGTGCCCGTCCCCGGTGTACTCCCAGGAGTTCGAGGTGACCTTGTAGGACTTGCCGACGCCGCCGGTGGCCAGCACCACGGCCGGGGCCTCGAAGAGGACGAACTCGCCGGACTCCCGGTAGTAGCCGAAGGCTCCGGCGATCTTGTCGCCGTCGAGCAGCAGTTCGGTGATGGTGGTCTCGGCGAAGACCTTGATCCGCGCCTCGTGGTCGCCGTGCTCCTGCTTGTCCTCCTGCTGGAGCGAGACGATCTTCTGCTGGAGGGTACGGATCAACTCCAGGCCGGTACGGTCGCCGACGTGCGCCAGGCGCGGGTACTCGTGGCCACCGAAGTTGCGCTGCGAGATCTTCCCGTCCTTGGTGCGGTCGAAGAGAGCACCGTACGTCTCCAGCTCCCAGATCCGCTGCGGCGACTCCTTGGCGTGCAGTTCGGCCATCCGGAAGTTGTTGAGGAACTTCCCGCCCCGCATCGTGTCCCGGAAGTGGACCTGCCAGTTGTCCCGGCTGTTGACGTTGCCCATGGCGGCTGCTGCGCCACCCTCGGCCATCACGGTGTGGGCCTTGCCGAAGAGGGACTTCGAGATGATCGCTGTCTTCTTGCCGGCCAGCCGGGCCTCGATCGCCGCCCGCAGGCCGGCGCCGCCGGCCCCGATCACGACGACGTCGTAGTGGTGTCGTTCGATTCGCGTAGTCATGTCAGGGGCCCTTAATTGATGAACCGCAGGTCGCCGAACCAGTCAGCGGCCAGCGCCATGATGTAGAAGTCGGTGAGCGCCAGGGTGCCCAGCGTGATCCACGCCAGCTGCATGTGCCGCGCGTTGAGCTTGGAGACGAACGTCCAGATGCGGTAGCGCACCGGGTGCTTGGAGAAGTGCTTGAGTCGCCCGCCGGTAACGTGCCGGCAGGAGTGACAGGACACTGTGTACGCCCAGAGCATGACCACGTTGACCAGCAGGATCACGTTGCCGAGCCCGAAGCCGAAGCCGTCCGGGGTGTTGAAGGCGAGGACGGCGTCCCAGGTGTTGATCACCGAGATGACGACGGCCGCGTAGAACGCGTAGCGGTGTGCGTTCTGGAAGATCAGCGGGAACCGGGTCTCGCCGGAGTAGGTCTTGTGCCCGTCCGGGACCGCGCAGGCCGGCGGGGAGAGCCAGAACGACCGGTAGTAGGCCTTGCGGTAGTAGTAGCAGGTCATCCGGAACAGCAGCAGGAACGGCAGGGTCAGGGCGGCGTCCGGGATGATCCACCAGCCGGGCAGGATCCGGCCGAAGTGCGCGGCCTCGGGCAGGCAACGGTCGGTCACGCAGGGGGAATAGAACGGGGTCAGGTAGCTGTACTCCTCGACCCAATAGAAGTCGTGCATGAAAACGCGGACCGTGGCGTACGTGACCCAGGCGCCGAGCCCCACCACTGTGATCAGTGAGGGGAACCACCAGCGGTCGGTACGCAACGTCTTCGCCGCGATGGCGGCGCGTCCGCGCCCGCCGCCCGGCCTCGTTGCCGTCGATGTCATTCCCTTGTCGTCTTCCTGACGGGGCCCTGTCTGCCTGACGGGCACGGGTGATGTTCCGGCCGAGCGCGCGGGGGCAGCAAGAGGCCCGCAGTCGCACCACCTGCGTCCGCGTCGATGCACACGTTACGCCGCGCACCGATGACCCTGCGCGCAACGCAGTCTCGCGTGTGTCACCCGGTTCCGAAAGACCCGTTACCAGTTCGATGAGTAGATGTGTATAACTTCACTGATGTGTCGCGTCACTGACCAGGGGGAAGATCCTTTTAGCTGGGAAGTGACCGCAAAATGGGAGTGGATCTTGTCGATCAACCGGAGGCGCCGCCGGTGAAGTTCCAGGCGGCCAGCCGCACTGCTGGTGCGACCCACCAGGTGCGGTCCCAACTGTCCGGCTGCCGTACCGCGTGTCGGCCGAGGCCGAGTACGGCCCCGGGGGCGAGCGCCTGCGGATAGGACTGGGTGAAGCGGAAGTCCCGTACCGCGGAGACGATTTCGCCATCCTCGACCAACCACACCCCGTTGCGGGTCAGACCGGTGACCACCAGACTCTTTGGATCGAGCACCCGGGTGTACCAGAGATCGGTGACCAGCAGACCCCGGCGGACACCGGCCACCAGCGCGGCGGTGTCGGCATCCACCGCCGGGCCGGGAACGTCATCCGTCGGCCCGGACACGTCATCCGTCAGGCCCGGCGCGTCCTTCGGCGGCCCGGCGACATCCTCGGCGGCGGGTGCCAGCATCAGGTTGGCCGGCATCGGACCCCAGGCATGGCCGGACGCAGCGTGTCCGGTCGACTCGGTTCCAGCCTCGGCGGCGGTACGGCGGTCGTGGGTGACCGCCCGGGTGACCCCCCGGTCGACCAGGGTGAGCCGTCGGTTCGGGGTGCCCTCGGCGTCGTACGGCAGGCTCGGGCCGCCGAGCGCGTCGTCGACCAGGGTGATCGCGGGATCGAACTGGGTAGCTCCCAGCTCGGCAAAGGACTGTCGCTCGTTGTGCAGCTTCCCGTTGAAGCCGTGCCAGGCGAGGTTGTACAGCAGGTCCGCGACGGCGGTCGGCTCCAGCACCACCTCGTACCGGCCGGGGGGCAGTTCGACCGGATCAGCGGCGGCTCGGGCCTTGGCCGCCGCCCGTCGACCGAGCAGCCCGCCATCCAGATGAGCCAGTCGGGACATGGCGAGCCGCGAGGACCCGTCGACACCGTCGGCACGGGCGATCCCATCCATCGCCGCGTCGGCGGCCCGGCCAGCGGCGGACTGCCCGGCGCTGTTGGTAAACGCGCCGCTGCGGTCCACCGTACGGCAGTAGCCAGCGGTCACCAGCCCGTCGGCCGCGTCGACGAAGGCCCGGACCCGCTCGGCCCTATCGTCCGGTGACGCGTGCGCGGTGGCCTCGTCCCAGTCACCGTCCCCGGCCAGCGGCGCGGGCGGGGCCAGCCCCGGCCAGGTTGGGTCCGGTGGGGCGAGCCGGGTGGCGGCGAGCGTCCGCTCGACCAGGCCCCGCAGCCCGTCGTCACTGGTCAGCGTGGTCGAGCCAGCCGCCGTACGACCGTCCAGGTGCAACCGGAGCCGTACCCGGGTCGTCGCGTCGGTGACGTTCTGGTGAATGTACGAGTTGGCGAACCGGGTCAGGGCCAACTCGCTACGGGTGGCGGCGGCCTCCGCCTGCGGGGCCGGGCCGCCGAGCCGACGGACCAACTCGATCACCTGCGCGGCGATGTCCAGTTCGGTGCTCACCCCGTCACCCCCACTCGCACTGCCTGGAACCGGGCCGGTGCGGCCGGGTGTCCGGTGTGGCCGATCTGGCCGGGCTGTCCCTTGCCGCAGTTGGGCGTACCCCAGGCGACGGTTTCCGAGGAGAGCATGTCCATCGAGCGCCAGAAGAGCGGCCCGATCCCGGTGTAGGTCGGGTTGCGCAGCATCCGCCCTCGCCGCCCGTTCTTGATCTCCCAGCCGATCTCGCAGCCGAACTGGAAGTTGAGCCGCTTGTCATCGATCGACCAGGACCGGTTCAGGTCCATCAGCACCCCGTCGTCGGTGGCCGCGATCATCTCGTCCAGCGTGTGCGGTCCCGGCTCCAGACCGACGTTGGTCATCCGTACCATCGGCAGCCGCGCCCAGCCGTCGGCGCGTACGCTGCCGGCGTAGTCCAGGCCGGCGACGGCGGCCGAGTCCCGGCCAGCCAGTACGCCCACCCAGCGGCCCTCGCGGACCGCGTCGCGCTTCCCGGCCGGGGTGCCCTCGTCGTCGAAACCGAAACTGCCCAGCGCGCCCGGGATCGTCGGATCGATGGTCACGTTCATCAGCTCGGAGCCGTAGCGAAGGTCGCCGAGTTGGGCCAGGTCCAGCCAGGAGGTGCCGGCGTAGGCGGCCTCCCAGCCCAGGATGCGGTCCAGTTCGATCGCGTGCCCCACCGACTCGTGGATCTGCAACGCCATCTGCTCGCTGCCGAGGATGAGCGTGGTCTCGCCAGCTGGGCAGGGCGGTGCGGTGAGCAGCGCCCGCGCCTCCTCGGCGATCCGGGCGGCGTGCGCCGACAGGTCGAGGGAGTCGACCAGTTCCCAGCCTCTGGTGCCGTACTGACCGCGGTAGCTCGGATAGGACCGGCGTTGGGTCTCGCCATCGCCGATCACCGTGGCCGAAATGCCTGCCCCGCACTCCCGGATGTGCTGGTCGATCTGGTGTCCCTCGCTGGAGACGAACCACTTGCGGGTGTCCCAGATCTGGTAGAGCCCCTCGGCGAGGTCGGCACCGTGCTCGACCATCGTCCGGGTGGCCTTGACCAGCAGGTCACCCTTGTCGGACAGGGGCACCGCCAGCGGATCGACCAGGCACGGGGACGCCCAACTACCGGCGATCGCCGGGACCGGCAACAGGCCGGTGTCCGGACCGGGAACCCGGGCGCTCGCGGCGGCGATCTTCGCCGCGTGGCTGCCGGCCGCGTGGGCGGCCCGCTCCGAGATGTCGGGTACGGCGTAGAAGCCCCAACTCGACCCGACCAGTGCCCGTACGCCGATGCCGGCGTCCTCGTCCTGGGAGAGTGCCTCGATCTCGCCGTTGCGGGCGGTCATCGACTCGTATCGGCGGTGCATCATCCGGGCGTCCGCGTATCGGGCTCCCGCGTCGAGCGCGGCGCGCACGGCAGCGGTGGCCACATCGAAGTGGGTCATGCCCTGACCCTATGTGAGAACCCCAACCCACCCCGCGCCCTATCGTGTTGATCAAGAGATTTACGTCGGCTTCCATCAGTCCAGCTGACGTAAATCTCTTGATCAACACGACGAGGTGATGGGGCGAAGACCGGTCGGCGGCGCAGGGATATCGGCACACGTCAGTGGTGAGGTGGTAACTCGCTTGGGTCAGCGGGGTAGTAACTCGCTCGGGGCGATCTCGGCGTTCACCGGGTCGGTGAGGTGCAGCGTCTGGCCGGGTGTGGTGACCGACTCCTCGATGTAGTGCTGACCGTCGAGGCGGTAGCGGTGCAGCGTGCCGGTGTCCTGCTCGACCAGGAGATACCAGGGGATGCCGGCGACCGCGTAGTAGTGCATCTTCAGCACCTTGTCCGCCGCCGCGTTGCTCGGCGAGAGGATCTCACAGACCAGCCTGACGTCGCTCGCGTCGATGACCAGCTCGTCGAAGTCGATGTCGTCGGTGACGACCAGGTCCGGGATCGGCATCCGCCCGGCCCGTAGCCGTACGTTGACCGCCACCAGCACGTGTAGCCCGGCGGCGTCCGCGCCGTGATTGAGCGAAGCGGCCAGCGAACCGGAGATGTGTTGATGGCGGAGAGCGGGGGCAGGGGTTACGTACAGGCTGCCGTCGAAGAGTTCCACCCGGTCGGGAGTCTCACCGAGCGCTAGGTACTCCTCGTCGGTCCACGGCCCACCGTGCCCGAACACCGCTGCCGTCATCGTCACCTCCGAAGCCGCCTCGGACGGCCAACCTTTGCCGGGTAACGAGTTGGCGGGCGTCTGGTTATGGGTGATCGACAAGGGGCGGCCGATGCGGAGTGGACAGGTCGAGGTGTACCAGCTTGAATATGGAGTGAGCTGCAGAGTTGCCTGATGCGGAGTCGTTACGAATGGCCCGCTGACAGGGCTGGTCTTTGTAGCTTATTTTCACCCTCTAGCCCCTGCTGTAAGTTCTCTTCACCACATCTCCGGGTTTGTCCAGGGGATTTGACCAGTGGGGAGCCACTGGCGGGCAGGAAGAGGGAGGCGGTCGTGGACATGCCGGAATCGGCCGAGTCCGAGAAGACAGAAGTCCCACCGCCGAGCGCCGAGTCGACCCCGAAGCAACGTACGGCCACAGAGCCGCAGCAGCGTACGGCCGCAGAGCCGAAGCAGCGTACGGGCGCAGAGCCGTACCTTCAGGTCGCAGACCTGAGGGTGCACTTCGACACCGAGGACGGGCTGGTCCGGGCGGTCGACGGGGTCTCGTTCAGCGTCGACCGGGGACGGACCCTGGGCATCGTCGGCGAGTCGGGCTCGGGTAAGAGCGTCACCAGCCTGGCGATCCTCGGGCTGCACAATGCTCGACGCGCCAGGATCACCGGGCAGATCCAGGTCGGTGGGCAGGAACTCGTCGGCATGTCGGAGCACGAGATCCGCAAACTGCGTGGCCGGGACCTGTCGATGATCTTCCAGGATCCGCTCTCCGCGCTGCATCCGTACTACACGGTGGGGCGGCAGATCGCCGAGGCGTACCGAGTCCACCACCCGGAGGCGAACAAGCGGGCGGCCAAGCAGCGAGCCATCGACATGCTCGGCCGGGTCGGTATTCCGCAGCCGGCGAAGCGGGTCGACCAGTACCCGCACGAGTTCTCCGGCGGCATGCGTCAGCGGGCGATGATCGCGATGTCCCTGGTCAACGACCCGGCCCTGGTCATCGCCGACGAGCCGACCACCGCGCTGGACGTCACCGTGCAGGCGCAGATCCTCGACCTGCTGGAAGATCTCCAGAGCGAGTTCAACTCCGCGATCATCATGATCACCCACGATCTCGGTGTGGTCAGCCAGGTCGCCGACGAGGTGCTGGTGATGTACGGCGGACGAGCCGTCGAGCACGGCAGCGTCGAACAGGTGCTCCGCCGGCCGCAGCACCCGTACACCTGGGGGTTGCTCTCCAGCGTGCCGTCGTTGCACGGTGACGCCGACGCGGACCTCGTCCCGATCAAGGGCAACCCGCCGAGCCTGATCAACCTGCCGCCGGGCTGCGCGTTCCACCCCCGCTGCCGGTACGCCGAACGGACCGACGGCCGGTCCAGCACGGATGTGCCCGAGCTACTGCCGGTACGGGAGGCGGGGCACCTGGTCGCCTGCCACCTGCCGGAGGAGGAGCGGGTACGGATCCACGCCGACGAGATCGTCCAGTTGGGAGTGGCCCGATGACCGCGGTGGCGACGCCGGAGACGACACCGGCGACCAGGCAGGAGGCGCTGCTGCGGGTGGAAGGGCTGACCAAGCACTTCCCGGTACGCGGCGGCGGGCACAGCGGAATGGTCCGGGCGGTCGACGGGCTCGACTTCGAGGTCCGGCCCGGGGAGACCCTGGGTCTGGTCGGCGAGTCCGGCTGCGGCAAGACCACCACCGGTCGGATGCTGGTACGGCTGCTGGAGCCCAGCGACGGGCGGATCGTCTTCGAGGGGCAGGACATCACGCACGCCGGTCGGCGGACACTGCGCCCGCTCCGGCAGGACCTACAGATCATCTTCCAGGACCCGTACGCGTCGTTGAACCCTCGGCACACCGTTGGTGAGATCGTGGCGATGCCGCTGCGGGTCAACGGGATCAAGCCACCGGGCGGAGTGAAACAGCGGGTACGCGAGCTGTTGGAACTGGTCGGGCTCAACCCCGAGCACTACAACCGCTATCCGCACGAGTTCTCCGGCGGCCAGCGGCAGCGGATCGGGATCGCCCGAGCGCTGGCCCTGCGACCAAAGCTGATCGTGGCCGACGAGCCGGTCTCCGCGCTGGACGTCTCGATCCAGGCCCAGGTCATCAACCTGCTGCGTGACCTGCAACGCGAACTCGACCTGGCGTTCGTCTTCATCGCCCACGACCTGGCTGTGGTACGGCATTTCTGCCAGCGGGTCGCGGTCATGTACCTGGGCAAGATCGTGGAGATGGGCGACCGCGCCGACATCTACGAGCGGCCGCAACATCCGTACACCCGGGCGCTGCTCTCGGCGATCCCGGACGTCACGCAGTTGGGGCCGGCGGGGCGGATTCGGCTGACCGGGGACGTGCCGACCCCACTGGACCCGCCGTCGGGCTGCCGGTTCCGTACCCGGTGCTGGAAGGCCGAGGAGCGGTGCGCGACCGAAGAACCGGCGCTGGTGCCCCGCGACGGTGGCCAGCAGGCCACGGCGTGCCACTTCCCGGAGAGCGGGCCGATCCAATGAGTGCCGACTTCGACTCCGCTGGCTGCGGCTGTGCCGTCCTTGGCCGCGGTGGTTTCAACTGCGTGGAGGTGACGCGATGAGCCTGTCCCCGGTGGAGGGTGTCGCGCTGGCCGAGGCCGGGTCCGGTGGCGGAGAGACGGCCGGGTCCGGTGGTGGGGCGGACGTCCCCAAGGCCAAGGGCATCGTCGGCCGCTCGCCCGGGCAACTCGCCTGGGCCCGGCTACGTCGCGACCGGACCGCGATGATCAGCGGTGCGATCCTGGTCCTGTTCCTGGTCCTCGCACTCGCCGCGCCGTTGATCGAGATGCTGTACGGCATCGACCCCAACGAGCGGGCGATGGAGAAGCTGGACGGGCACGGAATGCCGCTGGGATATCTCGGCGGCATCACCGGCGAGCACTGGTTCGGCCTGGAGCCGAACACGGGCCGCGACATCTTCATCCGCATGGTCTACGGCCTGCGCACCTCGCTGTTCATCGCGTTCGCCGCCGCCATCGTGACCGCGGTGATCGGTATCGTCACCGGCACCCTCGCCGGCTATCTCGGTGGCTGGTGGGACTCGGTGATCACCTGGATCACCGACCTGGTCCTGGCCATGCCGTTCCTGATCATCGCGTTGGCGGTGATGCCGACCATGGCGCTGCGCTTCTACGGGGACCGCGAAGAGGTGACGGTGACCTTCCAGGTGACGCTCCTGATCGCGGTCTTCGCAGTGTTCGGCTGGACCAGCACCGCCAGGTTGGTACGTGGCCAGGTGATCGCCCTGCGGGAACGGGAGTTCGTCGAGGCGGCTCGGGCCAGCGGAGCCGGGCTGGGGCACATGCTGTTCCGGCAGATCCTGCCGAACATCTGGGCCCCGATCCTGGTCTCCTTCTCGTTGGCGGTGCCGTCGTACATCACCAATGAGGCGGCACTGTCGTTCCTCGGGATCGGGCTCAGTGACGAATCGTCCAGCTTCGGTCGGATGATCTTCCGGAGCCTGAGCTACCTACAGACCGACCCGGCGTACGTTTTCTTCCCCGGCATCGCGATCTTCGCGCTGGTGTTCGCTTTCAACCTCTTCGGTGACTCGCTGCGCGACGCGCTCGACCCGAAGTCCTCCCGGTAGGGGTTCGTCATGACGCGGTTCTTTGTCAAACGGCTGCTCTCCGCGGTGCTGACCCTGTTCGCGGTGAGTGTGCTCAGCTTCCTGATGTTCTTCGCCCTGCCCAAGGACCCGGTCAACGGGATGTGCCCGAAGAACTGCAACGCCGAGCGGTTGGAGCGGGTACGTCAGGAACTGGGGCTGCGCGACCCGCTGCACACCCAGTACCTCGGGTACATGAAGGGGATCTTCGTCGGTCGGGATCTGGGCAGCGCCCAGGGCGGTCGGTGTGACGCGCCCTGCCTGGGCTACTCCTACGTGAACAGCGAGGCGGTCACCGACACCATGGCCCGGGTGCTGCCGGTGACGCTGAGCATCGTCCTGCCGGCAGCCATTCTCTGGCTGGTACTTGGGGTCGGCCTCGGCATGATCTCGGCACTGCGTCGGGGCACCCTGCTGGACCGGATCGCGATCGGCGTCTCGCTGACCGGTGCCTCGCTCCAGCTCTACTTCGTCGGTGCCGTACTGCTGCTGGTTCTCGTCTACAACCTGAAGCTCCTGCCGGTGCCGAGTTATACCTCGATCTTCGAAAATCCAGCTAAATGGGCCAGCGGGCTGGTGTTGGCCTGGTTCGCGCTGGCCTTCCTCTTCTCCGCCATCTACGCCCGACTATCCAGAGCGCAGATGTTGGAGACCCTCTCCGAGGACTTCATCCGGACCGCGCGGGCCAAGGGCCTGCCAAAATCCAAGGTGTACGGCCGGCACGCGCTGCGCGCGGCGATCACGCCGGTGGTCACCATCGCCGGGCTCGACGTGGGCGGGGCGCTGGGTGGCACGGTCATCACCGAGACCACCTTCGGCATCCAGGGGTTGGGTCGTACGGCGGTGGAGGCGGTGCGCGGCGGTGACCTGCCCACCATCATGGCGACGGTGCTGATCGCGGCGTTCTTCGTGGTCGTGGCCAACCTGGTGGTCGACCTGCTCTACGCCGTCATCGACCCCCGGGTCCGCCTCGGCTAGGTTTTGGTCTTCTCCCCAGATCTTGGTGGGAAATGGTCCCTACCGGGGCCAGAGTCCACCAAGGCCTGAACGCCAGCACCTAGTGGCCGTTGTTCGGCCGATCGCGGGCATGCCGAAATGGGGCATTGTCGGTCCTCCTCTGCCGTGGACACGTGTCGTGGCGTGCCATTGCCACCTGCGCTTTTGCGTCCTAAAGTGCTGCGCGTAGCCGGGTAATCACACCGTGCGGCGATCCGTCCTGCGGACGTTCGAGGACGTTCCGGACGTCCACCGGGAGATGGCAATGAACAATCTGCTGCGTACCGCCATGGCTGAGGCCGGCGAGACGGTCGAGTCACTGGCGGGCCAAGTCGGAGTCGACCCGAAGACCGTCGGACGGTGGCTCTCGCCGGGGCGGGTGCCCCACCCTCGGCACCGGATGGCAGCGGCCAAGGCCCTCGGCCGGGAGATCGGCGAGCTCTGGCCGGACGTGATACGGCCCCGCGTACCGGCGTGGTTTCGGCCCTGGGCCGACCTGGAGCGGGAGGCGACGGCACTGCGGTCGTTCGAGGTCGCGGTGCTGCCCGGCCTGCTGCAGACCGAGGCGTACGCCCGCGCGGTGCTCAGTAGCGGTCCGCCGGGTGCCGACGAGGTGGACGGATACGTCGCGACCCGGCTGGAGCGGCAGGCGGTTGTCCTCGACCGACCCCGACCGCCGCTGACCATCTTCGTGATCGACGAGGCGGCGCTGTTGCGGGGTGACCCGGAGATCATGCAGCCCCAACTCGACCATCTGGTTGCCATCTCCACCCGACCCAATGTGATGGTGCACGTGCTCCCACTGCGGGCCGGCTTCCATCCCGGCCAGGCCGGCGCGTTCGTCATCGCCAGCGTCGACGGTGACGGCGACGTCGGATACATCGACGACCAGGCGGAGGCGCGGATCGTCAAGGACGTTGCCCCGCTCTGGCACACCTGGGACACTCTGAGGTCGGTGGCGCTCCCGCGCGATCTGTCCAGAGAGCATCTAGAGGCGCGAACATGGCTGAGATGACCGGCGCCCGCTGGCGCACGAGCACCCGCAGCAGCTCCAACGGTGGCAACTGCGTCGAGGTCGCCGACAACCTGCCCGGTGTGGTGCTGGTCCGGGACAGCAAGGACCGCGACGGTGGCACCCTCGCCTTCGGACCGGACGTCTGGCAGACCTTCGTCAGTTTCGCCGCTCGGCGTTAACGAGAACCTGGCGAGAACCTAACGAGCTATTACCTGGGTGACGCTGCCGGTACGGGGTGCTCAGTAGCCTCGTGCCGGTCTCGATGGGTGTTCTAGCAGGCGACCATCGTGGCAAAACTTATCGTTAACTGTTACCCAATTCGTAGATTTCCTTCACTACGATCCCTGGGGCGTCGGCGGTCTTCGCACGGCGGCTACGCAGCACATTCGGTGGAGGAGGAACATCATGCGACCACGGGTGGCGGCCGCCGCGAGCGGCGCTATCGCACTGGTGGTGACATTGGGTGCGTGCACGGAGAACACCGGCGAGGGCACCGATGTAGACATCAACCGTACCCAGACCGGGGTCATCGCGACCGACCCGAAGGACTCTCTCGGCCCCGCGCCGGAGGTGCCGGGTGCCAAGAAGGGCGGCACCTTCACCATCCTTCGGGAAACCAAGATCACGCACCTGGACCCGCAGCGGACGTACTCGTTCGTGGGTCTGATGAACACCCCGCTCTACAGCCGTTTCCTGACCACCTGGAAGGACGACGGCAAGGGCAAGCTGACGCTGGTCGGCGACCTTGCCGAGACCCCGGGCAAGAACGTCAACAACGACTGCAAGGTCTGGGAATTCAAGATCAAGGACGGGGTCAAGTTCGAGGACGGTCGGGCGATCACCTCGAAGGAGATCGCGTACGGCATCGCCCGCTCGTTCGACCTCGACCTCACCGGCGGCCCGACCTACATCCAGGAATGGTTGGTCGACAGCCCGCAGTTCGACACCAAGTGGGACTTCAAGGCCAACAAGACCTCGTTGCCGCCGGGGCTGACCACGCCGGACCCGAAGACGCTGCGCTTCGAGTTCAACAAGCCCCGCTGTGACCTGCCCTTCGCCGTGTCCCTGCCGACCACCGCGCCGCTGCCGGCCGACAAGGACACCGGCGTCAACCTGGACAACGCGCCGTTTTCGTCCGGCCCGTACAAGGTCACCAAGAACACGGTCGGCACCGAGTTGGTGCTGGAGCGCAACGAGCACTGGGACCCGGCCACCGACCCGGTACGCCACCAGTACCCGGACAAGTTCGTCTGGAGCTTCGGCCCAGACCAGACCGCCGCAGCCAACCGGGCGATCGCCGACGGCGGGGCCGACCAGGCGGCGCTGGCCTGGAACACCATCCCCTCCTCGCTGGTCGCTCGGGTTGCCGGGGACGCGGCGCTGAAGAGCCGTACCCTGCTCTCGCCCACCCCGCAGACCAACAACCTGGTGATCAACACCCAGCGGGTCACCGATTTGTCGATCCGGCAGGCGCTCAACTACGCCATCGACCGGGACGGTCTGGTCAAGACCCTGGGCGGTGAGTCGATCGCCCAGCCGCTGACCACGCTGCTGCCGCCCACCACGATCGGCTTCAAGCAGTACGAGGCGTACCCCGCCGGCAAGACCGGCAATATCGAGAAGGCCAAGGAACTGCTCGCCGGCCGGACCCCGGAGCTGGTGCTCGGTGCCGCTGACGACCGTGAGGGCCAGGAGGTCGCGACCCAGCTCAAGGCCAACCTGGAGAAGGCCGGATTCAAGATCACGATCCGGAACATCCCCACCGACGCTCGCCTGGACGAGGTCAAGAAGAAGAACAACCCGTGGGACCTCTACCTCGGTCAGTGGGCGGCGGACTGGCCCAGCGGTGCCTCCATCCTGCCGGTGCTCTACGACGGTCGCACGATCAAGCCCGAGGGCAACAGCAACTCGTCGTTCATCAACAGCGACGCGATCAACGCCGAGTTTGACCGGGTGCTCGCCCTGGACCCGACGGCCCAGGCCGACGAGTGGGCGAAGCTCGACCAGCGGATCATGACCGAGCTGGCCCCGGTGGTGCCGCTCTACGTGAACGTGGCCTACTTCGTACACGGCTCGAAGGCCGGTGGGCTCTTCGTCTCCAGCGTCTTCGGGTGGACGTCGTTCGTGGACGCGCACGTCAAGCAGTAGCCGCATCCTGTGAAGCAGTAGCCGCGCATCGTGTGGAGCAGTAGCCGCGCCGCGCTGGTTGTGGTGTTAGGAAGGGCCCCTTCTTATGCAAAAAACGATAAGAAGGGGCCCTTCCTAACACTCAGGCGAGGTGGTGGCGCAGGAAATCGAGTTCCAGGCGGAGCAGGCGCTCGGCCGTACCCCCGGCGGCCATGTGGGTGGCCCCGGTCAGGGGTAGTACCGAGTGCGGGCGGCCAGCGGCCAGCAGCGCCGCCGACAGGCGCAGGGTGTGCGCGACCACCACGTTGTCGTCGGCCATGCCGTGCACCAGCAACATCGGCCGGGCCTCCGCCGGATCACGCACCGGATCGGCGGCCAACTCCACCAGTGAGTGGTGGGCGTAGATCTCCCCGCCGTCGGCCGGTAGGCCCAGGTAGCGCTCGGTGTAGGCGGTGTCGTAGAGCGTCCAGTCGGTCACCGGGGCACCGACGATGGCACAGCGGAACAGGTCGGGGCGGCGCAACGTGGCCAGGGCGGCCAGCCAACCACCGAACGACCAGCCTCGGATCGCCACCCGACGCAGGTCCAGGTCCGGGTGCTTGTCGGCCAACGCGGCCAGCGCGTCGACCTGATCCAGCAGGATCACGTCGGCGAGCCGGCGATGCACCACCTTCTCGAACGACGGTGCCACGCCCGGCGTACCCCGGTTGTCGACGGTGACCACGGCGAATCCAGCGTCGGCCCACCACTGCCGTTCCAACCATCGCGACCGTAGCGCCAGCACCTCCTGGTGCCCCGGGCCGCCGTAGATGTCGAGCAGCACCGGCAACCGCCGGCCGGTGACGTGGCTGCTGGGGTAGAGCACCGCCGAGGGCAGCCGCCGGTCGGTGACCCGGACCAGCATCGGACGCGGGGCGTACGGCGGGGTGGCGGCCAGCGACCGGATCGTGGTCACCTCGCGGTCCCGCTGCCAGACGGTCCACCGGGTGCCCGGATGGTCGAGCGAGGCGAAGCCCACCACGACCACGTCCCCACCTACTGCGGCGGTGTGCCAGCCGGGGTCGGCGGTCAGCCGCTGGGAGTCGGCCCCGGCCACCCCGATCGCGGTCCGGACCCGGAACAGGTGCTGCTGGCTCGGTTCCCCGTTGCTCGCCTCGACCAGCAGGTCAGGGGCGCCGGTGCCGCCGGGCAGCCGGCCGACCACCCGGCGTACGTAGAGCGACGGCGGGGTGAGCAGGGTGCCGTCGGCGAAGAGGCAGCGGGCGTCGTAGCCGTCGTGGGCGAGTTCCCCACCGACCAGCACCCGTCCGTCGGAGAGGTGGCACGGGGTGCCGGCGACCGGTTCGACCCAGCGCGGGTCGGCGAGTTCGGCGTGTACCTGTGTCTCGCCGGTACGCGGATCGACGGCGAGGACGAGGCCGTGCTGCTGCAACCGGCGCAGTACGGTGATCAGCGGACCGCCCTCGCTCCAGTGCACCGACACCAGGTAGGGGTAGGTCTCCCGGTCCCAGTGCACGTCCACCCAGCCGCCGTCCAGGTCGAGCAGGTGCAGGCTCACCTCGGCGTTGGGGCCGCCTGACCGGGGGTAGGCGACCGTGGTGGGGGCGACCGTCGGGTCGCTGGGATCGGCCAGGTGCCAGCGGGGCAGCCGGGACTCGTCGACCCGGGCGGCCAGGATCGACCGTCCGTCCGGGGCCCACCAGTAGCCCCGGAACCGGTCGAACTCCTCGGCCGCGACGTACTCGGCCAGCCCCCAGGTGACCCCGGAGTCCTCGCCGGCGAGCAGTGAATCGGTGCCGTCAGGGTCGATCACCCGGAGTTGTCCCCGGGGAGCACCGTCGCCGGCCTCGGTGACGTAGGCGAGGCGCTGACCGGTCGAGTCCGGTCGGGGGTCGACCACCGGTCCGGCGGTGGACACCTCGACCACGTCCCCGTGTACCAGGTCGGCCCGGAACAGTCTGCCGCCGAGGGTGAAGACCGCCACCCGGGCGGCCGGGTCGGTGGCGTACCCGCCGATGCCGGCGGCGCTGACCCGCTGCCGTTCCCGCAGTGCCCGTTCGGCCGCCGGCAGCGGGGCAGACGGCTCGGCGTCGAGCAGCAGCGTCGGGTCGGCCACCAGGTGTTCGGTCGCGGTCGCGACGTCGAGCGACCAGAGCGCGTCCACCGGATCCTCGGGGCCGGCGGAACGCAGGAACAACACCCGTGAGCCGTCGTTGGCCACCGTCAGCATCCGTGGCGCACCGTAGCCGAATCGACGGGTACGAGCGGCCAGCTCCGGGTAGTCCACGACGGAATCGTAAGGCGGCAGGATCGCCTGTGGGGCCGAGCTGGCGATCGGTACCCGTCCGGTGACCTGAGGCTTCCCGACGCGGAGATCTCGCCGAAGGTGCCCGGCCGGTAACTCCTTAAAGTGCCCGTCCGATAACTCCCGGAACAAGGTGATCCGCGTTGGCCGCGTACAGTGTCGAGGCGTGACGACTCTCGCTGCCCGCCGGCTTCTGCTGGTCCACGCACATCCCGATGACGAGTCGATCGGGACCGGGGCGACGATGGCCCACTACGTGGCCGCCGGCGCTCAGGTCACCCTGGTGACCTGCACCCTCGGCGAGGAAGGGGAGATCCACGTGCCCGCGCTGGCCGGGCTCCTCGCCGCCGAGGCCGACCAGCTGGGCGGCTACCGGATCGCCGAGTTGGCCGCCGCCTGTGCCGCGTTGGGCGTCACCGACCACCGGTTCCTCGGCGGTGCCGGGCGCTACCGCGACTCCGGCATGATGGGCCTGCCCACCAACGACCACCCCCGGGCCTTCTGGCGGGCGGACCTGGACGTCGCCGCCGGGCATCTCGTGGAGATCATGCGAGAGGTACGCCCGCAGGTGCTGGTCACCTACGACCCGAACGGGTTCTACGGGCACCCGGACCACATCCAGGCGCACCGGGTGGCGATGCGTGCCGCCGAACTGGCCACCGCCGAGGGGTTCGGCCCGGCCAAGATTTACTGGACGGCGATGCCGAAGAGTGTGCTGGAAGCCGGCATGACCACGTTCGCCGAGTCGGCGGACAACCCGTTCGCTGGTATTGAGCACGCCGATGAGCTGCCGTTCGGCACTCCGGACGAGCAGATCGCGGCCCAGATCGACGGCACCGACCAGCACACCGCCAAGGAGGCGGCGATGCGGGCGCACGCGACCCAGATCCCGGACAACTCGTGGCTCTATTCGATCGCCGGCAACTTCGGCGACGAGTTCATGGGGGTGGAATACTTCACGCTCGCCGTGGGGGAGAAGGGACCGGGCGTGGGCCCGTACGGTTGGGAGGAGGACCTGTTTGCGGGCCTGGCGCTCGATGCCGCCCCGGCGTTCGATGCCGAGCCAGCGCGCGACGTCGCTCCAGTGCTCGACGTCGACTCGGCGGGGTCGCCCGCCGGTGTGGTCCGTGCCCCGGCGCAGTCCGGCGAGTCGGCCTCGGTGGCCGGTACGTCGGCAGAGGCCGGCGTCCGGTGAGCCTCTCCAGCCCGCCCATGTCCACCTCGCCGCAACTCGAACCCGACCCGTCGCCGGGCCGGTGGTCCACCCTGGAACCCGCGCTCGACATGGCGTTGCGGGTGATCGGGGGAGCGCTGGCGGTGGCGGGCGCGATCCTGACCGGGATACTGGAATTGATCTTCGCGACGGCCCGGGTGGGCGGTTACCTGATCGGGGTGTCGGTGGTCATCGCCGTGGTCGCCAACGTCGGGTTGAGCTGGTTCGCCCACCGTGCCGTCGGTAACAAGGCGGCGATCGCGCTGCCTGCCGTGTCTTGGTTCGCGCTGATGGTGGTGGTGGCCGGTGGCACGTCGGAGGGCGACATCCTGCTCGCCGCGAACAACTGGGTGGGTCTCGCGATGATCGTCGCTGGGGCGATGGCCTTCGCCGTCATGGCCTTCCGGCTGATCCTGGCCCCGTGCCGCTGACTCTGCGGTTGATTCTGGCCCTGTGTCGTTGACCTTGCGGTTGTTTCTGGCCCTGCGTCGTTGACCTTGCGGCTTATGGCTCTGCCGCGCCTGAAGTGGTAGACATCTGGGCAGTGAAGCCGAGGTGACGGCGGGGCATGATCCGGGAGGATGCGTGATGAAGGACCGTTGGCTGCCGCTCGGGGTGCTCGCAGGGGTGCTGTTCGCGGTCAACGTGGTCGCCCGACTGATCATTCGGTTCGGGTTCGCCGATGACATCGAGGCCGCCGACCGGATGACCCTGGGGATGTTCGCCGTGATCGGGGTGATCCTCGGGACGGTCGCCTTCCTCTGGGGCCGGCGTCGCCCGGTCAGCCAGTGGGCTCCGGAGGTCGCCGGCGCGGTCCTGGTCGCCCTGGCCCTGACCGTCTTCGTCGGCCCGTTCATCAGCGGCCCCCACCCGTTCGAAGACGGCATGGGTCCGTTTTTCTCCCAGATCGGGCTCTACGCCAGCTTCACCTTCGGTGGTGCCCTGATCGGGTTCCTGCTGTTGACCGCGCTGGGCCTGGACTATCGGTCCCAGTCGCTGAAGCGGTACGCCGAGAGCCGGCAGGCCAAGCCCCGCAAGATCGTCCGCCGCTGAGTCGACGCCGGGTACAGCAGGGCGCTGACCGTCGGCCCGCGTCCTGCGTCTGACCGGCTAGCCGCTGTCCTACCCTCGCCTGGTCAGCCGTCGCTGCTCGGTGCCAGCCGGGAGACGTACGTGTGGTGGGTGGTGAAGCCGAGCCGCCGATAGAGCGCCACCGCGCCGCTGTTGTGCTCCTCCACCTGGAGGAAGGCATGGCTCGCGCCCAGCTCGACGGCCCATTCGGCGAGCCCTCGGACCAGCTGCTGCGCCAATCCCTGTCGCCGGGCAGCGGGTACCACCTCGATCAGGGTCAGGCCGAGCCAACGCCCATCGCCGGTGACCGTGCCCCGAGCCACGCCCAGCAGTTGCGGATCGGCGTCGCCGCTGTCGGCGTACAGGTGGGCGAAGCGGACCTGGTCCACGGCGGTGAGCACGTGCCACGCGGCGGCCGGGAGTTCGGCGGCCGGGCCGGCCTTACGGGCGGCGGCGAGCGCGATCCAGGCGGCCGACGGTTCGGTGGCCAGCTCCACCGGGGGCAGATCGGCCCGGGCCGGTACGGCCGCCAGGAGCGCCGTCAGCGGGACGGTCTGCACCAGGACCGGAGGACGGGCGGTCCAGCCCCGCCGGTCGAGCGCGCTGCCGATCGGTGCGGCCAGTGGCAGCGGTACGTTGATCGTGGCGGGCTGGCGTCGGGCGGCGTACCAGTCGGCGACCGCGTCGATGGCGGCCTCCAACGGGCGGTCCGGGTCACCGACCGGCAGGGCGGAGTTGGCTCGCCCGGTCCAACCGTCGGCTGCCCGCAGCCGCCAGTCGCCCAGCCGTTCCTGTACCAGGGCTGGCCAGGCCTCGTTGGCGGCCAACTCCAGGGCGACCACCGTAGTGGCGGTCGGCCGACGCGCGGGGGGCACCCGCTTGGCGCGGTGCACCTCGGTCAGCGGCACGCGAAGCTCGCCCTTGGCGGTCGCCATGGTGAGATGGGTCTCGGTCAGCTCGACCAGCTCGCCCAACGCGTCGGAAAAGACCGGCCGGCCGTCCCGAATCCCTACAATTCGCCGGACTACCATCCGGTGTCCTACATCCTGCCGTCGGAGCACGATCGACCCCCTCCCCGGCGAGATACTAGGCTCTTACTGTCGCGGTTGATCGCGGCGTGGCTGGCGAGGGTTCCGGATCGGCTCGCGTGGGACGATGCGGTCGCGCTGGAATCCGAGTGCGGAGGAGAAGATCGGTGACCTACATCATCGCCGAGCCGTGTGTGGATGTGCTCGACAAGGCCTGCATCGAGGAGTGCCCGGTCGACTGCATCTACGAAGGCAACCGGATGCTCTACATCCACCCCGACGAGTGCGTCGACTGCGGGGCCTGTGAGCCGGTCTGCCCGGTCGAAGCGATCTTCTACGAGGATGACGTCCCGGAGCAGTGGAAGGACTACACCTCGGCGAACTACGAGTTCTTCGAGGACCTTGGCTCGCCGGGCGGTGCCTCCAAGATCGGCAAGGTGGAGAAGGACGCCACCTTCGTCGCGGCCCAGGCGCCGCGTGGAGAAGGGCACTGAACCGGACTGAGGGCGGGCAGCCACCGGTCTCGGCCCGGCTGCCCGATTTCACCTGGGACGTGTTGGACCAGGCTGGCAAGCTTGCCGCCAGTCATCCGGACGGGCCGATCAACCTTTCGATGGGCACGCCTGTCGACCCCGTACCGGCAGTGGTGCGGCAGGCACTGGCCGACGGGTCCGACACGCCCGGCTACCCGCTGACCGCCGGATCTCCGGCGCTGCGGGCCGCCATCACGTCCTGGGTCGCCCGCTCCTGCGACGCCACCCCGGACGATCTCGGTGTGCTGCCGACCATCGGCTCCAAGGAGCTGGTGGCCTGGCTGCCGACCCTGCTGGGCATCGGCCCCGGTGACGTCGTGGTCATTCCCCGGATCTGCTACCCGACCTACGAAGACGGGGTACGCCTGGCCGGCGCGACCGCCGTACGCGCCGACTCGCTGACCGCCGTCGGCCCGTCGAGCCGGGTCCGGCTGGTCTGGGTCAACTCGCCGGGAAACCCGACCGGGCAGGTGCTGCCCGCCGCCCACCTGCGGAAGGTGGTCGACTGGGCCCGGGAGCGGGGAGCCGTGGTGGCCAGCGACGAGTGCTACCTACCGCTGGGCTGGGACGCCGAGCCGGTGTCGATCCTCTCCGAGCAGGTCCGAGGCGGGTCGTACGACGGGCTGCTGGCGGTGCACTCGCTCTCCAAGCGCTCCAACCTGGCCGGCTACCGGGCCGGGTTCGTCGCGGGTGACCCGACCCTGGTCGGCGAGCTGCTGAAGGTACGCAAGCACGCCGGCATGATCGTGCCGGCTCCGGTGCAGGCGGCCATGGCCACCGCACTGTCCAACGAGACACACGCCGACGAGCAGCGGGAACGCTACCGCGCCCGGCGGGAGACCCTGCGGGCGGCGTTCACCGCAGCCGGGTTCGAAATCGAGCACTCGGCGGCCGGGCTCTACCTGTGGGCGACCCGGGGCGAGGACTGCTGGGCGACGGTCGACTGGCTGGCCCGGCGGGGCGTACTGGTCGCACCGGGTGTCTTCTACGGGCCGGGCGGGCAGCAGCACATCCGGATCGCCTTCACCGAAACCGACGAGCGGGTCGCCGCCGTCGCGGCCCGGCTCGCCGCCTGAGGCGAGATGCTGGATCCGGGCGTACGCGAAACCCGGGTGGCCGTGGTCGGCACCGGGCTGATCGGCGGCTCGATCCTGCTGCGCCTACAGGAGGCCGGGCTCGACGTACGCGGTTGGGATCCGGACCCCAGCACCCGGGACTTCGCCCGCCAACAGGGCCTGACCTTCGCCGAAACCCTGACCGACGCGGTACGGGACCGGGACGTCGTCTTCCTCGGCGGACCGCTGTCCAGCCTGCCCGACACCCTGGTCAAGGTGGCGAAGATGACCGACGACCGGTGCGTGATCACCGATGTCGGCAGTACGAAGTCGGGAGTGGCGGCGTACGCGGTCGAGACCGGGCTGGCCCATCGGTTCGTACCGGGGCATCCGATGGCCGGCACCGAGCGGGCCGGGCTGACCGCCGCGATCCCGGCGTTGTTCGACGGTGCGGCGTGGGTGCTCTGCCCCTCCCCGGACGGGCTGATCAGCCAGTTCCGTACCCTGGCCCAGCTGTTTATCGAGGTCTTCGCGGCCCGGATCGTGCCGATGGACCCGGCGGTGCACGACGCGGTGGTGGCGCTGTCGTCGCACATTCCACACCTGCTGGCCGGCAGCCTGGCCGGGGCGGCGGCCCGGTCCCCGGTGAGCGAGGCGATCCTTGGCCTGGCCGCCGGGAGTTTCCGGGACGGCACCCGGGTCGCCGGTACGCCCAGCCGGCGGACCGCCGACATGCTGATCAACAACCGGCACTTCGTGCTGCGGCAGATGGAATTGGTGGACGCCTTTCTCGCCGATCTGACGGCGGCGCTACGGGCCGACGACGTCGAGGCGCTGACCACCCACCTGACCCAGAGCCGTGACCTGCGGGAATCCCTGCTGAGCCGGCCGATGACCCGATCCGTCGAGCAGTTTCCGGTGTCCGGACCGGACAGTGCCGAACTCGACTTCCTGCTGCGGCTGGGCGAAACCGGTGGCCACCTCACCCGCTGCGCCATCGACTCCGCAATGGTCAGCTACACCGCCTTCCAGCCGGCCTGAGCGCCGGCTCGGACCGCTGCGGCTCCGAGCCGGCGCGGCTAGGGTGGGGCAATGGTCGATGGTCCGGTCGTGTCAGTACGAGGCGAGGTGCACCGCGAGGTGCCACCAGAACTTGCCCGGTTCTCGGTCACCGTGACGGCGCGGGACAAGGATCGCCAGGCGACGTTGGCCCGGCTCGCCGAGCGGTCCGAAGCGGCCCGCAGGCTGATCGAGGAGTACGGTCCCGCCATCGAGCGCCGGGAGACCGGGCAGCTGTGGGTACGCCCCGAGACCAAACGTTCCGGTGAGCGGGTGGTGGCATACCACGGCAACGTCAGCACCACCGTGACCGTTGTCGACTTCACGGTGCTCGGTGAGTTGATGATGCGCCTGGCCGACCAGGACCAGACCAGCGTTTCCGGGCCCTGGTGGGAACTGCGGCCGGATAGCCCCGTACATCGCGAGGCGCGGCGGGCCGCGATCGGCGACGCGGTCCTTCGTGCCCGGGAGTACGCCGAGGCGCTCGGGGCCCAGGTCACCGCGTTGCTGGAGGTCGCCGACACCGGACTGTCGTCCCAACAGCCGATGATGATGACCCGGGCGGCGTACGGCGGCGTCGGTGGAGCGGAACAGTTCGGCGGACCGCCGCAACTCGACCTCGATCCGCAGGTGCAGACGGTGCAGGCCGGTGTCGAGGCACGGTTTCTCATCAGCGCGCCCGACCTGGACCGGGCGGTCGAAGGACGACTGCGGGACCGGGCGGTTGAGCGTTGACTGCGGGACCGTCCGGTCGAGCGCTGACTGCGGGACGGGCGGTTGCGCGGTGACCTAGAGTTTGTCGATGATCGAGGTGACCTCGCACGACGAACTACAGGCGATCCTTGGTACGCCGAACCGGGCAGCGGTGGCCAAGGAACGGACGTTCCTCAGTGACTTCGACAAGCAGTGGTTGGCGGCGTCGCCGTTCTGTCTCGTGGCCACCTCGGGCGTAGACGGCACCTGTGATGTCTCGCCCAAGGGGGATCCACCCGGGTTCACCCTGGTCCTTGATGACACCACGATCGCCGTACCGGAGCGGCCGGGCAACCGGCGGGCCGACGGCTTCCACAACATTCTGGACAATCCGCACGTTGGGCTGATCTATCTGATCCCCGGCCGAGGCGACACGTTGCGGATCAACGGCCGGGTCCGGATTGTGCGGGACGCCCCGTTCTTCGAGCAAATGGTGGTCAAGGGACACCGCCCCCAGTTCGCCCTCGTCGTCGACATCGAACAGATCTTCTACCACTGCTCGAAGGCGTTCCTGCGGTCCGAGTTGTGGTCGTCGGAAACCTGGAACCCGACGGCTGCGCCATCCCAGGCGGCCATTGCCAAGCAGACCACCCGTCGGGAGCAGAGCCTCGAAGAGCTTGAGCACTACTACGGCCCGGAGTACGCGACCCGTCTCTACACCGGTTAGGAAGGGCCCCCTCCTATGCAAAAAGCGATAACAAGGGGCCCTTCCTTACACCTCAGTCGGGGTGGGTGCGGGGGGTCGGGACCGTGCCGGCGAACATTGCGACGATGGTGGCCTTCTCCCGGTGGAACTCCACCGAGTCTGGATAGCCGCTGTGGTTGCGGATCGGCGGATCGTTGACCTCCCCGCCGGTGGGATGCAGCCCCTCGGGGTCTCGTACCTGCAGTTCACGTTCGGCTGCCGCGACCGGCCAGCCCAACGGGTCGGTTTCCCGCCAGAAGTTCGTCCAGTAGGTCCGGCCAGGCGCGGTGGTCAGTGCCGTGGCCACCGTCGGCAGCCGGTGCGGACCGAAGAACGCCGGGAACGCCCGACCGTAGAGGCGGGTCAGTTGGGACCCGTACGAGAAGAACCAGATCCGCCGTCGCCACCGAGCGGGCAGTTGCAGGATGACGGCAGCACAGATGACCGAGCCCTGGCTGTGCCCGGAGAGGATGATCGCGTCTACCCGGCGCGGGTCGTCCTCGGGTAGCGCCATCAGCCCGGCGATCCGGGTCTGCAACTGCGGCACCGCCCGGGTGGCGTAACTGGGTGGGGCCAACGGGTGCGCCGAGCGGGGCCAGAACGTACCGATGTCCCAGATCACCCCGACGCTACGGCGTACCGTGTCGTTGCGGTAGACCAGCAGGCCGAGTCCGGCCACCAGCACCGGCAGCAGCCCCAGCAGCGAGTTGCCGATGTCGACGGCGGCCTTGACCACCAGCAGCCAGCCGGTTGCGTCGTGGGGGGCCGGTCGGGCCAACGAGAGGGCGGCGGCGGCGCTCGCGCCCGCCAGTACCACGGCGACCAGCACCAACCGGCCGACCAGCCCCAACGCGTGCTCGCCGACGAGCTGGTGCAGACCGTGGTAGGTGGCCACGTCGTACGCCCGACGTCGTTCGTGGGCGGAGAGCGTGCTGCCGGGCGGGACGAGTTGGGCCAGGGCGCGGCGACGTAACCGGGCGAAGAGCAGCCAGGCGTACCCGGCGGTGCCGGCGATGGTGACCAGAGTGACCAGGTAGGCGATGCCGGCCCACATGACCGGCATCGGTGGGGTGATCGTGGAGAGTCCACTGGGGGTGGCCCCGTTGTTGAGCCGGTCGGTGGTCCAGTAGAGCAGCCCGGCGCTGTAGGAGATGCCGAGCAGCCAGGCGAGCCCGGCGAGCACCGCCGGTCCCCGGCCACCCCAGGCCACCGCGACGCAGCGATCGACGGGTGGCTGGTTCGGCTCGGTTCGGACCCGGGGGAGCAGGAGGGCGACCACTCCCGCCACCGCCAGGGCGGAGGCGGCGACCATCCAGCTGCGTGCCTGGTCGGGGGCGGGCGGGAGGCCAGGCAGCCAACCATTCACCCAGCTGCAGCTCAGCGGCACGAGCATGGCCGCCACCACCGGTACGACGAGCGCCCGACGGCCCGACCGGGACACGCCCGCGATTGCGATCAGCAGTAGCACCTGGATGACGGCCAGCCAGGCGAGGATCGCGTCGTAGCCGGGCAGGGACCGGTCCTCGATGCAGCCGTTACGGTTGCTGTCCACGGTGCAGCCAGCCGAGGGGCGCAGCTCGTGCAGGGGCACCCCCGCCGGTCCGTCCGGCAGCAGTAGCACCACCAGGGTTCCGAGTACGCCGAGCGTCGCCAGCGCAGCGAGGAGGAAACCGTACGGCCGGATCGAGGGGTGACCGCCCTTGCGGGTGGTGTACGGATGGCCGAGGGTCCCGATGCCGAGCAGTACGACCGTGCCGAGTAGGCCGAGGACGCCCCAGGTCAGCACCGCGCGTATCCCCTGTGGCGGGTCCATTGCCAGTACCGCGCCCAGCGGGACCAGGGCGGCGATGGCGGCACCTGCGGTCAGGTGCACCACGGCGAGCCGCCGTACCTCGCCCTCGCCGCACCAGAAGTCGGGGTCCTGGAGTGGGTGGTCGAGTCGGGGCTGGTCGTCCGGCTCGGCTGGTCCGCTGGGCATCTCGGCCTCGTACTGGTAGGTCCGCCAGCTGAGTATTCCTATGACGGCCAGCACTCCCAGTGGGATGAGCAGCCCGACGGCGAGTGGGCGGGCTCCCGCCCCCCACCAGCCGGAGGCGAGGAACTCCCAGGGGCCGGGGATCTGGCTCAGGCAGTCTTCGTCCACGCACTGCCAGGCGATCAGGTCCACAGCGACCCCGGTCACCGCGAGGACCAGGGTGCCGGTCAAGCTCAGGCAGAAGACCCGGACCAGCCAGGCGGTGAGCCCGGTACGGCTGGTGAAGCGTTCTCGCCTCGGGTCGACGGGGATCTCCGGGCGGGCGTACAAGGCGACGTTGGCGAGGGTGAACGGCAGCAGGAAGGTCCACAACGCACGTCGGATGTCCTTGGCGGTCCGGGCCCCGGAGGTGAGTTGCCCCCAGCTGTACGCCTCGACGGTCGGCGGCTCGGCCGGGTCGGTGCGGGGTCGGTAGAAGCCGGTGGTGTCGTCACCGGCGACGAGTCGAGGGTGTGCGGGCGAGCCGCCGGGGCGGGACCGGAGACCGAGGATCTCCGCCGGGGGCGTGTTGGATACCCCGTGTACGCGCAGCTCAAGCACTCGCCCAGCCATCATGGCCTCCCGAAGGGTGACGGCCCAGGTGCTCAGCGTGCACGCAAAGGGTGATCGGTCGATTCCACCGATCGGCTTGTCGGTTATGACTGGATGAATGTCATTTGGTGGGGCAGTGCGTGGGGCGGCGTCCGCAGTGGGGGCGGGGGCTACGGTCGGCCCCGCTCGGTGGCGGTGACCCGGGCGGCGACGTCGAAGGCCCGTTCGATGTCGTCCCACAGCAGCGGGCTGGCGGTCCGGGTCCGGCCGGTGGGCGGGGCCACGGCGAGCCACGGGACCAGGTGGGCATCCTCGCGGAACTGGTAGAGCGAGAACGCCTGTCGGGCCACCTCGCCCATCGTCACCACCAGCTTGAGCTGGGGCAGCAGGTCGATGAGCCGGGCCAACCAGGGCAGTGCCGACTCGACGGTGCCGCGTTCGATCCTGCGGCGGCTGTCGGCCGGTAGCCAGGGCAGGGCCGTCCAGTGCACGCAGCGTTCCCGGGCCAACCCGGCGGCCCGATAGAACTCCCACAGGTGCGCCGAGGTCGCCTCGTCGTTGTCGAGGGAGAGCAGGGTGCTCTTTGTCGCCGCCGTCCGGGACGGGGCGTCGGACAGGAACAGCACCTCCGCCGCCACCCCGCCGAAGGTCGGGTCGACGTACGGCAACTCCTGGTGGCCGACGAGCACGCGGATCTCTTCGACGAGTCGACTGAACGGGGCGATGTGCGGCTCGTCCAGTCGGGCGAGCTTCGCCTTCACCGTGTCGGGGTCGCGGTTGGCCCTCGCGGCGCTCGTCAGGTCCATGAAGGCATCATGCCGGTACCGTCCGGCCGCAGGCCACCGGCCAGGTGGCATCGCAGAGGCAGAAACGGACGCTGGCCAGGCGATGGGCCGTACATGTCGATGCATTTGACGTTTCTGTGGTCAAGTCTTGACTTTCCGTGTTGGCGGCGGGGAGTGTCTTCCCATCGATAGATCCGTTGCTCCTTCGGACTCAGTCTCGATCCAGGAGGTACACGTTGCAGTTATCGAGAAAATTCGCCGCAGGAATGCTCGCCGCCGGTCTGGTGCTCGGCACCGGGCCGGCCGGGTGGGCGAAGCCAGCCGCCCCGACTGTCGTACCCCCGGGTGCGGGTGTCCCGGCCGGACCGTTCGCGGGGACGGCCCGGCCCGGGACGGGCACCGTCACCCTGCTTACCGGGGACCGGGTGACCCTGACCTCGTCCGGTGCTTCCACCGTCCAGCCGGCGAAGGGCCGGGAACACGTCAAGTTCTTCGTCGACCGGGATGGGGATGCGGTCCACGTGATCCCGCAGGACGCGCAGCGTCTGATCCGGGACGGCAAGCTGGATCGCCGGCTGTTCGACGTACGCGGGTTGCTTCGGCACGGCTACCACGACGCCGCCCGGGACAGCCTTCCGCTGATCGTGACGTACCGTGTCGGCGCTGCTCAGGCGGCCGGTGCGACCTTCACCGCCGCCGGTGCGAAGCGGGGTCGGGACCTGCCGGCGGTCGGCGGTGCGGCCGTGACCGTCGGAAAGGGTGCGACTACCCGGTTCTGGGGAGCGGTCACCACCGGATCGGCAGCCGTGCGGACCGACACCGCAGGCGGCATCGACCGGATCTGGTTGGACGGCAAGCGTCAGGTGTCGCTGGAGCACAGCGTCCCGCAGATCGGCGCGCCAGTCGCCCACGCCGCCGGGTTCACCGGTCGTGGCGTGACCGTGGCGGTGCTGGACACCGGGATCGACGATCAACATTCCGACCTGGCCGGCAAGGTGGCGGAGGCCCGCAACTTCAGTGACGCGCCCGACGTGCGGGACGAAGTCGGCCACGGTACGCACGTCGCCTCGACCATCGCCGGCAGTGGTGCCGCCTCGGGTGGAAAGTATCGCGGGGTGGCCCCGGATGCCGCCCTGCTCTCCGGGAAGGTCTGTGAATCGACCTACTGCACCGACTCGGCGATCCTGGCCGGCATGCAGTGGGCTGCGGCGGAGAAGAAGGCCACGCTGGTCAACCTCAGCCTCGGGGGGATGGACACCCCGGATATCGACCCGTTGGAGGAGGCGGTCAACACGTTGACCGCGCAGACCGGCACGTTGTTCGTGATCGCCGCGGGCAACGACGGTGGTGAGGGTACGGTCGGCTCTCCCGGCAGCGCCGATGCGGCGCTGACGGTGGGTGCGGTGGACCGCGACGACCAGTTGGCGGACTTCTCCAGCCGTGGTCCGCGGGTCGGTGACGATGCGATCAAGCCGGACCTCACCGCGCCCGGGGTGGAGATCGTGGCAGCTCGGGCCACCGGCACCGAGATGGGGACGCCGGTCGGGGACGGCTATGTGGCGGCATCGGGCACGTCCATGGCGACCCCACACGTGGTGGGGGCGGCGGCGTTGCTGGCTCAACAGCATCCGACGTGGAAGGCCGAACAGCTGAAGTCGACGCTCGTCGCTTCGGCGAAGCCGAACCCGGCGCTGACCGCGTTCGAGCAGGGGGCGGGCCGGGTCGACGTGGCCCGGGCCATCACCCAGTCGGTGACCAGCAGTCCGGTCGGGCTCTCCTACGGTCGTACGGCGTGGCCACACGATGATGACGAGCCGGTCGCCCGGACGGTGACCTATCGCAACACCGGGTCGACGGCGGTGACCCTGCAGTTGAGTACGCAGGTGAACGGCCCGGGTGGGGCGGCCGCCCCGGCCGGGATGTTCCAGGTTGGCGCGGCGCAGGTGACCGTGCCGGCCGGTGGGCAGGCCGAGGTGACCGTCACCGCCGACACCAGCGTGGCCAGTCCGGACGGGCACTACACCGGCCGACTGCTCGCCACCGCCGGCTCGACCGTGGTCAACACCCCACTGGCCGTCAACAAGGAACCGGAGAGCTACAACCTGACCCTGCAGCACATCGACGCGGCGGGCAATGCCAGTACGGGATATCGGACGTACGTGGTCGGGCTCGACGAGTACCGCTTCGAGATGCCGTACACGGCGAGCGGAACGACAACCATCCGGCTGCCCAAGGGGCGGTATGGCCTGAGCAGTTGGCTGGACACCCCGCAGGGCGACGAGTATGACCTGGCGGTGATCGCACAGCCGGAGCTGGCGTTGACCCGGGACACCACGATCACCCTGGACGCACGGCTGGCCAAGCCGATCGAGGTCAGCGTGCCGGAACCGACCGCCGCCCTGGCGCTGGGGACGGTGGGCTACGCCTTCAGCACGCCGTTCTGGGTCGGGAATTTCTCGGTGCTGACCGACGACTTCGCCACCGTCACCGTCGGGCAACTGGGCCGGGCCGTGCCGAGCAGCCAGTTCGCCTCGTCGGTTACCAGCCAGTGGGCACGTCCGGACGGCTCGGGATGGTTCC
The DNA here is from genome assembly GCF_053590565.1 of Micromonospora sp. NPDC003197. Classification (NCBI taxonomy): domain Bacteria; kingdom Bacillati; phylum Actinomycetota; class Actinomycetes; order Micromonosporales; family Micromonosporaceae; genus Micromonospora; species Micromonospora sp. NPDC003197. The sequence continues at coordinate 42,268 of NZ_JBSFTE010000035.1, read as the reverse complement.
AGGACAGTCCATATCTGTACTCGGTCTCCGAGGCGATTCCGGGCCGGTTGCCCAACGGCTTCGTCCGGCACTACCGGCAGCGGGACCTGGCCACCGTACGGCACGAGTTCCGGGGCACGTTGCTTCCCGGGCAGTGGGCCGACCGGCTTGTGCTACCGGTACACGACGGCAACCTCGGCATGTGGACCGCTGTACTGCGTGTTCCGGTGCCCGGCCAGCGCGTCGAATACCACAACACCAAGGGCGTACGGTGGATCAGCGAGTTGCAGATGTACCGGCAGGGCGACGACGGTTGGCCGGTGCCAGAGTCGGGCCTGGTCTCCGCACCGACCGCCTATCGGGCTGGCCAGCACTACCAGCAGCGCTGGAACGGCGCACCGTACGGCCTGTCCTTCCCGGGCTGGGCGGAGACCGGGATCGTCCGGCAGGGCGACAACATGCTGGTGAACCTGCCGATGTTCGGGGACAGCGCCGGGCATCCCGGCGGATCGCCGACCACCGCCGCGCGTACGGCGTTGTACCGCAACGGCACGCTGGTCGGGGAGCTGGGCGAGCCCGGGTACGGATGGTTCGAGGTACCGCCCGAGCGGGCCAACTATCGGGTGGAGACGTCGGCTACTCGTACCGTGAGTGAGTTGAGTACTCGGGTGGAGGCGACCTGGACGTTCAAGTCCGGTCACGTTCCCGGGGACGACTTCGTCCCGGTTCCGGCGATGGTGGTGCGGTACGCGCCGAGGCTGGATGTGGCGAACTCGGCTCCGGCGGGGCGCTCGTTCGACATCCCGGTGACCGTGGCACACCAACCGGGTTCTCAGGCTGGATCGGTGCGGTCGTTGGCGGTCGAGGTCTCCTACGACGACGGGAAGACCTGGCAGAAGGCGAAGCTGCGCTCGTCCGGCAAGGGCTGGGTGGCCTCTGTCCGGCACCCAGGTCAGCCCGGGTACGTCTCCCTGCGGGCCAAGGCGGTCGACTCGGCCGGTAACACGGTGAAGCAGAGCGTGATCCGGGCGTACAAGTTGATCTGATTTTGTTGGGTGGCCCGGGTCGTCGGCGTACGTCGGCGACCCGGGCCATGTTTTGTTTGAAGTTTTTCAATAGGTGACATCCGTTTCTCGGGGGCGGAGCGTTCCTACATCGATAGACCTGTTGCTCCTTGGGCTCAATTCGATCCTGGAGGTACGCATGCACCTATCGAGAAGACTGGCGGCCGCTGTGCTCACGGTTGGCATGGTGCTTGGCACCGGGCCTGCCGGTTGGGCGAAGCCGACCGCACCCACCGTCACGCCGCCGGGCGAAACCGTCCCGACTGGACCGTTCGCGGGGGCGGCCCGGACCGGGGTGGGCACCGTGACACTGCTGACCGGCGACCGAGTCACCCTGACCCCCTCCGGTGCCACCAGTGTCCAGCCCGCCAAGGGCCGGGAGGATGTCCGGTTCTTCGTCAACCGGGAGCGGGATGCGGTGTACGTGATCCCGCAGGACGCGCAGCGTCTGGTGCGGGATGGAAAGTTGGATCGTCGGTTGTTCGATGTACGGGGACTCGTCCGGGACGGTTACCACGACGCCGCTCGGGACAGCCTGCCGTTGATCGTGACCTCTCGTTCCGGTGTGGCTGGCCGGGCTGCCGCCACGGTCAGTGCCGCAGGGGCCGAGGTGACCCGGGACCTGCCGACTGTCGGTGGTGCGGCCGTGACAGTGGGAAAGAGTCGGGCCAGCCAATTCTGGGCGGCGGTTGCCACTGGTCCAGCGGCTGCCCGGACCGATGTGTCGGGCGGGATCAGCCGGATCTGGCTGGACGGAAAGCGCAAGGTCTCGTTGGAGCACAGCGTGCCGCAGATCGGTGCGCCCGCTGCTTATCAGGCCGGGTTCACCGGTCGGGGTATCACCGTGGCGGTACTGGACACCGGTGTCGACGTCGAGCATCCGGATCTGGCCGGCAGGGTGACGGAGTCCCGGAACTTCAGTGAGGCGCCCGATGCGGGGGACGAGGTCGGTCACGGTACGCATGTGGCCTCGACCATCGCGGGCAGTGGTGCCGCCTCGGGTGGGAAGTATCGCGGGGTGGCCCCGGACGCCACGCTGCTCTCCGGCAAGGTCTGTGAATCGTTCTTCTGCACCGACTCGGCGATCTTGGCCGGTATGCAGTGGGCTGCGGTGGAGAAGCGGGCCACGGTGGTCAACCTCAGCCTCGGCGGGATGGATAGTCCGGAGATCGATCCGTTGGAGGAGGCGGTCAACACGTTGACCGCGCAGACTGGCACGTTGTTCGTGATCGCGGCTGGTAACGACGGTGCCGAGGGTACGGTCGGCTCTCCCGGCAGTGCCGATGCGGCGCTGACGGTCGGTGCGGTGGACCGGGACGACCAGTTGGCTGACTTCTCCAGCCGTGGTCCCCGGGTTGGTGATGAGGCGATCAAGCCGGACCTCACCGCGCCGGGGGTGGAGATCGTGGCGGCCCGAGCCGGTGGCACCGGCTCGGATTCGTACCGGACCGCGTCTGGCACGTCCATGGCGACCCCGCACGTGGTGGGGGCGGTGGCGCTGCTGGCCCAGCAGCATCCGGACTGGAAGGCCGAGCAGCTCAAGGCGACGCTGATTTCGTCGGCGAAGCCGAATCCAGCGTTGACCGCGTTCGAGCAGGGGGCGGGTCGGGTCGACGTGGCCCGCGCCATCACCCAGAGCGTGACGACCGTGCCGGTGAGCGTTTCCTACGGGCGGACGATGTGGCCGCACGGTGACGACGAGCCGGTCACCCGTACGGTGACCTACCGCAACCCTGGCGCTGAGGCGGTCACCCTGCAACTTGCCGCCCAGGTCACCGGCCCGGGTGGGGTTGCCGCTCCGGCCGGGATGTTCCAGGTGAGCGCAACGCAGGTAACGGTCCCGGCCGGTGGTCAGACCGAGGTGACCGTCACCGCCGACACCAGCGTCGAGAGCCCGGACGGGCACTACACCGGCCGGTTGCTGGCCACCGCCGGGTCGACCGTGGTCAACACCCCGCTGGCGGTCAACAAGGAGCCGGAGAGCTACAACCTGACCATCGCCCACATCGACGCTGACGGCACCGTACCCGTCAGTTACCTGTCCATCCTCGTCGGGCTCGACAAGTACTGGTCTGCGTATCTGTACGAACCGGACGGCACGCTCACGATCCGCCTGCCCAAGGGACGCTACGGGCTGACCAGTTGGCTGGAAACTCCACGTGCGTCCCGGATAGATCTGGCCACGCTCGTCCAGCCGGAGCTGATGTTGAGCCGGGACACCACGATCACCCTCGACGCGCGTAATGCCAAGCCGGTCCAGATGACCGTGCCGGAGCCGAGCGCGGTCACGGCCCTGGCCTACCTGGGGCACACCTACCTGGCACCCGACCTGCCGTACGACTTCGGGGCGATGAGCCCCGACCTGGAAGGCCTCTCCATCGGACATCTCGGCAAGGTGCTTCCGGACACCGAGTTTGCCGCATCGGTCGCCGCTCAATGGCTCAAGGTGAACAGCGAGGGAGAGTTCACCAACAGCCCTTACCTGTACTCGGTCTCCGAGGCCATACCCGGGCGGGTGCCGACCGGGTTCGTTCGGCACTACCGGAAGCAGGACCTGGCCACCGTACGGCAGGATCTACGGGGCACGGTGCCGCCCAACGGGGGGCTGGTCTACCGTGGCGCGATCCCGGTGCATCCGTACAACATGGGCGGTGCGGCGGTGCTCATCCGGACCGACCTTCCGAGCCAGCGCGTCGAGTACTACAACACCAACGACGTGCAGTGGACGGCAGAGATGTGGTTCGAGCGGTGGGACGATCCTGCGTCCTGGCCGGTGACGGAAACGGTCCTTCGGTCGGAGGCGACGGGCTACCAGGCCGGTAGGCACTACCAGGAACGGTGGAACGCCGCCCCGTACGGCCCCGCCTTCTCGAAGGGTGATCGGCCGTTCGCGGGGATCCTCCGGCAGGGTGACACGGTGGCAGCGAGCCTGCCGCTGTTCAGCGACAACGCCGGACACCTCGGAGATTCGCTGACAGACGCTGGTCGTACGGCGTTGTACCGCAACGGCAAGCTGGTCGGAGAAAACACCGAACCCGGGTACGGGTGGTTCGAGGTGCCGCCGGGTCGGGCAAGTTTCCGATTGGAGACGTCGGCCACCCGTAGCGTGAGTGAGTTGGGTACTCGGGTCGAGGCGGTCTGGACGTTCCGGTCCGGGCACGTGGCCGGGGATGAGCCGGCCCGGTTGCCGGCGATGGCGGTGCGGTACGCGCCGAGGCTGGACGCCACCAACGCCGCTCCCGCCGGTCAGGCGTTCGACATCCCGGTGACGGTCGTGCACCAGCCAGGCATTCCGGCTGGATCGGTGCGGTCGTTGACGGTCGAGGTCTCCTACGACGATGGGAAGACCTGGCAGAAGGCGAAGGTCCGCTCGTCCGGCAAGGGCTGGGTGGCCAGCGTTCGGCACCCGGCACAGCCCGGGTACGTCTCCCTGCGCGCCAAGGCGGTCGACTCAGCCGGTAACACGGTCACGCAGAGCGTGATCCGGGCGTACAAGTTGATCTGATCCGTTCTGGTGTTAGGAAGGGCCCCTTCCTATGCAGAAAGCGATAAGAAGGGGCCCTTCCTAACACCTCAGTCGTTGGCGTGCAGGGCGGCGTTCAGCGCGATGCCCTGGCCGGTACGAGGCTTGGCTTCCAGCGCCCCGGTGACCGAGTTGCGCCAGAACAGCAGCCCGTCGACGCCGGAAAGTTCGCGGGCCTTGACCACCCGACCATCTGGCAGGGCGACCTTGGAGGCGGCGGTGATGTAGCAGCCCGCCTCGACCACACAGTCGTCACCGATCGAGAAGCCGACCCCGGAGTTGGCTCCGAGCAGGCTGCGCTCGCCGATCCGGACCTTCTCGGTGCCACCACCCGAGAGAGTGCCCATGATCGATGCGCCGCCGCCGATGTCCGACCCGTCGCCGACCACCACACCCTGCACGATCCGGCCCTCGACCATCGATGTGCCGAGGGTGCCGGCGTTGAAGTTGACGAAGCCCTCGTGCATGACAGTGGTCCCGGCAGCCAGATACGCGCCGAGCCGGACCCGGTCCGCGTCGGCGATCCGTACGCCGGAGGGGACCACGTAGTCGGTCATTCGGGGGAACTTGTCCACCCCGTAGACCGACAGGTACCGGCCGGCGGCCCGCTCGATCACCCGCAGCTCGTCCACCCGGTCCGGCGGGCACGGCCCAGCCGAGGTCCACGCCACGTTGGCCAGCGCCCCGAAGATGCCGTCGAGGTTCAGCTCGTTGGGTCGCACCAGGCGGTGGGAGAGCAAATGCAACCGCAGGTACGCGTCGGACGCGCCGGAGATCGGATCATCCAGCGACTTGATCTCGGTGACTACCTGCACCGTACGCAGACCCGGCAGTGCCCGATCGCCGATCGCTCCCGGTGGCAGGTCCAGTACGTCTCCAGAGTCCTCACCGGCTACCAGGGGTAGCGGGCCGAGTCCCAGCTTGCCGGTCGGGTACCAGGTGTCGAGCACCTGGTCGTCCGCGGTGATGGTGGCCAGGCCGATACCCCAGGCGGGCTGCACATTACTCACGGTGTTGCCCTTTCGTTCGTGAACTGCGGGGCTCGCAAGCTCGCTCCTCGCCCTCACGGTGTCGCCTTTCGTTCGTGAACTGCGGGGCTCGCAAGCTCTGCTCGCATTCCGGCATCGCCGCGTCCCACGCGAGCGATCCCTGAACGCTCGCTCCTCGCCCTCACGGTCTTGAAGGTACCGTTGGGCAGCATGAACAACCCGCTCACCCCCGATGTGTTGGCCGATCCGGTGGCGCTGACCCGCGCTCTGGTGGACATCGAGTCCGTCTCGTTGAATGAGAAGTTCATCGCCGACTGCGTCGAGGAGGTCCTCCGGTCCGCCCCGCACCTGACCGTGCAGCGGTACGGCAACACGGTGATGGCCCGTACGGAGTTGGGTCGGGCGCAGCGGGTCGTGCTGGCGGGGCACCTCGACACCGTGCCGCACAACAACAACTTTCCGTCGACGCTGCGTGACGACCTGCTCTACGGCTGTGGCACGTCGGACATGAAGTCGGGGGTCGCGTACGCGCTGCACCTGGCGATGACCGTGCCGAATCCGCGCTACGACGTGACGTACTTCTTCTACGAGGCGGAGGAGATCGAGTCCCGATACAACGGGCTGTTCCTGGTCTCCCAGGCGCACCCGGAGTGGCTGGCGGCCGACTTCGCGGTGCTCCTCGAACCGACGTACGGCAAGGTCGAGGCGGGTTGCCAGGGCACCATGCGGGCGATGGTGAGCACCACGGGACGACGGGCGCACTCGGCCCGGTCCTGGCGGGGGGTGAACGCCATCCACGCGGCCGGTGACGTGCTGAACCGGTTGGCGGCGTACCAGGCGCGGACCGTGGAGATCGACGGGTGCACGTACCGGGAGGGGCTGAACGCGGTTCGCATCCAGGGTGGGGTGGCCGGCAACGTGGTTCCCGACCGGTGTGAGGTCGAGGTCAACTACCGGTTCGCCCCGGATCGCAGCGAGGAGCAGGCGCAGGCGCACGTACGCGAGGTGTTTGCCGGTCTCGACGTGACGGTGACCGACTTGGCGGGGGGTGCGTTGCCGGGGTTGACCGCGCAGCCGGCCCGGGAGTTCCTGGCTGCGGTCGGTGCGGCACCGGTGGGGAAGCTGGGCTGGACGGACGTGGCGCGGTTCGCCGCGCTGGGCATCCCGGCGTTGAACTTCGGGCCGGGTGACCCCAACCTGGCGCATGCTCCGGACGAGCACGTCGAGATCGGCAAGATCCGGGAAGGGGCCGCGACCCTGCATCGCTGGCTGGCCGGCTAGCCAACGATCGTGCGGCCGGACTGCTGGCCGCCGATCATGTGGCTGGCCTGCTAGCTGCTGATCATGGCCCCTTCGCCGAGCCGGGGGTCCGCCGCGATCGGCGCCGGGTTGGCAGTCTCGGCTGCGGCGGCATCGTGTTGCCGGGCCAGCCGGCGCTCGGCCACCACGTCCCGGATCCGCCGGCGCATCTGTCGGCGGATCCGCGACATCTCGCTGTTGCTCATCATGGTGTGCCCTCCCCCAAAGGCGCTCCGACGGCGCATGACGCCGTATCTACCCAGTATGTAAATGGTGAGACGCGTCAACCACCGGTTTAGTTGCCCCGGATCCCCGACAATTCGTCGAGAATCTTGCAAAGGGGGTGGATGGCCGAAGTACGCGGTCTGGCCCTCACCACTACCGTTGACCCCATGAGCCACAGCAAGAGTCCGAACACCGACCGCCAACCCACCCCGGAGCGGCATCGCGGGGCGGTCACGCTGCGGCGGCAGGTCATTCCGAAGAGTACCGCCGACCAGCGGTTGCTCGACTCCCGTAGCCGACAGGAGTGGAAGACCAAGGACGCCTGGCGGGCCCTGCGGATCCTCTCCGAGTTCGTCGAGGGCTTCGACACCCTGGCCGATCTGCCGCCTGCGGTCAGCGTCTTCGGCTCCGCCCGGAGCAAGCCGGACAGCCCGGAGTGCCGGTTGGCCGAGGAACTGGGTGCCGCGCTCGCCCGAGCCGGCTACGCCGTGATCACCGGTGGGGGGCCCGGGGTGATGGAGGCGGCCAACCGGGGGGCCAGCGAAGCGGGCGGGCTCTCGGTCGGGCTCGGCATCGAGTTGCCGTTCGAGCAGGGCATCAACGACTGGGTAGACCTGGCCATCGACTTCCGGTACTTCTTCGCCCGCAAGACCATGTTCGTCAAGTACGCCCAGGCGTTCGTCGTACTCCCCGGCGGTTTCGGCACCATGGACGAACTCTTCGAGGCCCTGACCCTGGTGCAGACCGGCAAGGTCACCCGGTTCCCGGTCGTGCTGATGGGGGAGAGCTACTGGCGAGGGCTGCTCGACTGGCTGCGCGCCACGATGATGACCGACGGCAAGATCAGCCCGGTGGACCTCGACCTGATCTGCGTCACCGACGACGTGACGGCCGCGGTACGGCACATCGTCGACGCCGATGCGGCGCTCGGTGCCGAGCGGGAGGCGGTCCGGGAGACGGCCGTCGCCCAGACCGAAGCCAGCCAGGAGTCGCCTTCCACCACGTCCGAGGAGCGCTGAGAATGGCTGCGGTCTGTGTCTTCTGCGCCTCCTCCATCTCCCTCGACCAGCGTTGGCTCGACCTCGCCACCCAGACCGGCACGGAGATCGCCCAACGGGGCCACACTCTGGTCTCCGGGGGTGGCTGCGTCGGCATGATGGGTGCGGTGGCCGATGGGGCGCGGGCCGGTGGCGGCCACACCCTGGGCGTCATCCCGCAGGCGTTGGTCGACCTGGAGGTCGCCGACCTGAGCGCCGACGACCTGATGGTCACCGACGGGATGGCCAGTCGTAAGACAGTCATGATCGACAAGTCGGACGCCTTCCTCACCCTGCCCGGCGGGCTCGGCACCCTGGACGAACTCTTCGAGGTGTGGACCACGGCGACCCTGGCGATGCACCGCAAGCCGGTGGTGCTGGTCGACGCGGACGGCTTCTACCGGGGGCTGCTCGACTGGCTGCGGAGCCTGCCCGACCAGGCGTTTGCCAAGCCGGGCGCGATGGACCTGCTGATAGTGGTCGACTCCGTGCCTGCCGCGTTGGACGCGATCGAGGCGCGGCTCGGCTGAGAATCCTGCCGACAACGCGGGAGGGGCGCGGCTCGGCTGAACCCTGCCGACAACGCGGGAGGGGCGACCTGCCCCGGGCCCGTCACACGCACGTGATGAGATGAGCGACATGCAGGCGTACCGGCTGGTCCGCCGGCCGGCCGACGCCGCGCCGGCGCACCTCGACGACGCCCGGCAACAGGAGGTCGTCGCACACACCGGCGGTCCGCTGCTGGTGCTCGGCGGTCCGGGCACCGGCAAGACCAGCACGCTGGTCGAATCGGTGGCGGCCCGGGTGGCTGAGGGAACCGACCCGGAGCGGATCCTGGTGCTGACCTTCGGTCGACGGGGAGCCACCGCCCTGCGCCACCGGATCGAGGGGCGGGTGGCACAGGGCGAGCACCGGGTGGTGCACGAGCCCCTGGTCCGCACCTTTCCGGCGTACGCCTTCGGGTTGCTGCGCCGGGCGGCGGCCGAACGCGGCGAGCCGTCCCCGCGGCTGCTCACCGGGCCGGAGCAGGATCTGATCATCCGCGAGTTGCTGGACGTGGTCGGCGAGGAGGGCGCGGACGACCCGTTCGGCTGGCCGACCGACCTGCGGCCGGCGCTGCGTACCCGGGCGTTCGCCGCCCAGTTGCGGGACCTGCTGCTGCGCGCCGCCGAGCGGGGGGTCGGACCGGTGGAACTGGCCCGGATGGGCGAGAAACTCGGCCGAGCCGACTGGCCGGCCGCCGCCCGGTTCCTCCGGGAGTACGTCGCCGTGTTGGCCCTGCGGGACGTGACCACCCGAGGCTCGGTCGCCTACGACAACGCCGAACTGGTCCGGGCCGCCGCCGGGCTGCTCGCCGACGACCCTGAGCTGCTGGCGGCGGAGCGCCGCCGGTTGGCGTACGTCTACGTCGACGAACTCGCCGACACCGACCCCGCCCAGCTCGACCTGCTTGCCCTGGTGGCTGGTGGTGGCAAGCCACTGGTCGCGTTCGCCGACCCGGACTCATCGACGTATGCCTTCCGGGGTGCCGACCCGGCCGGGGTGAGCACGTTTCCGCACCGGTTCCGCACCGCCTCGGGGGCGATCGCGCGCACCGTCGTGCTGACCACGTCGTACCGGGCGGGGACCGAACTGCTTGCCGCAGCCGGCCGGGTCGCCCGCCGGCTACGCGGTCCGATCGCCCACCGCCAACTGACCCCACTACCCGACGTCGAGCCGGGCACCGTCGAGGTACGCACCTTCCGGTCCAGCACCAGCGAGGCCGCCTACCTGGCGTACGCCCTGCGCGCCGCGCACCTGCTCGACGGCGTGCCCTGGTCCCGGATGGCGGTGGTGGTCCGCTCCACCGTCGTGCAGCTGCCGCCGATCCAACGGGCCCTGCACGCGGCCGGGGTGCCGACCGTCGTGCACGCCGAGGACCTGCCGTTGCACCTACAGCCCGGCGTCGCCCCACTGTTGCTGCTCCTGCGCTGCGCCCTGGAACCGGATCGGCTGGACGAGGAGGCGGCGGTCGCGTTGCTGCACTCGCCGCTGGGCGGGGCCGATCCGCTGGCGGAGCGGCGACTGCGCCAGGGGCTGCGGGCGCTGGCGCTGGCCGGGGGAGATCGCCGCCCCTCCGGCGAGCTGCTGGTCGAGGCGTTGCGCGACCCGGCGGAGCTGGTCGCCATCGAACGGCGGTGGGCGGCCCCGGCCCAGGCGGTCGCCGGGCTGCTCGCCACCACACGGGAGGCTGCTGCGAAGCCGGGCGCCACCGTCGAGGACGTGCTGTGGGCGGTGTGGCGGGCCAGCGGGCTGGCCGAACGCTGGGCCGGGGCGATCTCCCGGGCGAGTGGGGGCATCCGGGGCGGTGAGCTCTCCTCGGACGGGGTCGGTTCCTGGGTGGGGCCGATCCCCGGCGAGGGCGGCGGCGGACCGGACTGGCGGGCGGCGGCAGCCGACCGGGACCTGGACGCGGTGGTGGTGCTCTTCGACGCCGCCGCCCGGTTCGTGGACCGGTTGCCGGGTGCCCGTACCGAGGTCTTCCTCGACCACGTGCTGGGCCAGCAGCTTCCCGCCGACACGCTCGCTCCGAGCGCCGACCGGGGCGAGGCGGTACGACTGCTCACCGCCCACGCGGCGAAGGGACTGGAGTGGGATCTGGTAGCCGTCGCCGGGGTGCAGGAGGGGATCTGGCCCGACCTGCGCCTGCGGGGCAGCCTGCTCGGCTCGGAGCGGCTGGTCGACGTACTGGCCGGTCGGGGCGAGGGGGCCGGTGCGGCGGTGACTTTGGTCGGGCAGACCTCGGCGCTGCTGGACGAGGAACGGCGACTGTTCTATGTGGCGACCACCCGGGCCCGGCGGCGGCTCCTGGTCAGCGCGGTGGCCTCGGCGGCGGTCGGCGGTGCGGATCACGAAGAGCAGCCGAGCCGGTTCCTGCACGAACTGCACCCGTACGAGCCGCAGGACCCCAAGCCGCATGGCTCCGGGCCGGACGACTCCGGCCCGCATGAATCCGGGCCGGACGAACGGCCGGGGGCGTTGCCGGTCGGGCGGCCACCTCGGGCGCTGACCCTGCCGGCCCTGGTCGCCGAACTGCGTACCGCCGTGGTGGACCCGGCGGCCCCGCTGACCCGGCGGCGCGCGGCCGCCGCCGAGCTGGCCCGGCTCGCCGCCGCCGGGGTGCCCGGTGCACACCCGGAACAGTGGTGGGGGCTGCGGACGCTCTCCGACGACCGGCCGCTCATCGACGAGGGGGAAGCGGTCAAGGTCACCCCGTCGAGCATGGAGAGCGCGCTGCGGTGCAGCCTGCGCTGGCTGCTGGAGAAGCATGGCGGCAGCGGCCCGGCCAGCGCCGCACAGGGCGTCGGCAACCTGGTACACGCCGCCGCCATGCTCGCCGAGGACGCCAGCGCCGACCGGGAGCGGCTGCTCGAATACGTGGCGGCCCGGTTCGACGCGATCGAGCTGGCCGCCCGGTGGATGGCCGGCCCGGAACAGAGCCGCGCCGAGGCGATGGTCGACAAACTGCTGCGCTGGCTGGCCGGCAACCCGCGCCGGCTGCTCGCCATCGAGCACGAGTTCGCCGTACGTCTCGACGACCCCAGCCGGCCGATCGAGCTGACCGGCCGGGTGGACCGGTTGGAGATCGACACCGACGGTCGACTCGTCGTGATCGACCTCAAGACCGGCAAGTCGACGGCGGTGACAGCGCCCGAACTCGCCGAGCATCCCCAGCTCGGTGCCTACCAGGCGGCGGTGGAGGCGGGGGCGTTCACCGAGTTCGGTGCCGAGTCCGGTGGGGCGGCCCTGGTGCAGCTCGGTACGGGTACGAAGGATGCCCGCGAGCAGTCCCAGGTGGCGACCAGCGAAGCGGCGGAGGTCGGTTGGGCGCAGGCGATGGTGCGGCGTACCGCCGACACGATGGCCGCCGCGACCTTCTCGGCGGTGACCAACTCGAAGTGCCGGGTCTGCCCGGTACGGAGCAGCTGCCCGGTCTCCGGCCAGGGCCGACAGGTGGTCGAGCCGCCCACCCGGCTGGAGCCGCCGGGGCAGCGTCAGCCGGGGCAGCGACAGCCAGGGGAGAAGTCTTGACTCAGCCGTCCCTGTTCGCCCCGGCCCCGCCGCAGCGAACGGCCGACGCCGGCCCACGCTTCACCCCGGTGGAGCTGGCCCGGTTGCTCGGTCAGCCCGCCCCCACCCGGGAACAGGCCGCGATCATCGCCGCCCCGGTCGAACCACTGCTGGTCGTGGCAGGTGCCGGCTCCGGCAAGACGGAGACGATGGCCGCCCGGGTGGTCTGGCTGGTGGCCAACGAGCACGTCCGCCCCGAGCAGATCCTCGGTCTCACCTTCACCCGCAAGGCGGCCGGCGAACTTGCCCATCGGGTTCGTACCCGCCTCGACCAGCTGATCCGGCGGCTGGGCCGGGAAGGGCGGGTGCCCGGCGGCGACCAGCTCGGCGGGGAACCGACGGTGGCCACCTACCACTCGTACGCGGCCCGGGTCGTCACCGAGCACGGGCTGCGCGCCGGCTACGAACCCGCCACCCGACTGCTCACCGAAGCGTCCCGCTGGCAACTGGTCGACCTGCTGGTGCGCAACTACGACGGGGACATGTCCGAGGTGGACCGGGCACCCGGCACCATCACCGATGCGGTGCTGGCGCTCGCCGGTGAGCTGGCCGAGCACCTGGTCACCCCGGACGAGCTGGCCGCCTGGACCGGGCGGTTCTTCGCCGAGGTGCAGTCCCGACCGGGCAAGGTCTACGCCGACGTACGCAAGGCACTGACCATCCAGCAGATCCGGCTGCGGCTGCTGCCCCTGGTCCGCGCGTACGACCAGCGGAAGCTGGACTTCGAGGCGATGGACTTCGGCGACCAGATGGCTCGGGCCGCCCGGGTCGCCCGGGACCATCCCGAGGTCGGGGCGATCGAGCGGGACCGCTACCGGGTGGTGCTGCTCGACGAATACCAGGACACCAGCCACGCGCAGGTGGTGCTGCTGCGCTCGCTCTACGGCGGTGGTCACCCGGTCGCCGCGGTCGGTGACCCGTGCCAGTCCATCTACGGCTGGCGGGGCGCCAGCGCCGGCACACTTGACCGCTTTCCGGGCGAGTTCACCCGGCGCGACGGCCAACCGGCCGAGGCGTTGACGTTGACCACGAGCTGGCGTAACCGCCCCGAGATCCTCGGCGTGGCCAACGGGCTCTCCACCCCGCTGCGGGCGGCCGGGGCCCGGGTCGCCGAGCTGGCCGCCGCGTTCCGGGTGTCCGAGCCGATTCCGCTGCGTACGCCGGGCGGGGCGGCCGGCGGCACCGTCCACTGCGCGCTGCTGGCGACGTATCAGGACGAGGCGGACTGGATCGCGGACAGCCTGCTCGCCGCGTGGCGGGGTGCGGCCCGGATGCCCGACGCGCTGCCCGAGCACATTCCGCTGGAGCTGCGGCCGACCAGCGCGGTGCTGGTCCGGGTACGTAGCCAGATTCCCGCCATCGAGGATGCGCTGCGGGCCCGGGGCCTGCCGGTCGAGGTGGTCGGGCTCGGCGGGCTGCTTGACACCCCGGAGGTACGCGACGTCGTCTGCACTCTGCGGGTGCTGTCCGACCCGACCGACGGGGCGTCGCTGCTGCGGCTGTTGACCGGTGCCCGGTGGCGAATCGGTCCCCGGGACCTGGTGGCGCTGCACCGTCGGGCGAAGGAGATCGTTGCCGCCCGACTGGAGATGCCCGGCCGCTCCCCGGACGAGCCGGAGATCGTGGTCGACCGGCTGGACGAGGCCACGCTGATCGAGGCGCTGGCCGACCTGGGGGCGGCGCAGAACTATTCGGCGGAGGGCTACGCCCGGCTGCGCGCGTACGGGCGGGAACTGGCATTGCTGCGCTACCGCCTCGACCAGCCGTTGCCCGATCTGCTCGCCGACGTGGAGCGCACCATCGGTCTGGACGTGGAGGTGGCGGTCCGGGCTGGTGTGGACGGGCGCGGCGGGGATGCCGGCCTGGCCCGGGGACATCTCGACGCGCTGGGTGACGTGGCCGCCCGGTTCGCCAGCGACTCCGGCGGCGGGCAGCTCTCCAGCTTCCTGGCCTTCCTCGCCGCCGCCGAGGACGAGGAGCGCGGGCTGGCCCCAGGTGAGGTGGAGGTGGTGGACGGGGCGGTGCAGATCCTCACCGCGCACGCCGCCAAGGGCCTGGAGTGGGACGTGGTCGCGGTGGCCGGGCTGAGCCGAGGGGTCTGGCCGGGGCCGGTCCGCAACTCCGACCACTACCTACGCGGGCTCGGTGTGTTGCCGTTTCCGCTGCGCGGCGACGCGGACGGGCTGCCCGAGTTGGATCTCGACAGTGCCGAGGACCAGAAGGGGGTGGCGCGGGCGCTGACCACCTTCATCGAGCACTGGTGGGCACACGACGAACGCGAGGAGCGTCGGCTGGCGTACGTCGGGGTGACCCGGCCCCGGCGGTTGCTGCTCTGTTCCGGCTACTGGTGGGGGGAGGGTACGAAGCGGCCTAGGGGCCCGTCGGTGTTCCTGCAGGAGGTGTACGACTGCTGCCTCGACGGCCAGCGTGCCGGTGGCCCAGACGACGGCTACGTGATCGACACCTGGGCACCCGAGCCAGCCGGGGACGCGGTCAACCCGACTACCGAGGTGGTGTTGCGGGCCGAGTGGCCAGCCGATCCGCTGGGTGCCCGCCGGCCGGTGATGGCCGAGGCGGCGAACCTGGTCCGGCAGTTCCTTGTCGCTGGCCCACCGCTGCCCGAGTCAGGCCGGCCGCAGTCCGAGTCAGGCCGGCCGCAGTCCGATCCTGGGCTGTCGTCCGAGGCTGGGCCGATGGCGGAGGCTGGGCCGATGGCAGAGCCTGGGCCGACGACGGATGCGACGGCCGGATCGGCCTCAGCCGAGGTTGATCCGGACATTGTGCGGTGGCGGCAGGAGGCCGACCTGCTGCTCGCTGAACGGGACCGGCTGGCATACCGGCACGGGCCGGTCGAGGTGGCCCTGCCCGGCCACCTGTCCGTCTCGCAGCTGGTGGCGTTGCGCCGCGACCCGCAGGCGCTGGCGCGTACGCTGCGTCGCCCGATGCCAAGCCGGCCCGACCCGTACGCCCGCCGAGGCACCGCCTTCCACGCCTGGCTGGAGCAGCGGTTCGGCGCGGATCGTCTGCTGGACGTGGACGAACTGCCGGGCGCGGCCGACGAGGACGCCGCCCCCGACGAGGCGTTGATCGAGTTGCAGGAGCGGTTCCTGGCCAGCGAGTGGGCGGACCGGGTGCCGATCGAGGTGGAGGTGCCGTTCGCCACGGTCGTCGCCGGGGTGGTGGTCCGGGGTCGGATGGATGCGGTGTTCACCGCCACTGGTGGCCGGTACGACGTGGTCGACTGGAAGACCGGTCGCCAGCCCTCCGGTCCTGAGGCGGCTGCTGCGGCGGTGCAGTTGGCCGCGTACCGGCTGGCCTGGGCGGAATTGGCCGGAGTCCCGGTCGAGCTCGTGCGGGCGGCGTTCCACTACGTCCGAGAGGGCACCACCGTACGTCCGGCCGACCTGCTCGACGCGGATGGGCTGGCCGCGCTGGTGGCCGGACTGCCCGAGGCGGTACTGCCCAGCTGACCCCTGGTCGGGCAGGGCCGACCCCAGGGCTGGGCCAGAGCTGGGCCAGAGCTGGGGCAGGGCTGACCCCAGGGCTGACCCCAGGGCTGACCCCAGGGCTCGGGCATGGGTGGGGCAGTTTTCCCAAGCTGGCGGAGATGGATGCCTGTGCTAGGATGATCGAGTTGCAGTTTTGGTTCCCAGAGACTCTGTGTGCGCCTGGCGGGATTGTGGCCCCAGGCGCGCTTTGTTGTGTCCGGAGTTCTCCGGGCGGGGCGACCAGCGCGACACCGATCCGCGCAAGTCGGCGCGGACGACCCTCCTCGGATCCGCTGCACAAGCGGGCCCGATCGTTCCGTCAAGGAGACGAAACAAATGGCAATTGGCACCGTCAAGTGGTTCAACGCTGACAAGGGCTATGGCTTCATCACCCCGGACGGCGGCGGCGCTGACGTCTTCGCCCACTTCTCCGCGATCCAGTCCTCCGGCTACCGCAGCCTCGAGGAGAACCAGCGGGTCGAGTTCGAGGTGACCCAGGGCCAGAAGGGCCCGCAGGCGGAGAACATCCGCCCCGTCTGAGCTGGGCATCATCGCTCAGTCCTACCGCGCCCTCCGGGCGCGGTGACGCGGCCGACCCGTGCCTACCGGCACGGGTCGGGTCCCGCGCTTCTGTTCCGGTTCGTGCTTGCGACCGTTGGCGGTGGTTCTATACCCCCAGCGGCAGCGCTCGCCTGTGCGGCTTTCCGCCTGACGAGCCTTCCTCGACACGTGCCGCCATCGAGGAAGGCTCCACATGACTACCCCTGCCATCAACACGTTCGCCGACACGCAGTTGGCGCCTGCGCTGCACGCCGCGCTGGCCGCGAACGGCATCACCGAGCCGTTCCCGATCCAGGCAGCCACCCTGCCTGACTCGCTCGCCGGTCGGGACGTCCTCGGCCGGGGCCGTACCGGTTCCGGTAAGACCCTCGCCTTCGGCCTGCCGCTGCTGTCCCGGACCGCTGGCCAGCGGGCCCGCCCGGGCCGGCCGCTGGCACTGGTCCTGGTGCCTACCCGCGAGCTGGCCCAGCAGGTCACCACCGCGCTAGCACCGTACGCCCAGGCCCTCAAGCTACGCTGCGCCACCGTGGTGGGCGGGCTGTCGTTGCAGCGCCAGGCGGATGCCCTGCGGGCCGGTGCCGAGGTTGTCGTTGCCACCCCGGGCCGGCTCAATGACCTGCTCAACCGGGGAGACTGCCGGCTCGACCAGGTGGCCATCACGGTGCTGGACGAGGCCGACCAGATGGCCGACATGGGATTCCTGCCGCAGGTCACCAAGATCCTGGAGCAGGTCGCCCCGAACGGGCAGCGGATGCTCTTCTCCGCCACCCTGGACCGGGGCGTCGACCGGTTGGTCCGACGCTTCCTGACCAACCCGGTGTCGCACTCCGTCGATCCGGGGACGGCCACGGTCACCGCGATGACCCACCACGTCCTGCACGTGGAGTTGGCCGACAAGTCCGCCGCACTCACCCAGATCGCCGCCCGCGAGGGCCGGACCATCCTGTTCATGGGTACGAAGCACCGCGCGGACCGGCTGGCCCGGCAACTGCTGGCCAGTGGCGTACGGGCGGCGGCCCTGCACGGTGGCAAGTCGCAGCCGCAGCGGACCCGAATCCTGGAGCAGTTCCGCACCGGCCAGGTGACCGCCCTGGTGGCGACCGACGTGGCGGCGCGCGGCATCCACGTCGACGGGCTCGACATGGTGGTCAACGTGGACCCGCCGACGGAGGCCAAGGACTACCTGCACCGGGGTGGTCGTACCGCCCGGGCCGGCGAGTCGGGCACCGTGGTCACCCTGGTGCTGCCCGAGCAGCGCCGGGATGTGTCCCGGTTGATGAGTACTGCCGGGATCAAGCCGGAGGCGATCCGGGTCCGCCCCGGTGACTCGGAGCTGGTTCGGGTAACCGGGGCGCGGATTCCGTCCGGGGTGCCGGTGGTCATTGCGCCGCCGGTCCAGCCGGCACCGGCAGCTAAAGCGGCACCGACGGCTCGATCCGCCCACCGTGGCTCCGGCCGGCCGAGGCGTCCCCGGCGTCGCCCGGGTCAGCAGCCGACGAGCTAGCGGCACCGAGCGACCGGACTTGCCCGACGGGCCGGTTCCGTTGAGGTGCTCAGGATCGGTGGCGTGCGAGGTCGGTTTTGGCGCCAGCCGAGGGTTGTCCGTAGACCAGCGCGGGATGTGCGGGTAGGGCCCCTACCCGCTGTCGCTTACTAGTGCCGCATCAGGGAATGTTTGCCCCGTGACGACGCGCCGTGCGGGTGCTGGTCTGGACGGTGTGCTGTGGCCAGGCTGTTGGGGTGGCAGAACGAGTACGGGCCCGAGAGATCGATGACGACGAGGGGCAGCGGCTGCGGCGGATCATCCGTAGAGGTACTGTTTCGGTGGTGACCTGGCGGCGGGCTCAGATGGTGCTGCTGTCCGCGCAGGGCATGTCGGTGGGGAAGATCGCCGAGGTGACGTTCACCAGCGCGGATCGGGTCCGGGATGTGATCCACAACTTCAACGCTGACGGCTTCGACTCGCTCTACCCGAAATACAAAGGCGGCCGGCCGAGAACGTGCACGCTGCCTGAGCGGCGTGAGATCAAGAAGATCACCAAGTCCAAGCCGGCCGAACACGGGCTGCCGTTCTCGACCTGGAGCCTGGCCAAGCTGGCCGACTTCCTGGTCGCTGAGGGGGTGGTCGACGACATCAGCCACGAGGGTCTGCGGGTCCTGCTCCGCGAGGAGGGCGTGTCCTTTCAACGGGTGAAGACCTGGAAGACCTCCCGCGACCCGGACTACGCCACCAAGAAGGCCCGGGTCGAGCACCTCTACGCGATCGCTGACGGCGAGGTCATACCCGAGGACGGCGAGCCCGAGGTCGTGTTCTGTCTGGACGAGTTCGGCCCGTTGAATCTCCAACCTCATCCCGGGCGGCAGTGGGCCGAGCGTGGTGGACGACACAAGGACCCCGCCCGGCAGCCGCGGCCCCGACGGCGGGCGACCTACACCCGACCACACGGGATCAGGCACCTGTTCGCCGCCTACGACCTGGGCAAGGACCAGCTCTACGGCCACATCAAGCCGACAAAGACCCGCACCCGGTTCCTGGAGTTCTGCCGCTACCTGCGCAGCCTGCACCCGCCGCAAACCCGGATCGCGATCGTGCTCGACAACTACTCCCCACACCTGAGCACGAAGAGAGACACCCGCGTCGGCGACTGGGCCGCGGCCAACAACGTCGAGTTCGCCTACACACCCACCAACAGCTCCTGGCTCAACCGCATCGAGGCCCAATTCACCGCCCTGCGCTACTTCACCCTCGATGGCACCGACCACGCCACCCACCGGCAGCAGGGCAGCATGATCCGCCGCTACATCATCTGGCGGAACAAGAACGCCGCCGACGAACGCCTACGCGAGGTAATCAACAGGGCAAACGTTGCCTGATGCGGCACTAGCGCCTCGTCTTTGAATATTGATCGTGTAATCCACCGGTGTCGGCAGTTGTCCTGCGGCAGGCTGTTTCCCGACGTTTCGGCGGGGTGGTAGCCGGTGGGCAGACGCCCGGAGGTGTTCGTCCGGCAGGTGTCGACAACCGAGGGCCCAGCGCTTACAGCGGATCAGCCGCAGCACGAAGGACCCGGCCAAGCTGCGCCGGGCGATCGTGGTGTTGATGTCTGTCTGGCCAGGGCCAACCGGCCCCGGATATCGCTTACCTGCTACGGACCAGCGAGGACTACGTCCGCGACGTGATCCACGCCTTCAACGAGCGTAGGCGGTTCACCGCACTCGACCCAAAACGGGTGCGGGGGTGCACCGAGACGGATCGATAAGCAGACCCGTAACTGGATCTGCGTCATCGCCCGGTGTGACCCCGTTTCCTCGGCAAACCCTTCTCCTTCTGGTCCCTGGCCAAGCTGCGCGACTACCTCATCGCCGCCTCGCGTGCCCGCGAGCAGCATCGAGACGATCCGCCGGATCCTGCATGAACGCGGCGTGTCCTGGCAGGCCACCAAAACGTGGAGGGCCGGCACCGGTCCCGACTTCACGTCGGAGATGCGTCGGATCCTGGGCCTCTACGATCACCCACCCACAGACGGCCTGGTGATCTGCGTCGACGAGTTCGGGGCACTGAATCTGCAACCCCGCCCCGGCCGGGCCTGGCGACCCCAGGGCCAGCCAGCCCGGCTACGGGCCACCTACACCCGCGACCAGGGAGTACGGCACATGATCGCCGCCCTGGACCATCCGATGGCGCAACCAACGAGCCCGACCGAAAACTGGACTCGCCACCGACTCCAAGATCCGATATCCGGATTACCCGTTCAAGGCTGGATAACGGGGCACTAGCTGGCGAGATGCACACGCACAATCCCAGCCGGTCGTTGGCGTGCTTGCGTAGCAGGTTGAGTTCGGGAGGCGCCACAGGACCAGGTCCGTGCCTCGATGAATTTGCCTAAGTCAACCAAAATGCCCATCAACTGCGCTTGTTGTTTGATGATGGCGCTAAATGTGGAGTAATCTAGCGTTTGAGATAATGCGGCTATGTCTCTAACGTAGACAAGATAGATCGCGGAGGTGTGGCCACATGTGATCGGATGGTTCCATTGTGCTGCAATCATCGGTAGAGTGCTCACTTATGCCGATAGACTCGCGGATGTTGCAAGGCTTCTCAGCGGAGGATCAGGAGAAGTGCGACTTGATCAGCGTTCTTACAGCCGCAGGCCTATCGATTGAATATGTCAAAAGAACGAATGACCTTCGCGTGTGGGGACTTTATGTCAAGCCCTCAGAGATGCTACGCGCAGCCCTCGGGGAAAATCGCGAGATACTTGTTCTCGTAGCCCAGTACCCCAAATTTCAAGCGCGAGAAATCGATCAAGCCACATCAATAATTGCGACAAACGGCGTTCGGCTAAGTCGATCCCTTGGTATCGTCATTACTGGAGACAAGCGAACAGGCGAACTGGTTGCCGAAATTAGCGAGGATTCGCAGATCCTCTTTGTGGGATTCAGCCTCGATCGGATTAGGTCCTGTAGGCCGCACGGCGCACAGGATTTCAAGCTCTTGCTGCAAGCTCAAACTTATGCCCGTGACCTCTACGATCTGCCAGGTGCAATTACTCGTTCTCAGGATTTCTTCGGGCGGAGACGCTTATTAGAGCGATTGCGACAAGAAGTAGTAACCGGATCTGGTCATCAAGGAGTTTTTGGTCTAAGAAAGATTGGTAAGACATCACTTGTTAACCGTCTTGCCCAGTTAGTGCGAGATGACGGGCGGTGTTACGTTGCGCAGATAGACCTGCAGCGGGCGGCAGCAATCCGTCCTGATGCTGCATATATTCTTTGGTCTATAGGTCAAGCGATATACGATTCTCATCGCCAGGTGCGCGAGGTTAAGTTCTTCCGTCTCTTTGGGCGATACTCCCTCTTCTCTGACATTCCCGAACCGTCATTGACATTCGAGCTGTTCGACCATGATCTTAGGCATTTAATCTCCAGTCGTAAGCGCCGCGTAGCCATTTTCCTGGACGAGATAGAGCGGATACTCCCGCCATCTGGTTCTGCGGGATCCAAAGAGGAGTTCGTGCGTGTATGGAGGATACTCCGTGGCCTTGATCAGCAGTACTACGGCCGCCTTTCTTTCATAATTTCAGGGACGAATCCTAAGTGTGTGGAAGACGCGAGGATTGGGAATGAAGATAATCCCATCTACAATTACTTTACCAGGGAGTATCTCAAGCCATTCTCTTTAGATGAAACGGGTGATCTGCTTGCCACGGTTGGGCAACGTATAGGGATTCGATGGTCGCCACGGGCGATAAGTGAGGCATTTGCGCAGACTGGCGGCCATCCGGCCATTTTGCGCGCCCTTGGGTCTGCGGCTCATAACAAGAAGACGAATCGCCGGGAGCCGGTAACAATTGAACAACAAGACGTGAGGGCCCTATCGCGCCAACTCCTCGTTGAGCGTACCCCGCTACTCGCTCAACTGGTCTCCACTTTGCGTGACGAATACCCGGACGAGTACTTCCTCCTTTCCCTGCTTGCTGAGGGCAAAGTCCATGAATTCGCGGAACTCGCAAGAACTTTCCCTAGTGATGTCGCACACCTAGTGGGATACGGAATCTGCCGCGCTCCCACAGACACGCCGCAGTTCGCAGTGAAGCTCTTGCAAACCCACCTGCAACGTCAGAGCTCGGAAGGAGCGAGGCCGACAAATCATCATGGGAGCCGACTTGTGGAAGGTGAGCAGGTAGGCGACTACATCATTGAGACTAAAATAGGCCGACCTAGCGGGTTCGCGACGGTTTACCGGGCTCGCGAGATCGACGGCCCTCGGCTAGTCGCAATCAAGGTGATCAAAGGGGGCCGGCTAAGTAGCGTCCAACGAGAGCTCGATGTGCTTCAGACTTTGAATCATAAAAACATTGTGAAAATTCTAGATGCTGGGAGCCTACCGAACGGTGATCCTTTCCTGGTCATGCAGTATATTAGTGGTCCGACTTTGCATGAATTCTGTGAAGCGTCCAGTCGCCCCTCCGAGGTAACCCTACTGAAATGGGCTACTCAGCTCCTGTCGGCTCTTGTGAGCATGCACCCCCGACCGTCGGAGGTGGACACGCTTCGGAAGCAGCACGATGAACTCGACGGCGAGGTCGTTCAGGCCATCTTCGAAGCTCAGCACGGCGTTGTTCATCGTGACATTAAGCCTGATAATATAATCCTATCTAGCGAGCATGGCCCCGTGTTGATTGACTTCAATATTTCGGTTAGGGCAGGTTCGGCCGTTCGTACGATATCCAGTACTCCGAATTATCTGCCTCCAGGGTTGATGATTGGTCACTGGTCCCATGAGGTCGATCTCTATCAACTGGGCCTCACTCTGCTTCAATTGGCTGCTGGTGCACGTATAACGAAGGCCACGCTCGAAGACTTGCATGTTATGGCGAAGCAGAGCATCTCTCCACGAACAATGACTTTTCTTGATCGCCTGCTGTCCTTCCAGACTTCTAGTGGGTACAGGTTAACGAGTGATGCACTTCGTGACGCCAAGCAAGCCCTCGGAGCGCTCAGTCGCAGGATGTAGTGCTCCAAAACGCGCAGCATTCGCGATTGATTGGGAGCGGTGGGCTGGCTTACCTGGAACGTCCCGACAAATTCTGGCTGGGTGTCTGGAGCAGCCGTCCATCGTGGAACTGATTAAGCGGATTGGTGGATGAAGAGTCGGATTGCTGAGTTGGAGTGGGACAAAAACCGAATTGGGCCGGGAGAATGTAGCGCTTTGGTTGGAAAAGACAGCCAGCGCTGTCATCGTTGGGGACACGCTTGGATCGGCGGGTTCGGTGTGCAGCCTGGCCACCAGGGATGCACGTTGTGGCGGGTGATGGCCCACCTGAGCGGGGGGTAACGATTTCGGCTGTTTGTGGGCGTGTACGGTGGCTTTACTTGCCACCGTCATGACTGTGCTGGCGGTAAGGTCGACGAGCTAGCCCGCCGGATGTCGGCCAGGCTGTGTCCGGTGCGGACGGTGCGGACGGTGCGGACCACGGCGAGGGCGGTGGCGAGCACCGCGACGGCCACGCTGGCCTGCCCGAGGTCTGGCGCCCAGAGCAGCACCTGCGCCGGGCCGGCACCCGACGCGGCGGGTAGCCCCCAGACTGCCCCGATCGCCAGGGCAGCGCAGCCGACCAGCGAGCCGACGGTAGTGGCGAGGAGCCGGCCCCGGGTCGGTGCCCCGCCCGGCTGATCCGCCGACCGTCGCCGCCGGATTGCCCGTACCAGCGTCCACACCAGACCGGCGAGCAGCAGGCTGGCGATCGTGACCATGGTGACGAGCGCCCCGGTGAGAAGGGGGTCCGGCTCAGCGGTCGTGACGGTGCCACCGTGCAGGATCCGGGCGACGTCGAACGCGATGCCGGTCAGCGGCGGATCCATTGCCAGGCTGTAGACATTGGACAGTACGACGATGGCCAGCTCCGATTCGGGCACGAGTACGACGTGACTGAAGGAGTTGGGGACCGCCCCGGCATGCCAGACGATTCGGGTGCCGGTGCCGGTGCCGGTGCAGGTGCAGGTGCAGGTGAGGACAGTGTCCCGCCAGCCCAGTCCGTACCGGCCTCTGTTGCCGACCGCCACCTGACCGGTGTGCGACTGCGCGATGCCCGAGGCGGAGAGGAGCTGACTGTCCCCGTACCGCCCGCCGGTGAGCTGCGTGGTGGCGAAGTGGGTCAGATCCTCCAGGCTCGCCGCCAGATAGCCGTACGGCACACCGGAGGTGTCGTACGGGAGGTCGAAGCGTTGCGGGCGACCGAAGTGGTAACGGTGGCCGGCGGTGAGGCCGATCGCCGCAGCCTCTGCCGAAGTGGTGGCGGTGTGCCGCATGTCCAGCGGATCGAGCACGTTGCGTCGCAGGTACGCCCCGAAGGGCTGCCCGGTGACCGCCTCGACGAGCGCGCCGAGGACCTGGTAATTGGCGCCGCTGTACTGATAAGTCTGCCCGGGGGTGGCGGTGGGGCGCAGCCGGGTGAGGTCCTGTACCGACCGGGTCAGCCCGTCCGGGGTGTTGTCGCCACGGTCGGTCAGGCCACTGCTCTCGATGCCGGGCAGGCCGCTGGTGTGGGTCAGCAACTGTCGTACGGTGATCTTCTCTGCCGCCGCCGCGTCGGCGAGGCGGAACCATGGCAGGTAACGCAGGATCGGCGTGTCCAGTTCGACCTGTCCCGCCTCGACGAGCTGCATCACCGCCAGTGCGGTGAACGGCTTGGCGACCGAGCCCAGCAGGAACGGCGTCTGCCCGGTAACCGGCTGTTCGTCTCCATCGACACCCCAGGTGCGCTGGTAGGCGACCTGATCGCCACGCACGATCGCCACGGCGCTGCCCGGTGCCCGGAGAGCGGCCAACTGTCGGCTCAGGTGCGAGTCCACTTCGGCGAACTCGTCGGTCGGCGGTGCACCGGACGCCGGCAGCGCCGTGGTGAGGAGGGTGGCTAGAACAGCCGCACCTGTCGTCAGTAGTGCACCGACCTTCATCTTTCTTCCCCCGTGTGGTGTGGCCGACCTGTGGCTCAACCGATCTGGCTGAGCAACTTTTCCAGCGCGGCCAGGCGCTGATTGACCGTTGCCAGTTCGGTGCGGGTGTTCTTCAGCTCGGTGCGTACGCCCTGAAGTTCGGCCACGGTGGTCTGCGTACCGTCGGCGAACTTCGTTTCGGCGGCGACGGCCTGCTCGGCGAGCACGCGGTACTGCGTCTCCCGGGCGGCGTCGTACCGGGTCCGGTAGACGCGCAGACCCACGAACGCGACGATGCCGACCAGCGCGACCAGCATCACCATCGAGCCGATGGAGGCCGTCTGCGCGAGGTCAAACGCGATGACAGGTGTGGTGACCACTTACTTCCCTTTCTTTTCGGGGCTTTCGGTGCTCAGGGTCCGTACGGCTTCGGCGATGGCCTCCGGGGTGAGTGCCATCGCGAAGGGCACCACCTCGAAGTACTTCACCGAGCTGCCGTCCCGGGCCGTCTCCAACGTGCCGCTGACCAGGCCGGCGGCCTCAAGGCGCTGGAGGTGCATGTAGAGCAGCGGGCGGTTCATCTGGAGCTGTCTGGCAAGTTCGCTGACGTAGTTCCGACCAGGGGTGAGCGCGGCGATGATCCGTAGCCGATGCGGGCTGGCCAGGGCGGCCAGGGCCCGCAGCAGTTCGTCCCCCGACAGCACTGAGTCGTCGGCAGGTCCTGAGTCGTCCGACAGTCCTGAGTCGCCGGGTGGGCCCGCGTCATCGTTCATGCCGTTCCATGTCCTCCCTGGGTGTCATATATAGCTGACACCCCTGTCAGATCAGACTGACACCCGGTCTATCGCGAAGTCAAGTCGGATCGACGACTGTGCCGGGACGGGCGGCCCGCGAGCCTGTTCCCCTAGGGAAAGCCCGGCGTCCCAGGAAGTCTGGAGAGGTAGCCATGGTCGGTGAGGCGGTGCGTGAACTCCTCGTGGTGCTCGCGCTCGCCCTCGTCGGGCTCCTTCTCGCCCTGCTCGCCGCGTTCACCCCGTGGTACGACGCAGCCACCTCGACCGACCTGCCAGTGGTGGTCGAGATGCACGCGCCAAATCGGTCCCCAGCGCCGGTACGGCCGATGGAACGGTCCGGATCCGACCTGACCGCCTTCCCGGGTGGCTGACCCGAGTCGACGTGACCGCCTTCCCGGGTGGCTGACCCGAGCCAAGGATCCGTTGGCATCGGGGCGGCCGCCGGTGGTGTTCACTAGAGGGGATGGCTTCCACCACGACCCCGCCCCCCGAGCCCGGACCGAGGTCTGGGCCGAACTGGTCGGCGGGCATGGTCACCCGGCTCGGGGCACCGTTGGTGACCGCCCGCCCTGACGTCACTCCACCGGCACTCGGCGCTGCTTCACCGGCACCCGAGCAGCGGAACCGGCAGCGGCGTCGACTGTGGTGGTTCGGTGGTGCGGCCGTAGCCGTGTTGGCGATCGGACTGGCGGTCGTCCTCACGATGGTGCTCTCCGGCGATCCCCGGATCCTCGGCGGCGACTACGAGGCACCGCCCGACAACCGACCCCAGCTGGCCCGGATGTGCCCCCCGCCCGCCGCGCCCCCAACGAAGACCAACCCGGAGCCGGTCGATCCCGGTCCGCCGCCGTCTGGGGCCCGGACCGTCGACCAGGAGGCTGGGATTTCGTACGCCGCCCTCGGCGCGCCCTGGCAACCGTGGGACGTGCTGTGGAACGCGGGAGCGCTGGAGGTGCCGTACAAGGTCGGGCAGCACTTCGTCACCGAGCCGGCGTACAACGGCATCAGCGACTACCACGCCTCGGTCCTGTCCGCTGCGGTGCCGGCCGCCGACAACGACGCGCTGATGCTCGACATCGAGTGTGTCGGCCGGCGGGTCGCCGACGACGTACGCGCCGAGTACTACCCGCAGCCGAACCGGATGGAGTCGATCCGGGACGAGCGGGCCACGATCGGCGGTCGACCCGCGTGGGTGACGGTGTTCCGGCTGCACTTCAGCCAGCCGGGGCTGCGGGCCACCGACGAGTTGGCGGCGGTGGCCTGCATCGACGTCGGCCGGCCGACCGCAGCCATCCTCTATATCTCGATCCCGGGCACCCATCGGGAGTACGACCCGGTGGTCGACCAGGTGCTGACCTCGGTACGGGTGCTCTAAGCCCGACGAGTTGGGCAGATCTTGGTGGATTCTGGCCCTTCGAGGGACCACTTTTCACCAAGATCTGCACATGATTGCAGGCCTGCCTCAGTCGGCCGTGCTGTCCAGCACCCCCCAACGTCGGCGGATGGCCCGGTCGGCCGCGCCGAACGCCGTGTCCACCAGCAGTCCCACCAACAGGATCACGATCATGATCGCGATCAGCCGCTCGGCATCGGACAGTTCCCGGGCATAGGTGAGTTGCGCGCCGATCGAGGTCTTCGTCGCGATGACCACCAGCAGTTCGCCGGCCATCAGGCTGCGCCAGGCGAACGCCCAGCCCTGCTTGAGTCCGGCCACGATCGCCGGCAACGCGGCCGGCGCGATGACGTACCGGTAGAGGTTGACGCCCCGGGCCCCCAGGTTGCGGCCGGCCCGCAGCAGCAGGGGCGGTACGTAGTCGACCCCGTGGATGACGCCGTTGGCGATCGACGGTGCCGCGCCGAGCACCACCACGAAGAAGATCGCCTGCTCGCTGAGCTGGAACAACAGGATCGCCAGGGGGAACCAGGCGATCGACGGCATGGTCTGCAAGGCCGTGATCATGGAGCCGAGGGCGGCGCGTAGCACCCGTACCCGGGCCACCGCCAAGCCGAGAAGCAGACCCACCGCCACGGCTGCGGCGAAACCCACGGCGGCTCGCCGGCCGGTGGTCGCCAGACCGTTCCAGAGCGCCGGGTCGACCAGGTAACCGCCCAGGTCCCGGCCGACCGTCACCGGGCCGGGCAGGGCGTACTCGGGTTTCCAACCGCTCCAGACCACCACCTGCCAGGCAAGCACCGCCAGGCCGAGGGCGGTGAGCTTGGGCCAGGTCGAGGCCCAGAGCAGTCGGGCCCGGGAGGTGGTCTTTTCCCGACTGGCGATCTCCAGGGCGTCGAGCCCGGAGATGGTTTCCCGGCCGACTCCCCGGGTGACAGCATCGGCTCCCCGGGCGGCGGCGTCGGCAGTCGCGGTGGTGACAACGGTGTCACTGGCCATGGCGGCCCACCTCCGTACGCAGTCGGTCGGTGACCTCGGCAGCGATGGCCGCGATCTCGGGGGAGTCGATCCGGCGTGGCCGGGGCACGTCGACCCGGGTCTCGTGGATGATCCGGCCGGGGCGGCTGGAGAGCAGCACGATCCGGTCGGCGAGCCGGGCCGCCTCCCGTACGTTGTGGGTGACGAAGAGGACGGTCAGCCGCTGCTGTGACCAGATCCGTTCCAGCTCGTCGTGCAGCAGGTCACGGGTCATCGCGTCCAGCGCCCCGAACGGCTCGTCCATCAGCAGCACCGGGGTGTCCAGGGCGAGCGTGCGGGCCAACGCCACCCGTTGCCGCATGCCGCCGGAGAGTTCGTGCGGTCGGTGCCGGCCGAATCCGGTCAGGTGGACCGTCTCCAGCAGTTCGGCGACCCGGGCCCGGCGGTCGGCGCGGGCCAGGCCGCGCAGCTTCAGCGGCACCTCGATGTTGGCTGTCACGGTGAGCCAGGGGAAGAGCGCCGGTTCCTGGAACATGAACCCGGGCCGGATTCCGTCCGCCGTCGAAGCCGGAGAACCGTTGGGCCGGCTGGCGAGGCGTACCGCCCCGGAGGTCACCTGGTCGAGTCCGGCGATCAGGTTGAGCAGGGTGCTCTTGCCGCAGCCGGAGGCCCCGACCAGGCAGACGAACTCGCCAGCCCGGACGTCGAGGTCCACCCCGTCCAGGGCCAGTACGGCGTTGTCGCCCCGGCCGTACACCTTGGTCACGCCGGAGAGCGCGACGGCGCTGGTCCCGCTCTCCGGTGCGGTACGGGTGGTCATGGCGCGGGAACCTCGGGCTTGCCCTGGGCCTTGAGTGCCTCGTTGAGGTAGCTCAGGTCGTACAGGCCGGTGAGGTCGACCGGTTGGGTCAACTCGACGGCGACCGCGTGGTCCAGTCCGGTCTTGAGTGAGGACGCGATCGGATCGTTGAGGAACTCCAACGTGGTCCATGACTGCTTGATGAGCGCGAGGTCGAGCGGCTTGCCGGTGATCTTTCCGAGGTGGTCGGAGATCGCCTGCTGTGCCTCGTTGGGCCGGCTGTTGACGTACTCGTTGGCGGCCACCTGGCCCTCGACGAGCTTGCGGACCACGTCCGGGTGGGCCTTGAGGAACTTGGTGCTGACGATCAGGTTGGTGATGACGAACCGCTTGTCCGGCCACAGGTCCCGCTCGTCGACCAGCACCTTGCCGCCGGCGTTGACCAGTCGGGAGACGAACGGTTCGGGAACCCAGGCGCCGTCGATGGCACCGGTGCCGAAGGTCTCCACGGTCTGGGCGTTCTCCTGCGGCACGATCTGTACGTCGCCGCCGCCCTCCTTGGTGGTCTTGAGTCCCTTCTCTTTGAGCCAGTAGCGGATGGCCACGTCCTGGGTGTTGCCCAGCTGTGGGGTGGCGATCTTCTTGCCGCGCAGGTCCTCGACGCTGGCGATACCGGGCTTGACGACCAGGGCCACTCCGCCGGAGGCGGCACCGGAGATGACGCGTACGGCGTCTCCCTTGGACTTGGAGTGGGCGTTGACCGTCGGGTTCGGGCCGATGTAGGTGGCGTCCAACGCGCCGGAGAAGATCGCCTCGATGGCGGCCGGGCCGGCGTTGAAGGTCTTGGTGTCGAGCTTGACGTCGGTGCCGAGTTTCTCGGCGAAGATGCCGCGTTCCACGCCGACCACGGCGGGGGCGTGGGTGATGTTCGGAAAGTAGCCGAGGCGGAGGGTGACCGGGCCGCCGTCGGCGGTCGCGCTGTCGTCGCTGCCGCACCCGGTGGTGCCGAGCGTCGCGACGGCCACGGCCGCGATGGCGGCCAGGGTGCCGAGTCGGCGGTACGGGAGACGTCTCATCGCGCCGTCCAATCCATAGTTTTCCTACTTAGTTGATAGGAAGAGTGGGTTGGTTGGCGGACGTTGGTCAAGGGGCCATCCACATCCTGGGAAGTCTGGCAAACCACCCGGGGTCCATTGATCGGTGCGCGGACGCGCTAGGGTCGGTGCGTGGCGGCGCGGAGATCGAGAATTCCAGCGACGAAATATCCGGTCGAGCGGTTCACCCTCGACAACGGCCTGCGGGTGGTGCTCACCCCCGACCGCAGTGCCCCGGTGATCGGGGTCGCGGTCGTCTACGACGTGGGCATCCGATCCGAACCGGAGGGGCGAACCGGCTTCGCGCACCTCTTCGAGCACCTGATGTTCCAGGGCTCGGAGAGCCTGGAGAAGCTGGCGCACTTCCGGCACGTGCAGGGGGCCGGCGGCACCTTCAACGGCTCCACCCACCTGGACTACACCGACTACTACGAGACGTTGCCCAGCAACGCCCTCGAACGCGCGCTCTTCCTCGAAGCGGACCGGATGCGTGGCCCCCGACTGACCGAGGAGAACCTGCGTAACCAGGTCGACGTGGTCAAGGAGGAGATCCGGGTCAACGTGCTCAACCGCCCGTACGGTGGCTTCCCCTGGTTGAAGCTGCCGCCGGTCATGTTCGACACGTTCCCCAACGCCCACGACGGCTACGGGTCCTTCGACGACCTGGAGAGCGCCACCGTCGCCGACGCGGCCGACTTCTTCGACCGGTACTACGCCTGCGGCAACGCCGTCCTCGCGGTCAGCGGAGACCTGGACGTCGCCGAGGCGACCGAGCTGATCAAGCGGCACTTCGGTGACGTGCCGGCCCGACCCGCCCCGACCCGCCCCGACTTCGCCGAGCCGGACCTCACCGCCGAGCGGCGCGAGTCGTACGTCGACCGGCTGGCCCCGCTGCCCGCCGTGGCCAGCGGCTGGCGGGTGCCGGATCCGATCAGCAACTTCGCCGACTACCTGCCCTATGTGGTGCTCGCCGAGGTGCTGACCGACGGGGACGCCTCTCGGCTCGTCGAGCGGCTGGTGCTGCGCGACCGTACGGTCACCAGCGTCGGCGGTTACCTCGGCTTCATGGGCGACCCGTTCGACGTACGGGACCCCACCGTGCTGCTGCTCCAGGCGCATCTGCCGCCCGGCGGCGACGTGGACAAGGTGCTGCGTACCGTCGACGAGGAACTCGACCGGCTGGCCAGCGACGGGCTGGCCGACGGCGAACTCGCCCGTACCCAGGCCCGGATGGCCACCCACCTGCTGCGGGACACCGATGCGGTGCTCGGTCGGGCGTTGCAGATGGCCGTCCTCGAACAGCAGCGCGGCGAGCCGGGGCTGCTCAACGAACTGCCCCAGCTGATCGGTGAGGTCACCGAGGAGCAGGTCCGTACGGCGGCCGCGGCCCTGCGGCCGCAGCGTCGGGCATCGGTCGAGGTCGTTCCCGGAGGTGGCAAATGACGGTACGCACGCTGCCCGCCCTCGGGCCGAACCGCAAGCTCAAGGTGCCCACCGAGGTGGAGCGGACGCTGCCCAACGGGTTGACGGTGATCGCCATCCGGCGACCGGCCGTACCCCTGGTCGAGTTGCGGCTCTGGCTGCCGTTCGGGCCGGGACACCTGGCCCGCAGCGTGATGCTGTCGCAGACCCTGCTTGCCGGCACCGACACCATGTCCAGCGTAGAGATCGCCGCCGAGTTGCAGGCGGTGGGTGGCGGCCTGTCCGCCGGGCTCGACCCGGATCGGCTGATGGTCGCCGGTAACGGCCTGGCCACCGGCCTTGACCGGATCCTGGAACTGCTCGCCGGGGTGCTGACCGGCGCGGCGTACCCCTCCGACGAGGTGGAGATCGAGCAGGACCGGCTCATCGACCACATCCAGGTGGCCCAGAGCCAGCCGGCCCATCTGGCCCGGGAGGCGCTGCTCAAGCGGATGTACGGCACGCACCCGTACGCCGAACAGACCCCGGAGCCGGAGCAGGTACGCGCCGTCCGCCCGGCCGACCTGCGCAAGCTGCACGCCGAGCGGGTACACCCGAACGGGGCGGTTCTGCTGCTCGTCGGCGACCTCAACCCGGAGCGGGCGATCGACGCCGCCGAGCAGGCACTGGGCGGCTGGGACACCACCGGTCGTGCGACCGAGCTGCCGCCGACGCCGCCGCTGACGCCGGGACCGTTGCTCCTGGTGGACCGGCCCGGCTCGGTGCAGTCGTCGATGCGGCTGGCGCTGCCGGCGGTGCCGCGTACCCACCCCGACCACGCGGCCCTGCAACTGGCCAACCTGATCTTCGGTGGCTACTTCTCCTCCCGCTGGGTGGAGAACATCCGCGAGGACAAGGGCTACACCTACGGTCCGCACTCGATGGTCGAGCACTCGGTGGCCGGTTCCGCGCTGGTCATCGCCGCCGAGGTGGCCACCGAGGTGACCGGGCCGGCCCTGCTGGAGACGACCTACGAACTCGGTCGGTTGGCCTCGCTGCCACCGAAGGAGGACGAGCTGGAGCAGGCCCGGCAGTACGCCTTGGGCACCCTGCAACTGGGTATGTCCACCCAGGCGGGGCTGGCGGCGGTAGCCAGCGCGTATGCCGGGGTCGGGCTGCGACTGGACTTCCTCGCCAAGCACGCCGAGCGGCTGGCCAAGGCTACCCGGGACGACGTGGCGCGGGCCGCCGCGACCTACCTCGCGCCGGCGCGGGCGGTCACCGTCGTACTCGGGGACGCCGAGCGGATCGAGCCGTCGTTGGCGGTCCTGACCCCGATCGAACGGGCGGCCCTGCCATCGTGACGGTCGGACGGGCGGCCACGCCGTCATGACGGGAGAGCGGGCCAGCCTGCCGCTGGCCCGTCCGACCCTCGATCGGGCCGCACATCGGCGAACCGACGAGCAGTGGCTGGCCGCCGCCTGGCAGCGGGCTCGGGTGCTGGTGGTGGACACGGCGGGCGGTGGTCGGGCTCTGGTCACCACAGCGGAGGGCAGCCCGGAGCTGGTGCTGGTGGACGCCGGTGCCGTCGGCGCCCGGGACCCAGGGGATCGGATGTTTCTCGGGGTGGCGTCCGACGGCACTCCGGTGTTCGCGATCGACGCCCCACTGCCGACCGGGCCGGAGACCCGGGCGGTGACGTTGCGCGAGGTCGGACACCTGCTGTCCGACTGGGATGCCGGGTTGCTCGCCACCGGGGTGGCGCTGGCCAACTGGCATCTGCGGCATGCGTACTCGGCCGACACCGGGTTGCCCACGGTGGCCGGTGAGGGTGGCTGGTCGCGGACGGATGATGCGGGCGGGCAGACGTGGCCGCGTACCGACCCGGCCATGATCGTCCTGGTGCACGACGGGGTCGACGGGCCGGCCGGACAATGCCTGCTCGGCAACAACACTGCCTGGGCCGACCGGGACGGGGTTCGCCGCTTCTCCTGCCTGGCGGGTTACGTCGAGCCGGGCGAGTCGGCGGAGGCGGCGGTGGTCCGCGAGGTCGGGGAGGAGGTCGGCCTCCCCCTCGACCAAAAACGGATCCGGTACGTCGGCAGCCAGGCCTGGCCGTACCCCGGCTCGCTGATGTTGGGGTTTCTGGCCCGGGCCGAGGCGGACCAGCCGCTCCGGCTCGATCCGGCAGAGATCTCCCAGGCGCGGTGGTTCACCCGGCGGGAGATCGCCGCAGTGCTGGCTGCCGAGCCGGTCGATGCCGGCGACGGTCTGCGGGTCGGCCTGCCGACGCCCGCGTCGATTGCGTACTTCCTGCTTCAGCGCTGGCTCGACGAAGCCGCCGGTTGAGCCCGGTCTCCGGCCCGCCGGTCGTCGGTAGCGAAAGGTGCCCTGGCCCACTGAGGTGTTTTTGGTGCGTTCTGGAGATGTCTTGGTCCGTGATCGCCGTTGCCGCGACGATCACGGACCAAGATCTCAGGCCGTCGGGGCCGGATTGCGACATGCGCGGATGCGCGGCGGGGGAGCCGGTCCGGCCGACGACGGTCGTCTAGGCGGGGGTGTCCTTCTCTCGATCCCACCGCCGGTTTAGTGCGGCGGTGGGATCGGGCAGGGGTAACACCTTGACCCGCTGGCGTCCAGAGCGCACCGCGCCGACTGTGGACAGCGCGCGGGCCAGCAGCAGCGCGGCGTCTCGATCTTCCGCGTGGACGGTTTGCCGGCGTAGCTCGGGGCTGGTCTTTTCGTCACGAAGCCGTCGGCCGCCGGTCCAGGCGGCGGTCAGATCGCCTTCAGCTGCGGCGCGGATCTCGGTGCGAACGATTAGAAACCGCATGGCTGTCTCCGGATAAACCGTGACGGATAATGATCATGCGACTACGTGCTGTGGTTGCCGCGTGGAAGTTCCACGGCTGTTCTCTCCGTCATGTTACGCAGCGTTCCGGAGTCGGCAAGTCAAACTCCACGATCGGATTTTTACCTTGTCCGTTCGGATGATGCCTGGTCAATGGCCAAATGCCAGCCATATGCAGGAAGGCTGCCAGCCCCAGACTGGGGCTGGCAGCCTTCCTGTGGACCGGTTGGTCCGTGGCGCACCGTGATCGTTGAGTGTTACTGCTCCGCCAAGCTGTCGCCGCTACGCCGGCTACGTTGGGTGGGTGGTTTGGTTCGCTGGCCCAGCACCAATGTGGATCGGCTCGACCGAGTGGACAGCTCCTTCGCCTTCTCCGCCAGCCAGTCCTGGGTCTGTTCCGGCGTCAATGCCGCAGCCCGTAGCCAGTCGAAGGCCACGCTGTAGCGGTGCAGTTCCTCGTGGTCGGTCAGCAGTTGGTTGGTGGAGATGCCCTCGATGGCCAGGGTCTGCGGATCCTGCGGGTCGGCGAGGCGGTAGAGCGAGAACGCGGTATGGGCGAGGTACCACTCGGCGATGATCGCGTCCCGGAGGAGCACCTGGATGGTGACGTTGGGCAGTTCCGCGTCCTCACGCAGCTTCGCCAGCTGACCGCGGATCACCTCGGGTGGACCGGCCCGGCGGCCCAGCGCCGCCTCCTCCAGCACCGCGTGGTAGCGCGGCGGCTCGAACGACTGCCGCAGCAGGTCCTGCCGGGACTTCCGGGCCCTGAC
Organism: Micromonospora sp. NPDC003197; assembly: GCF_053590565.1. Classification (NCBI taxonomy): domain Bacteria; kingdom Bacillati; phylum Actinomycetota; class Actinomycetes; order Micromonosporales; family Micromonosporaceae; genus Micromonospora; species Micromonospora sp. NPDC003197. The sequence goes on along the minus strand of NZ_JBSFTE010000035.1, from coordinate 7,474 downwards.
CTCGTTCTCCGGGGATTCCGTCTCGTTCTTCTCCGGCTTGTCGGAGATGCTGGTCAGCGGTCGCATCGACGTGATCCGGGTCATCGCGTACAGCTCGGTCTGGAGGAGGCCGGGCACGATCACCGGGCTGTACTCCCGGATCTCCGCACAACCGGACTCCAGCTCGGCATAGACCCGCTGGCTCTCGGTCATCGTCGGAAAGCGACGCAGCCAGCTCCGGATGTCGCCGGCTTCACGGGTGATGGCGGTCAGCTCCGCCCGGATTTCCTCGCTGGCGTCGTAGACGTCGAGCAACCTGAGGATGTCTTGTTCGTCGGGCCGGCTACGCGCATTCTCCAGCCGGGAGAGTTTCGAGGCCGAGGCCCAACCGGCGCGTTCGATCACCTGGTCGCCGGTCAGGCCGGCGGTCTCGCGGAGTTGCCGCAGTGCGGTACCGAGGCGTTTGCGTCGGGACATCGGGCTGGGCTGACCGCCCTGGCTGGCGGGCCCAGCGGCGGTGGATGGTGTGGTCGGGTCTGGCTGAGCTGGAGGCACGGGAAAACCTCTTCTCTCGATCGTGTCGGCCCCGGCGTCGCCCGGCACGGCGACGATCACCGTCCGGAATGCATCCCCCACGATCAGTATGCCCATCCTCGTTCCGAGCTCCGACCTGGGCCTCGGGCGTGTCCCAGGTGGAAATTGCCCGACAGTTGGCCGGATGGACGTCGGCACCGACCCGGTGGCGGGCATCCGGCCGGAGTTCGCAGTGCCGGAGCTTGGCCTGTCGGAGCTCGGAGCGCCGAAGTGTCGGAGTGCCGCAGGCCGACCCGGCCTGCGGTGCCCCGAACCGGCGGACGCGTCAGCCGGCGTTGGCGATGGCCGCCAACTGCTGCTTTACCTGCACGATCGACGGGTTGGTCAGGGCCGTGCCATCGGTGAAGACCACGGTCGGCACCGTCTGGTTACCGCCGTTGACGCTCATCACGAACTCGGCTGCGGCCGGATCCTGCTCGATGTCGATCACCGTGACCTCAATGTTCTCCCGATCGAGCTGCGACTTGAGCCGCGCGCAGTAGCCGCACCAGGGGGTGGAGTACATCGTCAGCATGATCAGGTCCTTCGCCTAGTTGATCTAATGGGCTAATGCCTGCAACGTCAGGAACGGCTGACATGATTCCTAGCTGTGGCGGTTGACTCAAGCGCGGAACGGGTGCTGGCCGGGCTGGACACCGAACAGCGGACGGCGGTGACGGCACCCGCCGGACCCGTGTGCATCCTGGCCGGTGCGGGCACCGGCAAGACCCGGGCGATCACCCATCGCATCGCCTACCGGGCGCTCTCCGGGGAGATCGCCGCCCGGCATGTGCTGGCCGTCACCTTCACCGCCCGAGCCGCCGCCGAGATGCGCAGCCGGCTCACCGACCTGGGCGTGGCCGGCGTACAGGCGCGTACCTTCCACGCAGCGGCGCTGCGGCAGGTGCGTTACTTCGCCCCCCGCCTCCTGCACGGCCGCGCCATGCCCGAGCTGCTGGACAGCAAGGTCCGGCTGGTCACCCTGGCCGCCGCCCGGGCCGGCTTGCGTACCGACCGGGCCGCCGCCCGGGACCTGGCCGGCGAAATCGAGTGGGCCAAGTCCTCCCTGGTCGAGCCGGACGAGTACGTCGTGGCGGCGGCCAAGGCACTACGGGAAACCCCGCACGAACCGGCCCGGGTCGCCGAGGTCTTCACCGCCTATGAGCGGATCAAGCGCAGCAACGGGGTCATCGACTTCGAGGACATGCTGCGGGCCGCGGTGTGGGGCATCGAGGACCACCCGGACGTCGCCGAGCAGATCCGGTCGCAGTACCGACACTTCGTCGTGGACGAGTACCAGGACGTCAACCCGTTGCAGCAGCGGCTGCTGGACGCCTGGCTGGGCGGCCGGGACGACCTGACCGTGGTCGGCGACGCCAGCCAGACCATCTACTCGTTCACCGGGGCGACCTCGACGTACCTGATCGACTTTCCCCGGCAACGGCGGGACACGCTGGTGGTCCGCCTGGTCCGGGACTACCGGTCCACGCCCCAGGTGGTCGGCCTGGCCAACGCGGTAATCCAGCAGGCCCGAGGGGCGGAGTCGCGGTTACGGCTGGAACTGGTCGGACAGCGGCCACCCGGCCCCGAGCCGGATGTGCGGATCTTCACCGACGAACCGGCCGAGGCTGCGGCAGTCGCGACCCGCTGTCGACAACTGATCGACGGGGGCACTCCGGCCCGCGAGATCGCCGTGCTGTTCCGGACCAACGCGCAGTCCGAGGCGTACGAGAAGGCCCTCGCCGAGGCCGAGGTGCCGTACGTCGTACAGGGGGCGGAACGGTTCTTCGAGCGGACCGAGGTACGCCAGGCCGTGGTGGCGCTGCGGGCCGCCATCCGGTCCACCCCGAGTGAGACTCCGCTGGTCCAGGCGGTGGTGGACGCGCTCGCGGCGGTTGGCTGGGCCCCGGGCCAACCCCCGCCGGGCGGGGCGGCCCGGGAACGCTGGGAGGCGCTGGCCGCCCTGGTCCAACTCGCCGAGGAATACGCCGCCACACCAGCCATTGCCACCGCCAGCGCGGAACGGGCCGCGTCGTTGGCCGACTTCTGCGAGGAGTTGCAGCGGCGGGCCGCCCAGCAGCACGCACCAACCGTCGAGGGCGTCACCCTGGCCTCCCTGCACTCGGCGAAGGGGCTCGAGTGGGACGCGGTGTTCCTGGTCGGGCTCGCCGACGGCACGCTGCCGACCACGTACGCGAAGACGGCTGAGCAGATTGAGGAGGAGCGCCGGCTGCTCTACGTCGGGGTGACCCGGGCCCGGGAATGGCTCTGGCTGTCGTACGCCTCGGCCCGCTCGCCAGGTGGTCGGGCCCGCCGCCCGTGCCGGTTCCTGCCGCAGCTGGATCGCTCCGGCGGCGAGCGGCCGGCGGGCGGGGCCGGCGGCAGTCGGAAATCCGACCGTCGGCGGATCCAGGTGGTCTCCTGCCGGGTGTGTGGCGCGACCCTGATGGCCGGTGCCGACCGCAAGCTCGGCCGCTGCCCGACCTGCCCCTCCGACCTGGACGAGGAGCTGTACGAGCGGTTACGCGAGTGGCGGATCCGGGTCGCCGGTGAGCAGAAGGTTCCTGCCTACGTGGTCTTTACCGACGCGACCCTGACGGCGTTGGCCGAGCGGCGGCCGAGCCGGGACGAGGAACTGCTGGCAATCGGCGGGATCGGCCCTCGGAAGCTGGGGTTGTACGGTGCCGCCGTACTCGCGCTGGTCGATGGCGCGGCGGTGGATGAGGTAGTTCCGGAAAAAAGTTCCGCAACGGAGCCGTAAAACCGTTTGCCCTCGCGGTGGTATCAGGCATAGCCTCATGACGCACCTCGCGAGTGGCGGCATTGACGCTGCTCAGAGGGCACGACCGAGTAAATGACGAGCATTCGACAGGAGGTGGTCCCGGTGGAGATCTACATGAACACACTGCCGGTGGCGCTGCCTGCTGTCCAAGCTCCGAAGTCGGCTGTCCGAGTCTATCGGGCTGCCGAGGTCTTCTCGGCTTCGCAGGTGCACCAGGTTCAGGCTCAGTCCGAGCTGCTCCTGGCGGGTGCGCCAGCCGGAAACAAGGGGACCACTGGGTCCATGGGCAAAGGCATCCGCGTCAGCAACAAGCGGCGGACGGATGTTCGCGGTGTTCCACCTCGAGGTAGACCGGTCTGATTAGACCAACCGGCTCACCTTGAGGCCGCGGAACCCGCTACCGGGATCCGCGGCCTCAGTGTTTTACACCGCCAAGTACGTCGAAACAGCGATCCACAAGATCGAAGTGAGAGAGAGGTGACCGGGCGATGAGTCTGGCGTTGGCCACGCTCGACGTGAGCGTCGAGTTTGAGGCGAACCTGCCCTGCCGGAAGTTCGACCCTGACCTGTGGTTCTCCGACTCGCCGACCGAGCTGGAGCTGGCCAAGTCGCTCTGCGGGGACTGCCCGCTGCGCGTCGAGTGCCTGGCCGGTGCGGTCGATCGGGCCGAGCCATGGGGTGTCTGGGGCGGCGAGATCTTCGAGCGTGGCGCGGTCATTCCGCGCAAGCGGCCCCGTGGTCGCCCGCGCAAGGAGGATGTTGCCCGGGATGCCGTCCTGCGGGTCGAAGCCGAAGCGCGGCTGGCGGGTAACGAGCTTGCCGAATCGCGCAGCGCGGTCCGGCTGGCGGCCTGACATGAACCCGATCCGTTCCACCAACAGCGCCCCATTGGCGCTGATCAACGAGCTGAACACCGAGAATTTCACCCTGAGCGGAGCCGCGAAGATGTATTTACTCCACGAAGCGTTGTCCAAGACTCGAATGCGCCGGCCTCAGGCCGGTCGAATCACCACGAGCACTGAGGCAACCCGATCCGCCCGTACCGTCGCACTGGAAGGCCGCCGTCGCGCGGCCCGCGACCTGGGCATCCGATAACTGTCGCGCGGAAGCGGCAGTCCGGCATTCGAGGGCCGGTCGGGATGGCGATTTCATCGTCGCTCCGGCCGGCCCTCGGTCGTTTCCCGGTCGATGTCGGCGTTTCTGGGCGATGTCGACCGCCGTCCTCGATTAGACCGGGTGGGCGAAGCCAGGTAGCCAGCGTTCGAGGATCGACCGGTAGGGCGCCTTCGCGTCCAGTTGGCAGAGCACCCCGATCGAACCGAGGGTCACCCGGTGGATCAGCAGGTACGACGGCGGCAGGTTGAGCTGGCGGCTCAGCTGGTAGGCCGGTGACCTTGGACTGCCCAGTCGGGTGGCTTCGGCCCGCAACCAGGCTCGGGTGAAGCGGAAGTCGTCGACCGAGAGCGGCTCCAGCATCGGCAGTACGAAGTCGAGCACCGCTTGGGCGTCGATCGGGTCCTCGCCGATGAACCCCTCCTCCCGGAGCCCAGCCACCACGGCCTCGGCCTCCCCGGCGAGGGCCAGCCGAAGCAGCCGGCCGATCGGTTCGGGGGCACCCTCCGGGAGCCGGGCCACCCCGCCGAAGTCGAGGACTCCGAGCCGCCCGTCCGGCAGCAGTCGGAAGTTGCCCGGATGCGGGTCGGCATGCAGTAGCCCGGCCCGGGCGGGCGCGGAGAGATGCAGGGTGGCCATCAGATAGCCGGCCTGGTCGCGCTGGCTCTCCGTACCGTCTCGGATGATCTCCGACAGGGGGGTCCCCTCCACCCAGTCGGTGATCAGCACCCGGGGTGAGGCGGCGACCACCTCCGGGACGAAGATCTCTGGATCTCCGGCGTACGCGGCGGCGAAGCCGCGCTGCGACTCGGCCTCCAGCTCGTAGTCGAGTTCCTCGGCGATCCGTTCACGGAGCTCGACCAGGAGCGGCTTGATGTCCAGCCCGGGCTGGATGGCGCGGAACATGCCACCGAGCCGGGACAGCTGCTTGAGGTCGCTGAGGAGCGCGTCGCCCGCGCCGGGGTACTGAACCTTGACCGCCACCGGTCGCTGGACGGTCTTGCCCCGCCGTCGGGTGGTCGGTGTACCGGTGGCGTCGACCGGTGGCCCCTGCCAGATGGCACGGTGCACCTGGCCGATGCTGGCCGCCGCGGCTGGCGTGTCGTCGAATTCGGCGAAGTGGGACCGCCACTCTGGCCCCAACTGCTCGGCGAGCACCTTGTGCACGCTGGCGGCTGGTAGCGGAGGGGCCGCTTCCTGGAGTTTCGTCAACGCCTGCCGGTACGGCGCGGCGATCTCCTCCGGCAGCGCGGCCTCGAAGACGGACAGCGCCTGGCCGAACTTCATCGCGCCGCCCTTGAGCTGACCGAGCACGCTGAATAGTTGTTCGGCCGTGCGCTGTTGGATTTCGGCAGAGATCACTTCCGAGGCCAGGCCGGTGACTCGTTTGCCCATGCCGAGGACGGTGCGCCCGGCGAAGCCTAGCGGCAGTGCGGCGAGCTTGGCGGTCCGGGAGACGGCCCGGCGTGGGATGTCGGTCACCAGATCATTGTTACCGAATCCATCAGGCCCCCGCCGCCACGAACGGGTGGCCGGGGCCACGTCCGATGCTGGTGACAACATTCCTTGTCGCGACAGAACGGACATGTCGTGCGCTATCGCCGCCGACGAGCGCACCCGCAGGCCGGATGCGTTGGCCAGGCCCGCCGACGGAATCGACCCGGCGAATTGATTTCCACGGCGCCGCCGACCGTCTCTGGCGTCCCGCCGTCGAGGAAGGCGACGATCTCCCCGACGGCGAAACCGATCGCCGCGATCAGCGTCGAGGCGGCGCATGGCTCCGGAGAGGTGTCCCCGGCGAGCTGCGCGGCGAGTTCCGGCCAGGCCGGATCTCGGTCCTGACGGTGTAGGTCGAGGCAGTTCAAGCACGGTCCACCGGTAGCGGGCACCAGCGGCCCCACGACGGCTATCCCGTCCCGCAGCCCGAGGAGTAGATGCGCCTGTCGCCGCTGGGCGTACCCGGCGGCGAGCAGCCCAGCGGGACGGTCCGCGCCGACCTGCACCACCAGGCTGGCTCTTCCGCGCCGGATCGGGCGGGTGTCGGTGCCGGGGGCCACCCGGGCGATGGCGTCGGCAACCGCCTCGGCCCGGGGCCGGCGGATGTCGGAGGCGGACAGGCTGCTGGCTACCGCGTCCGGTGGCTCGACCAAGCCGGTGAGTTCAGGGCGGACATGTCCGACGCCGGCCTGGGCGAGGGCGACCGCCACCGGCGCGGCGAGCCGGCCCTGGCCGGTTACCACGACCCGGGCGGCGGCGCGTCGACGCAGCACCTGAGCTGGCGTGCCCGACGCCTCCGGTCCGTGCAGGGCGATCGCCACCGCCTCGGTGGCGAGACGCTGTCGGGCCGGCTCGGGCAGATCGTGGGGGAACAGGGTCGGAGCGCCGAGAACCAGCCCAGCGGCCCGCAACGTGTGGATCAGGGTGCGGGCGTCCTCCCGGGCGACCTGGATCTTCGCCGCGTGGTCGAGGATCGCGCGTTCGCTGTGCGCGCCGTCGAGTAGATCGAGCAGTCGTACCGTGTTGGGGTCCGCGACCTCCAGCAGTACCGCCCGGCCAGGGGCGATACCGAGTTGCAGGGTGTGCCGGTCGCGCCACAGCCGGGCCAGCCCGGGCAGGAGGGTCGGTCGGGGTATCGGCGGGGTCGAGGGGGAGGGAACCGGGGCGGTCGGGTGATTGGTTGCCGTCATGAGGCGACACGCTGTCACCGTCACTGTGCTGTTCGTGCCTCGTTGTCCACAGCCGGTCGGGGTATCACGGAGCCTTGTCCACAGGTTTCGGCGGGTTATCCACAACTCGTCGGTAGTTTTTGTCGGGGCTTGGACACCGTTTCCCGTGTCTCCATCGCGACACTGCTGCGGGAAAAGCCGACGACCGGCGTGGGCTGCTGTTGGTGGGCGTGGGCCGCTCTTGGTAGACGCGGCGCGCTGTTGGTGGGCGTGGGGCGCTCTTGGTAGACGCGGCGTGCTGTTGGTGGGCGTGGGCTGCGGTTGGCGGACGCGGGAAGGGGCGGCCGGCCGGCCGCCCCTT
>NZ_JBSFTE010000034.1:0-74623 GCF_053590565.1 Micromonospora sp. NPDC003197 | reverse complement strand
CCTCGGCATACCGGTAGAACCTCTCTAAACACCCGAATCGCCGTTCATCGAGCGCCAACTATGAGTCGACGCTCAAGTGAAAGACCGAGGCTAACATCTCAGCGTTCCTCGTCGTCCGGGACCCACGAGACACTTCGATGAATCTAAAATGGTCGACATGGTCGATCCGAGCCCTGGGCTCACACCGCCTCCCTACCGGGAGCCGCGCACCTCTGCCGCCGCCGTCACCAGCCTGATCTCCGCCATCTTCGGCCTGGTGGGGGGCTGCCTGATCTGCGGAATCCCCCTGGTCGTCGCCATCATTACCGGACACATCGGCGTCGCCCGCACCCGCCAAGGCGAGCTCAAAGGGCACGGAATGGCGCTCGCCGGTCTGATCATGGGCTACACGTTGATACTTCCCACAGCCCTCATCGCTCTGGTCGTCGCCCTCACCCCAGAGGGTGCGGCAGACATCGTGAGCGGCCTTTTCACCTTCATCGAGAACCTGGTGGCCCACATCTGACCGACCGGCCCACCCGCTAACTTGCCCTACCGACGACAGCCGAAGACCCAGACGCGCATAATCATGTAAGTCGATATATATTCGGTCTTCGTACCGTTGGAGGGGTTGCTCATGGCACTCGCTCGTCGCTCGTTCCTCGGAAAGGTCGCGGTCGCTGGCGCGGCCGGAGCGGTCGCACCGTACCTGCTCCGCCCCGGTAACGCCCAGGCCGCGACCTGGACGAAGCGCCTCACCGGCGCGGACCTCGACACCAACAGCCGGTGGCAGGTGGCCGGCACCGACCTCGGCATCCCGTACGTGCTGGAGAACGGCTCGATCGGCTACCTCTTCGGCGACACGTTCAACACCCCGTGGCCGGAAGGGCCGCCGCTGCCGAACGACTGGCGGTCACCGGTGATGCTGCGCTCCAACATCCACCCGGGTGCGCCCGGCGGGATCGTCTTCGACAGCGCGGCGCGAGTGGTCGGCAACGGCCGCGCCCCCGAACTGATGCACAACGGCCACAACGGGATCGGCATCGACGGTATCTGGGAAGTCACCGTCATCCCCAACGACGGCATCAGCTTCCCGGAGACCGGACGCCAGCTGATCTCGTACATGAGCATCGAGAACTGGACCGACACCGGACCGGCCGGACCAGACTGGAAGTCGCGCTACGCCGGCCTCGCCTACTCCGACAACGGCAACGACTTCATTCGTACGTCGTTGAAGTGGTGGAACACCGACAACAACGCCGACCCGTTCCAGATGTGGACGATGCAACGCCACGGCGACTGGGTGTACGTGTTCTCGGTCCGCTCCGGCCGTCAGGACGGTCCGATAATGCTGCGTCGGGTCCGTTGGGATCGACTGTTCTACCCCGAGTCGTACGAGGGTTGGGGTTGGAACGGCAGCGACTGGGGCTGGGGTCGACCGTGTACCCCGATCCTGACCGGCCGCTTCGGCGAGCCATCGGTACGGCGGCTCAGCGACGGCACCTGGGCGATGGCGTACCTCAACTGCCTCATCGGATGCATCGTGACCCGTACGGCGAGCGGGCCGGACCAGGTCTGGACGGGGGAAAAGATCCAGGTCACACCGTTGCAGGAGCCCGGAATGTACGGCGGCTTCATCCATCCCTGGTCCACGTCCGGCCCGAACGGCCTGCACCTGATGGTCTCCAAGTGGACCAAGACCCTCGACAACCGGAGTACGGCGTACCACATGAGCCAGTTTGTCGGCTCGCTGTAACGGTCGCCTCGGCTGGGAGATTCGGCGGAGGTTGCTAGCGGGAGTTGACCTTCACCAGCAACTGGGGACGGTAGAACCAGTCAGCGTCGAGTCGGATGCCAGTCAGCGACTCGACGGTGGCCATCGCGGTTTCCCAGTCCGGCGATGGGCCCGGGTGCGTTCCCGACATCGAACGATCATGGAGGTTGCACAACGCATCGAGGTGGTCGGTCAGGGCCTCCGGATCGGTGCCCCACCTGTCCTGCGGCCTCAGCACGTCCAGTTCAGTGACCAGCACGCCGTCGACGGCATGGTAGAGCCGGTTGAAGTTGTTGATCACCCAGAAGACCCCATGGACGGTGGCACCCTGACTGAGCCGACGCAGCACGTCCTCGTAGGGATCAGCGGGGCTGTACCCCACGATGACGACGGTGTCGTCGCGCTGCTCGACGAAGACTATGTCGTCGTCGCCGTCGACATCAGCCGGTCGCTCCGTCGCCATGGTGTCCGGGTCGCCGTGCAACCGGCGTACCACCTCATCCACCGTCAACTGCCCCTGATGCGGACGCACCACCGTCCAGCAGAGGGATTCTTCGATGCTGATACTCCACGCAAGGTCGCTCAGCTGCTCGAACATACCCACGTAGTGCTCAATCTGCCCCGGCGTCGGACCGAACATTGCACCTTCCTTTGTGGACGAGAACAGCCGCCTGACCTTACCGCCAGGCAGGGCTCGCCCACGTCCCTCAGACCTCTTCCGCCGCAACCCGGCCCGCCACTAAGCACCCGGCCGAACAGCGAGATGATCACGGCCGGGGTGGCGTGACGGTGGTTGGTCCGTACGATCTCACGCTGCCGGCAATCGCCGCCATGATCGCCGTCAGGACGCCGAAGATGATCGTCAGCCCTATGGCGACACCGTCGCCCCCGTCGAAGCCGAAGACGAACTTGAGCTGAGCGCTGACGGCCGTGCCCCACAGCACCGGCGCCGTCACGAAGATCGCCCCTACGTAAAGCACGCAGAGCACGCACAGCGCCCATGCACCGAAAATCATGCGGGCAAAGGTGAACCCCGCTGCGACCAACAGCAGCCCGGCGCCGATGACGCCGCCGAGCACGTTCACCAACACCAGGCTGGACCAGCGACCGGTCGACCCGCTGGCGTAGACGACGTTGTAGAGCGCGAACCAGACGAGCATGCCGGCGGTGAGCAGCGCCAGAATGCCGGCGATCACCGCCACCGCAGCGTTTGCCCTCGGTTTAGGCGACGCCGCCAACGGGATCGGACCGCCACCCCACGGCGCGGGTCCGCCCACCATCGACGGCTGACCATACTGAGGAAACCTGGGCTGCGGTGGATTCGGCTGCATCCGTACTCCTCGCGCGTTTCGGCGACCCGACCTGCCGCCCATTATGGTCCCCGATCATCGGAGCGACAGGCCCCGAGTGGCGGCCGGTGGTGACAGCACGCCACCCCCAGCCGTTTGGTGCAGCGCAGGATGCATCCGTTGCAGCCAGAACAACTGCCAGAACAGTTGCCAGAACAGTTGCCAGAACAGTTGCCAGAACCATCGCCAGATTGGCAACGGATGCGCACAGAGAGAGGCTGTATCGCAGCTCAGCGCGAAACAGTATGGGTCAGGATGAGGTCGGCGATCTGCTGGGACAGGCCCGGGGACCAGAGCGAGTGGCCCATTCCGGTGACGACCCGGAGTTGGGCGCCAGGGATCTGTCCGGCGAGGGCCTCGCCGTGTGCCAGCGGAAAGAGCGGGTCGGCGGTGCCATGGACAACCAGCGTCGGTGCGGTGATCGAGGAGAGTGACGCGAGGCGATCGGCGGTCATCTGCCGGCCGGCGAGGTCGTGGTTGGTGGCGGCAGCAGGGTCACGTGCCCGGTCGTACGAAGTCTCGACAAACCGTCGTACGCCCGGCTCGTCGAAGGGCAGAACGTCCCCGTTGAGCATCTGCCATGTCTGGACGCTCGCCTCGATGTTTTCTTCCCGGGTGGTCCGCGGCCAGCCTGCCGAGGTCTTGAGAAAGTCGAAGAACCGCATGCTGGGCGGGGGTAGCTCGTCAGGGTCGGCGGGCTGTCCGCTCATCGCCCGCAGCCAGGCCGGCCCGGGGTTGTTCCCCATCGGGGACGTCATCATCGTGGTCAGCGTCCTGACTCGCGCCGGATGGTGCACGGCGAGCCACTGCCCGATGGCCCCACCCAACGACGCGCCGACGATGTGCGCTGCGGCGATGCCATGTCCGTCGAGCACTGCCAGGCTGTCCGCCGCCAGGTCCGCCAGGGCGTACGGGTGGGTCGCGAAGTCGACCCCGTCGGAGCGGCCGGTGTCGCGGTGGTCGAAGCGGATGACGTGCCGTCCCCCGTCGGCCAGCCTCGTCACGAGTTCGTCTGGCCAGCCGATCCCCTGCGTCGACGTTCCCATGATCAGTAGCACGGTCGGGCGTACGGGGTCGCCGAACTGCTGGGTCCAGAGTTGCAGGTTTCCGGACGCGACGAACTTCTCGGAGCCGTGGTCGTCAGTCGTAGCTGACGCAGCATCTTCGATAGCCATGCGGCGAAGATAGCGAGCCGCCCATCGACATTCATCGACCACTACCAGCGCTCACAAAAATGGCCAATGATACAATTAGGGCAGCTCGCCGGCCTCTCTTCGCTGATCGATTTCGATCCGCTTCAGCCACAATCCATCCGGCAACTCCCCCGACCTCACTGAGGGCAACGGGGTCAGTCGTGGGCCGGCACCGCCGCAACGAACGCCTGCCAGGCGGCCGGGCCAAAGACCAGCGCCGGACCGGTCGGGTCCTTGCTGTCCCGCACCCCGACGACACCCGTCAGGTTGTCGGCCACCTCGACGCAGTTTCCGCCTGCGCTGTTGCTCCGGCTGCTCTTGCGCCACCGCGCCTTGGTCAGGTCCATGTCTCCGCCACTTCCAATATCAGCTTCAGGGACTGCTGGTGGGACAACGCCTCGCCCCGGATGGACTCCCACACTTGGACCGCCGCCTTCAGGTCCTCCGGACGGTCGAAGATCTTGGCGTGGAGCTGGCCCTCCACATAGACGATATCCTCTCCCGTAGGCGGCGTGGCGATCACGAACGGTCCGTCGAGGCCGGCATAGGCCGCGACCGAGAGCGGTACGACATGGATCCGCACCCGAGGTGCCGACTCGCCCACCTTGGCCAGTTGGAGCAACTGGTCCCGCATCACCTCCGGCCCGCCGATCCGCCGCCGCAGCACGAACTCGTCGATGACCACGGTGAGCAGTGGTGGTCGATCACCGGCGAGAACCTCCTGCCGGGTCAGCCGGGTCGCCACCTGCTGCTCGACCTCTGCTACGGAGAGCAGCCCCGGCCCGGTCAGAATCGCCCGCATGTACGCCTCGGTCTGCAACAGGCCCGGCACGTAGAGCGGCTCGAAGCCGCGTAGTGCGCTCGCCTCCGCTTCGATGCCGGCCCACTCGCGGAACCAGGCCACCAGGGCTTCCCGGCTGAGCTGCCGCTGGATACGGGCGAAGAGGCCATTCGTGTTGAGCACCGTGTCGCAGCGGCCGGCGAAGTCGGCGCTCGGTCGACGTTCCCCCGTTTCGATCTTCGCGATGGTGGCCGGTGAATAGTTGAGCAATTCGGCGAGTTGGGCCTGGGAAATGCCCGCCGCCGCGCGGGCAACCTTCAACTCTTCCGCAAAGTGTTCGAGCATGGGCGAGATCGCCACGGACAACCTCCGTACAAATAAGAGCTTGACACAAAAGATCTCAGTCACTCGCCGCTGGCCAGCGCGATTCGCCTTCCCACAGTAGCGGGCCGGACACCAAACTACATCTATCGGATGTGGCGGTTTCAGCAGGCCGCATGAGGGACACATCCGCCCGGGGCCGCCGTCGCCTCATCACCCGTCCCCCACCGACGGCGGCCCCATTCCACGCAATTCCCCAGAGAGGATCTCGATCATGTTCAGCGGCGACTTCGAGCAGATTCCGTATCCCACTCAGCGGTCCAAGAAGGAAACCGAAACACCGGGTACGACTCCGGATGCGGTCTCCGACGACAAGCCGGCCGAGGCAACAGTCGATGGGACGCCTGACGGGTTGTCTGACGGGGCGACTGAGGCCGAGTCGCCGACACTGCGGCGGATGCCCGAGCGTCGGTCGATCTGATGAGCTCGCCACCCCTCAGCAACGCCGGCAACAGCCCCGACGCCCGCACCTTCGACTCCGACATCCGCAGCGACGCCGCCGAGCTGACCACCCAGGTACGGCAGTTGGTGCAGCCCGGGGACACGATCACGATTCCCGAGCCGTACTACTACATCGGAAACGGGTCGCTGCGGATGGAGGTGTCCAGTGTCGGCACGATCCTTCAGGTCGGCGCGCTGGTCATGGTGGAGTTGCGCGGCTGGGAGACGAGTCGGCTCGTCCCCGGCCGCTCTCCGCGTCGGGCCGCCGTACACCTGGCGGCGCTGCGCCTGCCCGGCGCGGTAACCAGACCCCTCGACCCGGCCTGATCCCCGACCTCTCGGCCCGGCATGACCAGTCTTCTCGGCACGAGATGACCCGGTAGGCGGGCCAGCGGCCTCAGGTCACACGCGAGCGAGAAAGTCCAGGCTGCGCTGCCACACGCGGGCCGAGGCCGCCTTATCGCCGTCAGCCACTGACTGGTCAGCCACTGACGGATCGGTGAAGAGATGCCTGACGCCCGGATAGGTGAAAATTTCCACAGCCGCGCCCGCCTCGACCGTGGCCTTCCGCCAGGCGGCCACATCCGCATCGCTGAAGTATTCGTCGGGCTGGGCAATGTGCAGCTGCACCGGCAGGCCAGCTCGTAGCGGTGACAGTTCCCCGCCGGTGCCATGCAGCAACAACAATCCTGCGGTCTCCCGGCGCTCGGTAAGTAGGCCGCTGACCACGCCCGTACCCATGGAGAAGCCGGCCAGAACGGTGTCGACGGGTAGGTCCCGCACCGCATCCCGCGCCCGGTGCATGATTTGCGCCCAGCCAATCCGCTCGCTGAGCCCGAACCCCTCGTCGACGGTGGCTGCCACCTCACCGTCGTACAGGTCGGGGGTGACGACCTGGTGCCCGGCGGCGCGAAACCGGTCGGCGGCGGCCAGTACGGCGGGACGCAGCCCGTACACGGAGTGGAACAGTGCAATGTGGGTCACCCGGACATCGTGCCCGACAGGGCCGCCACCTTTGGGAACGATTGTTGCTGCCGGGTGAGGAACTGAGCTCCGGCCGACGTACGTATGCCGGGCGAGTCTGATCGGGACCTGCGCATGCAATGATGCGCCGATGTCGCTTCCTCGCCCCTCCCGGGTCTTCCGCGCAAACGACATCCTCGGCGGTCGGGTGATGCTCGACGGCTATCCGTTCCGGTACATCGTCGTCGCCCCCGCGGTGTCGGCGTCGACAGTAGTAGGTGCCGCCTTCAATCGTGCCGGCGCGGAGAACTCGATGTTCGATGAGGTGCTGACAGCGGTGGAGTTCCTGGAAACGAGAGGATGGGAACTCGTCAGCATGGATCAGGGCTTCGTAGCCTGCCTACGACGAGTCCGACGGTAACGACCTGGTGCCCGGTGACGCGACACCGGTCGGCGGCGGCCAGTACGACTGGGCCGACGCTTTGGGAACGGTTGTTGCTGCTGAGGGCCGCAACAACCGTTCACAAACCGTGCTCGTTGCGCCCTATTCCCTGCGTGTTCCCCGCGTGGACAACTCCCGCAACCCGGCCACCAGTCGACGCGCATCGGTCCGATCGAAGGCCGGGCCTGCGACGTCGATCCTCTGGCGGACCCGGTACGCGGACGACACAGCCTCCGGCGGAGAACCGATCAGCTCCGTGATCGGTCGGATCGCCCGTGTGACCGGAGTGCCGAAGAGCTTCGCGAGCGCCTTCACCACACCCCGTAATGGCTGCCGGAACGGATCGGCGAGTCCAGTGTTGACGAACATCGGGTTGTACAGGACGTACCGGATCCGGCTGTCCGGATGCTCAGCGGCGAATGCGACCCCGAGCAGGTCGTTGGCGCGCGCACCCTGCATGGTGGCAGCGAAGGCGCGGTAGCCCTCGCGTAGCTGGAGATCGTCCCAGTGCAATACCCCGGCCTTGATCCCGCCGGTACCGCACAGGTTCACGATGACTGGGCGTGGTGCCCGTTCCAACGCGTCGCGCAGGCCCTCGACCAACAGAAACCGGCTCAGTACGTAGAGCGCGAAGGTGCGCTCGATTCCCTCCCCGGTCTCCTGCCGCGTCATCTGGTAGCGGAAGGCACCGAGCACCAGGGCATCGATAACCGGATGCTCCTCGCGCAACTGCTCGGCAAGTGCGACCGTGCCCGCCATCGAGCTGAGATCCGCCGCGACGAACGAGCAGCGGTCACCCGCACCGAGGCGGGCGGCCTCGGCCTGGAGCGACTGCCCCTTGGCCGGACTGGTGCCGATGGCGACAACACGATCGCCCTGACGGAGATGATGCAGGGCAAGAGCCCTGCCGATGCCGTCGGTCCCACCGGTGATGACCAGGGTTCGCACTGAATGCCCCTTCGCTGTTCGCCTGCTCCGGCGCGATGACGGGTACTCGTCACGAATACGCGTACTCGTCGTGCGGCGCGGATACGCTCGATCCTCGATCGACGATTCCGGCCGCGAAAGAAGGCACATCCATGTCCCCGGTCATCCCGGTACCGGTCACGGTGCTGGAGCGCACCTCATGTGCGGCGACGGACGTACTGCACCGCATCGGTGACAAGTGGAGCCTGCTGATAATGGCGGTGCTGGCCGAACGGCCGTACGGATTCAACGAACTGGACCGTACGGTGCACGGCCTGAGCCGTCGCATCCTCACCCGCACGTTACGGACGCTGACCCGGGACGGGCTGGTAAGAGGTACCGAACACGACGGCGTGGCAGCACGGGTCGACTACGCGTTGACCGACCTCGGCCGGTCGCTGCTACCGCTGGTGATCGCGGTGGGCAGATGGGCCGAGTCGCACGACGGTGAGATCCAAGCCGCCCGTGCCCACCACGACGCCACCACTCGCAGCCGCTGACTCCCCTCGACGCGCCCCTGGTAGTCCACTATCGGTTCGGGCCCGAGCCGGCGTGCCTGGTAGTCCACTATCGGGTCGGCAGCCTGAGCCGGTGGGTGGTCCAGACTCGCGCTGCGCCGACCACGGCCCCGACGGTGGCGAGTGCGATCACGCCGGGCGCGACCAGGCCCGACGCTTCCCCGCTCTCGGTGAGGATGGCGAGGAGGGGACCTGCCTCGGCGGCGATGATCGCCACGAGGAGGGTGACGGCGAGGCGAATCGTGACGCGTGCGAACGGCTCGCACACGGCTATGAGGAGGATGCCGAGGCCGTAGACATTCAGCGCGGGTACGACGGTCGCCTGCCCGGAGGAGAATTCGGCATCGCCGATGCTCGGCCATCCCGATTCGGGAATCGCCCCGGCCAGGACGAACGCAATGACTGCGTAGAGGGCGATCGCCACGACGCTCAGGAGCAGGCGAAGCCAGATCCGGTATCGGATGTGCTCGCTCATGCTGCCGCCTCCAGGTTGCCGATCATGACTTGGAGGCTGGTCACGGTGCGTTCGTATTCGCCGTCGGCAAGGCCGGCAACGGTCAGGTCTCGGGTGGTCTGGACCTCGATCATCAGGCTCTCGTAGAACGCTCGACCCGGCTCAGTGAGTACGTAGACATCGTCGTCAGCGCGGATGAGCCCGTTCTCCGCGAGCGGTTCCAGGTGTTGTTCCACGGTTTCTTCGGCACGCTGGTCGAGGAACGGGGCTACCGCCGAGGCCAACGCGTCGAGCGAGGCCGAGTTCTCAGCGAGCGGGGTTCCATGTTCGGCGAGTGGGGCCCGGTTACCGGCGAGCGTGGCGGTGCCCCCGACGAACGGGGCCCGGTTACCGGCGAGCGTGTGCAGGAGTTGCCACTGGCGACGGGTGATGCCGCGGACGCCCAGGGTGCGCTCGAATCGCTCGTCGATGAGACGGTCGAGCTTGCGCAGCAGTAGCCCGATCGGGGGCAGGGACGGGTTCGCCACCCTAACGATAGTTGTATTCATGCAACTGTTGTAAGCGTGCAAGTGTGTAGTTGTCAACTAGCAACTGTTGTACCGTGGCAATCATGACGTCGGATGATCGCGCACCGGACGAGGTGATCGAGCGGGCGTTGGTACGCATCAGGCGCCACCAGCAGGCCCGCCACCTGCAACGTCGCGCTGCCCAAGGCGATCCTGCGGCGGCCTCGGTCGCGACCGCGACCCGGTTCCGCTACCTCGACGCCCTCGACGGCGCGAGCAACGGCCTCGCCATCTCCGAGATCGCCGAGGCAATCGGCGTCGACCGGCCGCGCTCCAGCCGGCTGACCAGCGAACTGGTCGCGGACGGGCTGGTGCAGCGCGACACCGTTCCGGGCGACTCCCGCTACACGCGCATCCGGCTGACCCCGCAGGGCAAGCAACTGGTGGACAACATCCACGAGACCCGCCGCCGCAATGTCACCGACGCACTTTCGGAATTCACCCCTGAGGAAGCGTGTACCTTCGCAGTCCTCCTCGAACGCTTCGTGAACGCCTGGCCGCGCGAACCCGCCTGATGGACGTCGACCCCCTCTCGACAGCAGACACCCTGCCTGGCCTCTGACTGGCTAGGAAAAGCTCTCTCTGGATGACTTCTCGGGCCCGGATGAGCATTGGGCATGACCAGGGCACCGAGTGCCGGAGGACAACTTCCGGCATGGCCCGGCCTGCCGAACGAGAGAAGATCATCATGCGTGAGCACACCAAGCTGTACCTCGACGGCGCCTGGCGCGAGCCGGAGCAGGGCTCCGTACTGGAGTTGACCGACTCGGCCACCGGAACCGTCACCGGGCGGGTGACGCTGGGCGGTGAGGCCGACCTCAACCGAGCCGTTGCCGCAGCCAAGCAGTCCTTCGCCTCGTTCTCCCAGACCACCCCGGCAGAGCGCATCGCACTCCTGGAACGCATCCTCGACGAGTTCGACCGGCGAACCGAGGACCTGGCCCAGGCGGTGACCGCCGAGCTGGGAGCGCCGCTGACGCTGGCCCGAGCCGCACACGTGCCAACGGGCCGCATCCAGATCAGCACGGCGATCGAGGTCCTGAAGTCGTACGCCTTCAGCGAGATGCGTGGTGACACCGAAATCCGCAAGGAACCCATCGGGGTAGCGGGACTGATCACCCCCTGGAACTTCCCCGTGCTACAGACCGTCGGGAAGACCGTCTCGGCGATCGCCGCCGGGTGCACCGTCGTCCTCAAACCGGCCGAACTGACCCCACACTCCGCCATCATCGTCGCGGAGATCATGGACGCGGCGGGTGTCCCCGCCGGGGTGTTCAACCTCGTCCCCGGCTGGGGGTCGGTGATCGGCACTGCGCTCAGCACACACCCGGACGTGGAGGTCATCTCCTTCACCGGCTCTGTGGATACGGCACGCCAGGTCACCGTTGCCGCCGCACCGGCGATGAAGCGCGTCAACACCGAACTGGGTGGCAAGTCGCCGCACATTCTGCTGCCGGACGCCGACCTGAACATGGCCGTGGAGACGATACGCACCTGGATGATGGCGCCAACCGGCCAACTGTGCAGCGCACCCAGCCGCACCCTCGTACCCCGGGCACGACTTGACGAGTTCCTGTCCGTGCTCGTCCCGGCCGTGGAAAACCTCAAGCTGGGCGACCCGCGTGCCGACGACACCGACATGGGCCCGCTGATCTCGGCCGAGCAGTGGAACATCGTCCAGGGCTACATCCAGCAGGGCCTGGACGCCGGGGCTCTGCTGGTGACCGGCGGCCTCGGCAAGCCGACGGGGCTGGCGCCGGGTCTGGCGGCCGGGCACTTCGTCAAGCCGACCGTGTTCAGCGAGGTCAGCAACGACATGACCATCGCACGTGAGGAGATCTTCGGCCCGGTGATGTCGGTGATCGCCTACGACACTGTCGAGGAGGCGATCGAGATCGCCAACGACACGACGTACGGCCTCGCCGGTTATGTCACCGGCACGGACCTCGACGCGGCCCGCACGGTCGCGGCACGGATCCGGGCTGGCTGCATCCTCATCAACGATGCCGAATTCGACTGGTCGGCCCCGTGGGGCGGTTACAAGCAGTCCGGCAACGGCCGCGAGTTCGGGCCGGAAGGCCTGACGGAATACCTGGAGACCAAGGTCGTACTGGGCGGCTGAACCGCAGAGCACGGGTACGGCGGCGCGGGCCTTGCTGGGGCTCGTACCGTCGTACCCGGTTCCTCGACGGCCAGCCCGCTGTTCCTATGCAGATTCTTCCCTGGAACGCTGCCCGTGATCCGGCCAGGATGGTTAGTGATTGCGTGGCGGGGCCGCGCCGGGCTGGCCGGGCCGGAACCGGCCCGGGGGTCCAAACCTCATCGACGGGGGTCTCATCGTGACGGAACTGGGTCGTTTTCTGCGTGCATGTCGGGCAAAGGTGAGCCCCGAGCAGGTCGGAATGCCCTCATCAGGACACCGTCGGGTACCGGGACTACGGCGTGAGGAACTCGCCACGCTGGCAGGGGTCAGCGCGGACTACATCATCCGACTTGAACAGGGCAGGGTGAAGACCGCCTCCACCGGGGTGCTCACCGCGCTCGCCAGGGCCCTGCACCTACGTTCCGACGAGGAGGAGTACCTGCTGCGGTGCGCAGCGGATTCGAGCCCCACCAGATCGCGGGCGTGGACGAGGGCACCCCACCGACAGCGGGTGTCTCCCGCCACCCAACTGCTGCTGGACAGCATGACGGGCGTCCCCGCATTCGTGCTCGGCCGGCGGATGGACGTGCTTGCCTGGAACAACCTGGGTGCCGCGCTGATCATCGACTTCGGCAAGCTGCCGCCAGAGCGGCGCAATCTCATCTGGCTGGCCTTCCTGCACCCCGACGTCCGTGCACGGTACGCACACTGGGAGAAGGTGGCGAAGGAATGCGTCGCCTTCCTCCGAATGGACGCGGGCCGCTACCCGGAAGATCCCGCGCTCGCCCGACTCGTCGGAGAACTGTCGTTGAAGGATTCCGGCTTCCGCCAATGGTGGTCCAACTACCACGTTCGTGCCCAGCGCTCCGGCCGCAAGGAGTTCATCCACCCGGCCGTCGGTGACCTCACCCTGGACTTCCAGGTGATGGATCTGCGCGGCAGCGGTGACCAGGTTCTGCTTGCCTACACAGCCGAACCGGATTCCCGATCAGCGCAGGCCCTGGCGTTCCTGGCGGCCTGGCCCGACGTAGAAGCGGCAGGCATGGAAACGGCAGGCGTAGAAACGGCAGACATGGACGGCGGCGGTCAGCCGAAGAACTCCAGCGCCCCGGCAAACGGCTTTACGGCGTAGGTCGGGCACCTCGCAGCCGTCGGCCGGATAACCGACCGGAACCAGAATGTACGACCCCTCCCGCCCTAGGCTTCCTAGGACCCTAGATAGAAAAATGGGGGGCGTACCCCATCGTCGTGCGACACAGCTCCGACGTTAGGAAGGGGCCCTTCCTATACAGAAAGCGATAAGAAGGGGCCCTTCCTTACACCTCAGTAGGCGACGAGGGCGATGACCAGAGTGGAGACCGCGGCGGCGAGCAGCACGCTGCCGGTGCCGACGCCGACGACCGCACTCACCTTCAACGAACGGGAGCGGGCTACCGGAATCGCGGCGAGCGCCACCAGCGTGATCAACGCGGCCACCACGTGGATCAGCGGATAGTCGATCAGTTCGGCGACCGGGAACAGGTGTACTCCCACGACCAGGGCGATCCAGGCCGAGATCAGCTCACTACGGCGAAGGGCTGCGAGGATCCCCGCACCGAGTCCGGCGAGACCGAACTCGATGCCGACGACGATGCCGAAGGTACGGCTGGTGTCGGCGTCGAACGCCGTTCCGTCCGACCAGTGTCGCCAGGCGAGTAGCCCACTGGCGACCGCCATGAGAATGGCGGTGATCGAACCGGTGGCGAGCAGTTTCCGCCAGGCGGGCGGGGGCGCCTCCTGGGCCCAGCCGTACCAACTGGATGCGAAGAAACCGAAGATGACGGCGGTCGCCGCCGCGTCCCGGACGTGCAGCGCGATCATTTAGCTCCCCAGATGCTGGTCGATGTTGCGCTAGCAGAGCCCACCGGGATGCAGATGCCAGTTGACCTTGCGCGACCTACCGGAACGTACACCAGGCGCGAAAGGCCGGCCCGAGGATGGCAACCGAGCGCAGGTGCGGGGCTACCGCCGGCTCCTCCGGGGCCGAGGAACCCGGGCCGTGGGCGACGCACCCCGGGCCGTGGCCAGGGGACCATCGGAGACCGGATAGCATCTTCGCCGTACCCGCGACTGGCGCAGCGAGGTGGAATCGACCACCGGGGAGCGACCGACGAGGAGTGCACCGCGCGCCTGGGTGCATCCCGCTAGGCACCGCCGCCTGCCAGGAGGACGCTCGTGCACGTACCACCGATCCCCAGCCTCGCCACCGAGGACCCGCAGCTCGCCGCCCTGATCGAGGGAGAAGCGCAGCGCCAGCACGACAAGCTCCGGATGATCGCTTCGGAGAACTACGTCTCCAACGCCGTGCTGGAAGCCAGTGGCACGGTGTTGACCAACAAGTACTCCGAGGGGTACGCCGGTAAGCGCTACTACGAGGGTCAGCAGTTCGTCGACCAGATCGAGACGCTGGCCATCGAGCGGGCCAAGGCGGTCTTCGGTGTCGACCACGCCAACGTGCAGCCGTACTCCGGGTCGCCGGCCAACCTCGCCGTCTACCTGGCCTTCCTCTCCCCCGGTGACAAGGTGATGGGGATGGCGCTGCCGATGGGCGGCCACCTGACCCATGGTTGGTCGGTCTCGGCCACCGGCAAGTGGTTCACCTCGGTCCGCTACAACGTCTCGAAGGAGACCGGCCGGATCGACCTCGACGAGGTACGCGACATCGCCCGCCGCGAGCAGCCGAAGGTGATCTTCTGCGGCGGCACGGCGGTGCCCCGTACCATCGACTTCCCCGGCTTCGCCGAGATCGCCCGTGAGGTCGGCGCGGTCCTGGTGGCCGACATCGCGCACATCGCCGGTCTGATCGCCGGTGGCGCGCACCCGTCGCCGGTCGGCTATGCGGACGTCATCACCACCACCACGCACAAGACCCTGCGTGGTCCGCGTGGCGCAATGATCATGACGACTGCGGAGCACGCCGCCGCGATCGACAAGGCGGTCTTCCCGGGCCTCCAGGGTGGTCCGCACAACCACACCACCGCCGGCATCGCGGTGGCGCTGAAGGAAGCCGGCACCGATGGCTTCCGGGCGTACGCCCACCAGGTCGTCGCCAACGCCAAGGCGCTGGCCGCCGCGCTGACCGAGCGGGGCTTCGCGCTCTCCTCCGGTGGCACCGACAACCACCTGATCCTGGCCGACCTGACTCCCAAGGAGATCGGGGGCAAGCCGGCCGCGCAGGCGCTGGACCGGGCCGGCATCGAACTCAACTACAACACCGTGCCGTACGACACCCGCAAGCCGTTCGACCCGTCCGGCATCCGGCTCGGCACCGCCGCACTGACCACCCGGGGGCTCACCGAGGAGCAGATGCCGCAGGTGGCTGCCTGGATGGACGAGGCGATCACGGCGGCTGGCAAGAACGACGAGGCGACCCTGGAGCGGATCGCGGGCGAGGTGCGGGACCTGCTCGCGTCGTACCCGATGCCGGGCTTCGCCCGCTAGGACGCTGAACGACGTGCCCGGCTGCGGCGCGACCCGAGCGGGTCGCGCCGCAGCCGGCGATGCATGGAACCGTTAGCGTGCGCGGTCCAGTTGGTGTCTCTGCTGTACGCCGAGCAGGGTCAGCCAGGCAAAACCGGTGACGACGGCGATGCGTTGGAACAGTCCGCCGTACTCGACCAGGCTCGCCACCTGGGCAAAGGCCAGGTTGGAGAGTTCGAACGTGGCCACGAAGACCACCGCCGAGGCGACCGAGTAGGCCACCCATCGCCATCGTTTCTCTGCCCCGAACCGTCGGGCGAGTACGACGAAGGCGATCGGTAGCGCCAGGAACCCGGGGATCGACACCAGATCGTGCAGGATGCCGTGCCAGGTCGGCTGCGAAATCTGGTCCGGTGTCCCGGCCGGGAAACCGCTGATCGGGTCGGTGACGAAGATCCCCGCGCCGATCAGGGTGATCCCCCAGCAGCCGACCAGAAGTGGTCCCCAGGTCGCGCCTCGGCCCGGTCGAAGTGCCCGACGCAGGCCGAGGGCGAAGGCCATCGTCAGCAGGCCGGCGACGATGAAGTTGCCGTCCTGGATCCAACCCAGCTCACCGAGGGCCAACGAGCTGACCGGATGCCGCAGCGGGTCGTAGTCGGCCCGGGTGGCCTCCTGGACGAGAACCGCGATGACGAAGAGTGGGCCGGCGAGCACGCCGCAGGCCAGGAGCCGTCTGGTCAGGACCGGGCCGGGCCGACGAGGTGCCGGTCCGGGCGTCGCGGTACGCGTCAGAGTCGTCGTCATGGCGTACCTGCCTCAGGCTGCCTTGGCCAACTCGGCGAGGGTCGCGGTCCGGAGCGTCTCGGCGGTGAGGCCGGCCTCGGCGAGGACCGTGCCGGCCAGGCCGGCGTCGTCGCGGAGCAGGCCGAGCAGGATGTGCTCGGTGCCGATGTGCCGGTGGCGCAGGTGAATGGCTTCCCGCAGCGCCAACTCGAGGGTCTTCTTGGCCCGTGGACTGAACCCGGGGCTGCGGCCGACCGACCCGGACCCGTCACCCTGGCCGGTACGTTGCCAGGGCCAGAGCCGCTCGCGTCGGGACGTCGGCGGCGGGGGTACGGCCAGCGCCTCCGGTCCGAGGGACTCCTCGATCCGCGCCAGCACCGCATCGAGGTCGATGCCGATCGTCTGTAGGGCGGCGGCGTCTTCATCGCCGAGGATCTGCGACTGCCCACCGGCCAGCCGGACCACGTTCGCCCGGACCTGCGTCTGGTCGAGGCCGGCCTGGCGCAGCACGGTGGCGGCGATGCTGGTCTCCTCGGCGAGCAGCGCCAACAGGAGATGCTCGGTGCCAACCTTCGCGTGGTTCAACTGCTGGGCAGTGATCCGGGCATTGATCACCGTTTCCCGAGCCGCAGCGGTGAATCGTTCGAACATTCAATCCTCCCGTGGGCCTGGTGCCGGCATCCGGCCGGCGTACTTCTTGTGAACGGCCTGTCTGGTGACCTCCAGCGCGTCGGCGATCTCCTGCCAGGACCAGCCTTGTCGTCTGGCGTTGGCGACCTGCGCCGCCTCCAGGGCTTCCGCCAGGCGCCGCAGCGCCAGCGTGGCCCGGAGACCCGCGCGGGCATCTGCACCGCTGGCTGCCGTGGCCAGATCTGCCACATCACTCATGGCGTCAACTTTAGTTGACATCACGGGATGGCGTCAACCTCAGTTGACACGTTCAGGTGAACGAAGCCAATCCAGCATGCGGAAGCGCCGTGATCAAGAAAAAACCGTTACGGCGCGCTCAGGCGGATGCGCGCTCGACAATTTCGGACGGTGCCTCGGTCCAGCCCTGCGCAGTAGCGTTGACCGCTAACCTCGCCGCCCTGCGCCCATAGGCGGTAGCGTCGATTCGCACCGTCGTCAGCGCAGGTTCCCACAGATGTCCTCGATGTTCGTCGTCAAAACCCATCACCGCGAGGTCTTCCGGCGCGCGATACCCGAGGCGTGCCATGGCAGCAAGGACGGCGAGGGCGACGTTGTCGTCAAGCGCGGCGACCGCGGTCACAGTTGTCTTTCGCGCAAGAGCACGCACGATTTCGGTGCGTGATCGGGGATTGGGCTCCATGGGAACTCGCATCACAGTCAGCGGTGCCAACCCGAGTTCTCGCGCTGCGCGGTGAGCGTCGGCAACGCGCGCGCGTCCGAACACACCGGTGCCGCTCGCTGGGCTGGCGAGGGCGACGCGTCGGTGGCCGCGGGCGGCAAGATGCCGCAGTTGCATCCACGAATGAAAGTGGAAGTTGGCCTGGTGCCCGCGAAACACTCCCCACCCGCCGTCCTGGTGCGTGCCACCGAGCGGACGTACGAGGTCCACGACGGCGTGCGGTGCGAGAACTCCCCGAAGGGCCCGCGCGGCATCGTCCGAATCCGGCGTCACGATGAGGGTACGGTCGTGCTGGCGCAACTCCTCTTGCATCGTGCGGATCACGCCGCTAAGACTCTTCCCGATCGCATCCGTGCCGATGTTCAACAACACGATCGGTAAAGCACTTCGGTCTGCCGGCACCGTCGTGACGCTCGACGGGTAGCCGAGCTCGCTGGCTGCGGCGCGCACACGCTCCTTCGTCACCGCGGAGATCGTCTGGTTCGGCACGTCGTTGAGAACGTAACTGACGGTGGCGGTGGATACCCCGGCGGCAGCGGCCACGTCGCGGATGGTTACTCGACCGGTGGGCACGCGAAGGCGCGTAACAGGTCGCCGGATCCGGAGAGTCACCTGCCGACACCGCGAGAAGGGAAACGCATGGGCAAGGTAGACGGCAAAGTCGCCATCGTCACGGGAGCGGGCAGCGGACTGGGCAAGTACGAGGCGATCCGCCTGGCGGCAGAAGGTGCCAATGTCGCCATTTGTGACATCCAGGAGGAGCGGCTGCAGGAGACAAAGCAGCTGTGCGAGGAGCAGGGTGTGCGCGTCGTGGCGGTCGGCTGCGACGTACGCTCCTACGACAGCCTGAAGGCTTTCGTGGACCAGACGGTAGAGCAGTTCGGCACCATCGACGTTCTGGTGAACAATGTCCATAGGACCACGCTCAAACCCTTCCTCGATCTGGACATCGAGGACTTCAGGACCGAACTCGAAATCTCCGTCTTCTCCGCCTGGCACATGATGAAGTTGTGCTTCCCGTACCTGAAAAACAAGCCGGGCGCAGGTGCGTCGATCATCAACTTCGGCTCACGGTGGGGCCAGGAGAGCCCCAAGCTCAGTGCGACGTACTCGGCCTCGAAGGAGGCTGTCCGCGCACTGTCGCGCACGGTCGCCCGCGAATGGGGCGAATACAACATCCGCGTAAACGCGATCTGCCCGGGCGGATTTACTGACAATGCCAGCGCGAGCATGCATGAGCAGCATCCGGAGATGCAGAAGTTTGCGATGGAGGCGTTCAAGGACAATGCCTTCGGCCGCCCTGGCGATCCGTACAACGATGTCGCTCCGATCGTCGTTTTCCTCGCATCCGACGACAGCCACTGGCTCTCCGGTCAGACGATCAACGCCGATGGCGGAGGGTGGATCGCAGCCTGAAACACCGTCGCGGCGGGCAAGCCGAAGTTTCCCTGAGGCACTGGTAGCCCACAACGCCCCTGTCCGCCGATCGGAAAGCTTCGGTGGCCCGGTCGGCGGGTAGTGCCCAGGATGCCCCGGCAAGTCACAAAGTGTCCGGCACCGCGCAGGTCGGGCCGCGTACGTGATACTGCGGGCGCGGCGATCACGCGCAACTCGGTTCCGCGTCTGCGCCAACCACCCCAGGCCGCAGATCCGCCCGACTTTGCCGAGACCCTGGGTAGTGCTCCTACTCGGGTGGCACGCGAATTCGGGCGTACGAAGCCCTGCTTTCCGCCCACTAGCGACGCGCACCGGCACGAGTGCAAAAATTGCCGGGTGAGCAGCGCCAACAGCATCCGCTTCCGACACAGCCAGGCGATCTTGGTGGCCGCGATCGTCGCGTTCATCGGCACCCTGCCGCTGGCCTCCGCCCGATGGTTCCTGGTCCCGCTGCTACTCGTACCGCTGGGGGTCGGGGTGTGGGCCTGGCGCGCCGGCACCGACGCCGACTCCCAGGGGCTGCGCCTACGTGCGCTGTTTGGCCAGCGGCTCATCCCCTGGTCACAGGTGGTCGAGCTGACCGCCGACCCGCGCGGTCAGGCCGTCGTACGGCTCGACGATGGCAGCCACACCCGGCTGCCCGCCGTACGCGCCGACGACCTGCACAAGCTCCTCACCGCCAGCGGCCAGACCCTCGAGGGCCCCGCTCAGTAGCCCTCCACCACCTCGTTGATCAGCGGCTCGCCGGCCGCGTACCGGCGCAGTTGCTCACCAACCAGCCGGTACGCCCGAGGCAGCAGGCCGGCGACCGATCCGCCGATGTGCGGGGTGAGCAGCACGTTGGGCAGCCCCCAGAGCGGATGACCGGCGGGCAGTGGTTCCGGGTCGGTGACGTCCATCGCTACCCCGATCCGGCCGGTGGTCAACTCGGCGACCAGGGCCTTGGTGTCGGCCACCGGCCCCCGGGCGGCGTTGACCAGCAGTGCTCCGTCGGGCAGGGCAGCCAGGAACCGGGCATCGACCATCCCCCGGGTCTGCTCGGTGAGCGGCACGATCATGACTACGACGTCGGCCGCCGGCAACAGCTCTGGCAGGTCGGCCACGCCGTACACCCCCTCGGCCGGTCGGGCGGTACGCGCCACCATCGTCAGCGTCACCTCGAACGGCTCCAGCCGGCGTCGGATCGCAGTGCCGATCGACCCGGCCCCGACGATCAGCACCCGCTTACCGGCCAGCTCGCCGGTCACCTCGGGCGCCCACTGTCCCCGGGCCTGAGCCCGTACGAAGGTCGGAAAGGCCCGCAGGTACGACAGGATCGCGGTAAGCACCCACTCGGCGGTCGACGAGTCGTGCACTCCTCGGCCGTCGCACAGGGTCACCCCGTCGGGCAGCCGGCCGACCCAGACGTCCGCCCCGGCCGACATCAGCTGCACCACCCGCAGGTCGGGCAAAGTGGCCGCGACCGGCACCGACTCCGTCTGGGACAGGAACGGCGGCACCCAGAACTCGACCCCGGCCGGGTCCCGAGGTTGCCGGGTCGGCTCCTCGACCACCTCGACAGTCACACCGGACGGAATCTCACCGAGCAACTCACGGCCCCGCTCGTGGGCAATCCACACCTTCACGCCCGCCGACGATAGCCGCCGCCGGCGATCGGCCGACGATCTGGTTCAGCCCAGCGGCGCAGCGCGAAGGTGGACGATATGGCTACTCTTGGGCAGGTGAGCCTTCGTCCTCCGTACCCCCGGCCCACCCGTACCCGGGCGGCGGTCGCGCTCTGCGCGGCGGTCGTCCTCGCGACCGGCGGCTGCGCCTTCGGCGAGCCTGAGCCCGACCCCGCCGGCGAACCACCGAGGTTTCCCACCCCATCCGTGTCGCCCAGCCAGGGTGGTGGCGTCGATCAGCAGGTGGCGGCGACGGTGCTGGCCAAGGGGCTGCGGGTGCCCTGGGGCATCGGCTTCCTACCCGACGGCGCGGCGCTGGTCACCGAACGGGACACCGCCAAGATCCTGAAGCTCGGCCCGGAGTCCGGGCCGGACGGGCTGAAGGTGACCACGGTGCAGACCCTGGACGTGGTCGACGCGGCCGGTGAGGGGGGCCTGCTCGGGCTCGCCGTCTCACCGGACTACGCCAAGGACCAGACGCTTTTCGTCTACTACTCGACCCGGCAGGACAACCGGATCGCCAAGCTGACCCTGGGCGGCGCCCCGACCCCGATCGTCACCGGCATCCCGCGCTCCGGTATCCACAACGGCGGGCGGCTCGCGTTCGGCCCGGACGGGTTCCTCTACGCCACCACCGGGGACGCCTCCGAGCGGGGGCTCTCCCAGGACACCAAGAGCCTCGCCGGCAAGATCCTGCGGATCACGAAGGACGGCAAACCGGCCCCGGGCAATCCCTTCCCCAACTCGCCGGTCTGGTCCCTCGGGCACCGCAACCCGCAGGGCATCGCCTGGGACGCCAGCAAGCAGATGTACGCGGCGGAGTTCGGGCAGAACACCTGGGACGAGATCAACCGGATCGAGCCGGGCAAGAACTACGGTTGGCCCGAGGTGGAGGGGCCCGGCAGGAACCCGGATTCCCGCTTCGTCGATCCGATCGTCAACTGGCAGACCGGGGACGCCTCCTGTTCCGGACTGGCCGCCGTCGAACGTCTCCTCGTCACCGCGTGTCTGCGGGGCGAACGGGTGTGGCTGGTGGAACTCACCGCCTCGGGCGGTGTCCTCGGTCAGCCCCGGGCGCTGCTCACCGAGAAGTACGGGCGGCTACGCACCGCCGTCGTCGCCCCGGACGGCTCGCTCTGGGTCTCCACCTCCAACCACGACGGGCGAGGCCAGCCCAGCCCGGAGGACGACCGGATCATCCGGCTGGTCTTCTCCGGCGGCGGAGCCGGCAAGAGCTGACCCCGTCCGGCCGGGTTTGCTGGTTACCGAACTCGTCCGGCCGGGTTTGCCGTTTACTCGACTCGTCTGGCCGGGTTTGCCGAGATCATCGGTGGGGCAGGTGATGATGTGCATATGGACGGACGCCACGACGACGAGCAGACCGCCAAGGGACGACCGGACTCGGCGGTACGTCGTGCCCTACGGACATCCCGCACCGCCCTCCGATCGACCGCCAGCCGCCGGATCGGGGTCGGTCTGGCCGTCCTGGCGGTCAGTCTGGTCGGCATCGTGGTCGGCATGCTCCTCGGGGGCCGGGTGCAGACCGACGTCGGCCCGTTCCAGGCCGAGATGGCGATCACCCCGTCGACGAACGGCGAGACCCGGATCAACATCCCGCCGCTGGGGGCGCTCCAACTCGACAGCCACGACGGGCCAACCCGGCTGACGGTCCAGCTCGGCTCGCTCGACCAGCGGCGCACCGAGGCGCTGATCGATGACCCGGCGAGCCTCAACCGGGCCAGCCAGTCGGCGGTCAAGGACGTGACCAGCGGGGTCATCCGGGTGGGCATGCGGACCATCGCCGCCACCGTACTCTGCACGCTGATCCTGGCCGCCCTGGTCTTCCGCAACATGCGCCGGGTCGCCTGGTCCGGCGTACTGGCTCTGGCGCTGACCGGCGGCAGCCTCGGCATCGCCGGGCTGACCCTACGCCCGGAGTCCATCGAGGAACCCCGCTACGAGGGGCTGCTGGTCAACGCGCCGGCCATCGTCGGTGACGCCCGGCGGATCGCCAACGACTACAGCAAGTACGCCGAGCAGCTGCAACGGCTCGTCGGCAACGTCAGCCAGCTCTACACCACGGTCTCGGCGCTGCCGGTCTACGAACCCGCGCCGGGCACCACCCGGGTACTGCACGTCTCCGACATGCACCTGAACCCGACCGGATGGCAGCTCATCCGTACCGTGGTCGAGCAGTTCAACATCGACGTCGTGGTCGACACCGGCGACATCACCGACTGGGGCAGCGAACCGGAGGCGTCGTTCGTCGGCTCCATCGGTGTGTTGAAGAAGCCGTACGTCTTCATCCGGGGCAACCACGACTCGCCGGCCACGGCGGCGGCGGTGGCCCGCCAGCCCAACGCGATCGTGTTGAACAACTCGACCACCACCGTGGCCGGGCTGACCATCGCCGGGATCGGCGACCCTCGGTTCACCCCCGACAAGGCGACCTCACCGGCCGGCTCGGGCCTGTCGAAGGAGACTGCCGACGCGCTCATCGGGACCGGCGACAAACTCGCCGCCACGGTCAAGGCGTCACCGAACCCGGTCAACATCGCTCTGGTGCACGATCCGGCCTCGGCCGGCCCGCTCGACGGTGTCTGCCGGTTGGTGCTGGCCGGGCACACCCACAAGCGCGAGACACGCACCCTGCCGGAGAAGCCCGGGGAGCCGCCGACCCAACTGATGATCCAGGGCTCCACCGGGGGCGCGGGCCTGCGGGGACTGGAGGGCGAGAAGCCCACCCCGCTGACCATGACCGTGCTCTACTTCGACCAGCAGAAACTGCTCCAGGCGTACGACGACATCCAGGTCGGCGGGACCGGCGAGTCCCAGGTCAGCCTGGAACGGCACGTGATCAAGGAGCCAGCCGGGGTGAACCCGTCGGCCCCGGTCACCCCGACCCCCACTCGTTGAGGTCGGGGCGTCCGGTCGACGAAACAGTCGGTCAGCCTTCGACGCCGAGGCGGGACAGGATCAGCTCCCGTACGGTCTTGGCGTCCGCCTGACCCCGGGTGGTCTTCATGACCGCACCCACCAGCGCACCGGCCGCCGCCACCTTGCCGTCCCGGATCTTGTCGGCGATGGCCGGGTTGGCGGCGATCGCCTCGTCCACGGCGGCGGTGAGCGCACCGGTGTCGGAGACCACCTCCAGCCCCCGGTCGGCCATGATCTGCGTCGGCGAGCCCTCGCCGGCCAGCACCCCGTCCAGCACGGTACGGGCCAGCTTGTCGTTGAGCTTGCCCGCGTCGACCAGCCCCTGCAGCTCGGCCACCTGGGCCGGGGTGGCCCCGACGGCGGCCAGCTCGACACCGGTCTCGTTGGCCCGGCGGGACAGCTCGCCCAGCCACCACTTGCGGGCCCCGGCCGGGGTGGTGCCGGCGGCCACGGTCTGCTCGATCAGCTCGACCGCGCCGGCGTTGAGCACCGACTGCATGTCGAGGTCGGAGAGGCCCCACTGCTCCTGAAGCCGCTTACGGTGCACCCGAGGCAGCTCCGGCAGGGCGGCCTTCAGCTCGGCGACCCAGGCGGCGTCCGGCGCGAGCGGCACCAGGTCCGGCTCGGGGAAGTAGCGGTAGTCGGTCGCGGTCTCCTTGGACCGGCCCGAGGTGGTGTCCCCGGTGTCCTCGTGGAAGTGCCGGGTCTCCTGGGTGATCCGACCGCCGCCGTCGAGCACCGACGCCTGCCGCAGCATCTCCGACCGGACCGCCCGCTCGACCGAGCGCAGCGAGTTGACGTTCTTCGTCTCGGTACGGGTGCCCCACTCGGTCGCGCCGACCGGGTTCAGCGACGTGTTGACGTCGCAGCGCAGCGAACCCTCCTCCATCCGTACGTCCGAGACGCCGAGGGAACGAATCACGTCGCGCAGCTCGGTGACGTAGGCGCGGGCGACCATCGGTGCCTGCGCACCGGTGCCGGGGATCGGCTTGGTCACGATCTCGACCAGCGGAATGCCGGCCCGGTTGTAGTCCACCAGCGATTCGGTGGCGCCGTGGATCCGGCCGGTGGCCCCGCCCACGTGCAACGTCTTACCGGTGTCCTCCTCCAGGTGCACCCGCTCGATGCCGATCCGGACCAGCTCGCCGTCGACCTCGACGTCCAGGTAGCCGTCCACGCAGAGCGGCTCGTCGTACTGGCTGATCTGGAAGTTCTTCGGCATGTCCGGGTAGAAGTAGTTCTTCCGGGCGAACCGGCACCAGGAGGCGATCGAGCAGTTCAGCGCCAGGCCAATCCGGATCGTCGCCTCGATCGCGGCCTTGTTGGCCACCGGCAGCGACCCGGGCAGGCCGAGGCAGACCGGGCAGACCCGGGTGTTCGGCTCGCCACCGAAATCGGTCGGGCAGCCGCAGAACATCTTGGTGTTCGTGCCCAGCTCGACGTGGGTCTCCAGGCCGATCACCGGCTCATAACGCTCGACAACCTCGTCGTACGACGGCAGCACGGTCGTGCTCATCAAGAACTCCAGCTCTGCGTGGCAACCGGATTAACCAGCACCAGCCTAGTGGCTCGCCCCGGCCGGGCT
Source organism: Micromonospora sp. NPDC003197 (assembly GCF_053590565.1). Classification (NCBI taxonomy): domain Bacteria; kingdom Bacillati; phylum Actinomycetota; class Actinomycetes; order Micromonosporales; family Micromonosporaceae; genus Micromonospora; species Micromonospora sp. NPDC003197. The sequence continues at coordinate 49,439 of NZ_JBSFTE010000034.1, read as the reverse complement.
GCCGGGGGTTTGGGCCGTTCCGTCGTGCCGCCCGGCTCACCCGGTCAGCGCGGCCCGTAGTGCCTCGGCACCACGGCGCCGCAGCAGGACCGGCCCGGTCAGCTCCAGCCACGAGTCGTCGCGGAAATTCACCCGCAGCCGGGCACCGTGCAACCGGTGCCGCCGACGCCGCACGCCGGTCACCTGCGCCCGCGACACCGACCACAGCAGCGTCACCCGTTCGGGTGTCACCGGCGCGGGCGGCTCCCCGAACGCCACGATCGGTTCGAAGCCGGTCAGCTTCAGCACCAGCATCCGCCGGTCGGTCACCGCGACCACCAGCTTGTCGCCGGTAGGGACGACCATGGCCCAACTGCCCGCGACCGACTCCGGCCGGCCGTGCGCGGCCCGGCCGAAGAGCAGTCGCATCAGCCAGTCCGTCGGGCCACCGGAGCCGAAGTTGTCGATCGCGTCGGCAGCGTTGACCAGGACGCCGACCACCGCCATGGCCCCGACCGCCGCACCGGTGCTCGGCGGTGGGTCGGGTGGCCGGACGGGCTGCTCCGGTGCCGGGCCCAGCGGGCGCTTCGCCTCGCGCGCCTCGATCAGGGTCTCGCCCGGTGCCAGGTGGGCAGCGAGAGCGCTCTCGTAGCGCAGCCGGTAATCGGTGGCCACGGTCAGCCCAACGGGTAGCCGGTGTCGGTGCCGAGCACCACGCGCATCGGATCCGTTTTCCCAGGCCCAGTCACGGCGTACACAGTAATCGACGCACCTCGAAAACGTTGGCCGGTAATCGCGGGCACCCGAATGGTCTTCGCAATCGCACCCACCAGCGCACCGGCCGCCACCACCCTGCCGTCCCGGATCTTGTCGGCGATGGCCGGGTTCGCGGCGATCGCCTCAGGCATCGCGGCGACGCAGCACCAGGTAGCCGCTGATGAGGGCAGCGGCGGCCCAGAGCGCAACGATGCCCAGCCCGGTCCACGGGCCGTAGGCGCGGGCCCAACGGGGATCATCCGGTGGACCGGCCAGGTGCATGATCACCCAACCCGCCTGGTCCGGCAGGAACTGTGTCACGGTCTTCAGCTTCGGAATGTTGCCGAGCCCCTGCCCGCCGAGGAAGAGCAGCGGAATCAGAATCCCGAGCGACAGTGCCGAGCTGCGCAGCATCGCCGCCACCCCCATGGCGAACAGGCAGATCAGCGTCAGATAGAGCCACGCGCCGACGATCGCCTGCGGCACGCCATCCGCGCCGAGGGTCGTACCGCGCGGGCCGAGCGCCGCCTGCGCCACGAAGAAGGTGACCAGCACGGTAACCAGCGAGACGCCCGCCACCAGCAGTGCGGCGGCAAGCACCTTGCCGGTGTAGAACAGGCCCCGGCGGGGCACCGCCGCCAGCGACGCGCGGATCGTGCCGGAGCCGTACTCGCTGCCGACCACGAGCACCGCGAACGCCACCAGGGCGAGTTGGCCGAGAGTGAGGCTGTAGAACGTGGCGAAGAGCGGGTCGAAGTACGTCGACCCGGTTGGCGAAGGGTTACGGAAGCTGAGCCCGAACAGGGCAGCGAGGCCGACGCAGAGAGCGAAGCCCAGCAGCAGGGTCCAGTTGGTAGACCGGACAGTCCGGATCTTGGTCCATTCGGCGGTGAGGACCGCGCCGGCGCTCATCGCTGCCCTCCGACGGCCCGGTACTCGACGGTGTCCCCGGTGAGCCGCATGAACGCCTCCTCCAGCGTGGCCGACTGGGTGCTGACCTCGTGGACGATCAGACCGTGCGCCGCCGCCAACTCGCCGATCCTCGCGGCCTCCGCCCCGTGACTCTCCAACGTGCCGTCCGTCGCCGGCCGCACCGGAATGCCGGCCGCCGTCAGCACGTCACGCATCCGCTCCGGCTCCGGCGTACGGATCCGGACGTACGAGCGGGCGTGGGCCGTTATGAAGTCGTCGACGGTGGTGTCGGCGAGGAGCCGGCCACGGCCGATCACGATGAGATGCGTCGCGGTGAGCGCCATCTCGCTCATCAGGTGACTGGAGACAAAGACTGTGCGCCCCTCGGCAGCCAGCCCCTTCATCAGGTGCCGGATCCAGAGCACGCCCTCCGGATCCAGCCCGTTGACCGGCTCGTCGAACAGCAGCACCGGCGGATCGCCGAGCAGCGCGGCGGCGATGCCGAGTCGCTGCCCCATGCCGAGTGAGAACCCCTTGACCCGCTTCTGCGCCACATCGGTCAGGCCGACCAGCTCCAGGACCTCCCACACCCGGGCCTTCGGGATCCGGTTGCTCTGCGCCAGCCACAGCAGATGGTGGTACGCGCTGCGGCCCGGATGCACCGCCCCGGCCTCCAACAGCGCGCCGACCCGGCGCAGCGGTTCCGTCAGGTGCCGGTAGCGCGTACCACCGACCAGTACCTGACCGCTGGTCGGCCGGTCGAGCTCCAGCATCATCCGCATCGTGGTGGACTTACCGGCGCCGTTCGGCCCGAGAAACCCGGTCACCTGGCCGGGCCGTACGGAGAAGGTGAGCCCGTCCACGGCGACCGTGCTCCCGTACCGTTTGCTGAGATTCTGCACTTCCATCACCGGATCAACGCTATGGATCGGGCCGGGCGGGGGCAGTCCTCGAAGGTTGTCGGTCGCCGTCGCCAAAGTTGATCCGCTTGCGCCAGGTGGTCGGACGCGGGTTACTGACTGCCCTGCCGCTGTCGCCCCCAGCGGCGCAACGCGTCGATCGTGCCCTCCGGCGACGTGTTGAAGCAGAATCTGATCCCGGGCTGGATCTCGGTCAGGACGTTCACGAGCCGTTCGAACAGCAGCGTGTGCTCCGGGGCCATCCGTACGCCTGCTCCGATCATCGCGACCCGGAACGGCCCGGCGGCGGCGCACTCACGCACCCTTGCCTCGGCCTCGTCGGGTGCCGACGGCACCTGGCACGAGGCGAAGTCGAACCCGGCCTCGCGCAGCGCGGCCTCGCCGGCCTCGATCCGGGCGGTCAGGGTCGCCTCGTCCAGACCGGGGTGCCGGTGATAGTCGACGGCGCTCGGGTGCAGCCCGATCGACAGGATGTCACTGCCCCCGCGCGCCTCACTGGCTGCCATGGTGCTCTCCTCTCCTGCGCCGCCGGTCACCAGGGGGCCGGACCCGTACGGTCGAAGAAGCCGCCGGTGGGCCCGGCCGAGCCGACGCTGGCCAGTCGTACGATCGCGTCGGTTCCGTCCGTCACCGTCTGGAAGCCTTTGTGGTCGGTCAGATCGGTGGCGGTGTAGCCGGGATCGACTGCGTTGATCTTCACATCGGTCAACGCGCGGGCGTACTGGGTGGTGATCATGTTCAGTGCGGCCTTCGACGCAGGGTAGGCGAGGGCCGGGGAGACCAACGCACCCAGCTCCGGGTGGGTAACGGTGGCGACCGACCCCATCCCGCTGGACACCATGACGATTCGGGGGCGCTCGGCGGCGCGTAGCAGCGGCAGGAAGGCACGGGTCACCCGGACCGGCCCGTACACATTCACCTCGAACACCTCATGCAGATCCTCGGCGCGAGTCTCGTCCGGAGTGTTGTTCACTCCACCGATCCCGGCGTTGTTCACCAGCACGTCCAGCCGCCCAACCTGGCCCCGCACCAGTTCGGCGGCGGCGGTGACGGACTCCTCCGAAGTCACGTCGAGCGGAACGAACCTCACGTCGTGGCCGTCGGCGGCCAGCTCCGCCGCAGCAGCGGTGCCAAGTGTCGCGTCCCGGGCGGCGAGGAAGACCCGCCAGCCCAGCCCCGCGAGCCGACGTACCGTCTCGCGCCCCAAACCCTTGTTCGCGCCGGTGACCAGCGCGGTCGTCGTTGCTGTCATGCCGAACAGCGTCGCCGCCACCTCGGCGGCCCGCCAGGGCTGCCGAGGCATGGGACCGGCGGTACCACCCCGCGGGTTCGGCTCTGCGGCAGGATGGGGAGGTGGATCGAGCCGAACTGGCCGCAGTGCTACGCACCGCCCGTACCCGGGTAAGGCCGGACGACGTCGGCCTCCCGACCGGCCGACGCCGGCAGGTGCCGGGGCTACGCCGCGAGGAGGTGGCGCAACTGGCTGGGGTCAGCGTCGACTACGTGGTCCGGCTCGAGCAGGGCCGTGGGCCGCGCCCCTCCAGTCAGGTGCTCGGCGCGCTGACCCGGGCACTGCGCCTCAGTGACAGCGACCGCGACCTGGTGTTCCGGCTGGCCGGATCCGAGCCACCGCAGGCTGGGCGGGTGCCGATGCTGATCCGTCCCAGCGTGCTGAGACTGCTGGACCGGATGTCGGACCTGCCCGCTCTGGTGTTGTCGGCCGCCTCCGACGTCCTCGCTTGGAACCCGCTCGCTGCGGCGCTCCTCGGCGACTTCTCCCGATGGCCACCCGCCCACCGCAATCTGATCCGACAGCGGTTCCTCGGCACCGATCCGGACCGGACGAGGTTGACCGAACAGGAGGAGGCAGCCACGGCCCCCCACTGTGTCGGCTGCCTGCGCAGCGCCCAATCGCGCTACCCCGACGACCCCCGGCTCAGGCGCCTGATCGCCGATCTGCGCTCCGGCAGTGAACGCTTCGACGAGCTGTGGCGAGCTGCGCGATCGGAGCGGTTGCGGGGCACCACCACGACCATCCTGCACCCCACGCTCGGCACTCTCACCCTCGACTGCGACGCCCTCCTGGTGCCGGACGCCGACCAGACGCTCATCGTCTATTCGGCCGCGCCGGGCACGGCCGAGAGTTTGGCACTCGACCTGCTGCGGGTCACCGGCACCGAACGATTCACGCCGCTCGCTGCAGAGTAGTCCGGCTGTCCATCTAGCCTGCTAGGCGTGGGCAAACATCTTCTCGCCGCCCTCGTGGTCGCCGTGGACACCTGGCTGCTGGCGGCCACGCACACTGACAGCCTGCCCCCGGCTGCCGTCGCGGGATACGCGCTGGCCGTCGCGCTGGTGATCGTTCTGCGATATCGCAGCCCCACGGCCGCGTTCGTGGCCGCACTGGTGCTCGCCACACTGACCGGCGCTACGTACGTCCTCCTGCTCTGGGCCGCCTACCAGGCCGGGCGGTCGATCGTGTCCCGAACCGGCATCGCCGTGATCGTCGGGGCGGCGGTCGGAGGGCTCGGCACCCAGTTCGTGGCCCGGGGCGGGCAACCGCAGGCGATCGGGCCCGCCGTTGCCACGTTCCTCGTGTTCGTCGTGCTGCCCCTGCTGGTCGGCGGATATCTCGGGCAGCACGAGCGGCTGGTGTCGGCGCTCGGCCGGAACAACCGGCAGCTCCGCCGGGAGCAGGAGATCATCGCCGAACGGGAACGGCTCAGCGAGCGGCTACGGATCGCCCGGGACATGCACGACTCGCTCGGCCACCGGCTCAGCCTGGTATCGGTCCAGGCAGCCGCGTTGGAGGTGTCGGAACTGCCGCCACGGCAACAGCAGGCGGTCCGCCAACTGGCGACCGCGACGCGCGGGGCGATGGACGAGCTGTACCAACTGGTGGGGGCGCTACGGGAACCGGACGATGCGCTCGCCGGAGCGCCGGGCGTCCCGGCGATCGGCCGACTGGTGGCGGAGTTCCAGGCGGCCGGGGTGTCCGTGGCGCTGCACCAACACGGCGAGCCACGCCCACTGTCGACAGCGGCCGGGCAGGCGGCATACCGGGTGGTCGAGGAAGGGCTGACCAACGCCGTCAAACACGCCCCGGGTCGACTGATCACGGTAAACGTCGGGTGGGAGCCGGACGCGCTACTGCTCACCATCACCAATCCGCTGACAGACTCGCCGCCCACACCGGGTGCCGGTCACGGTCTGACCGGGTTGAGCGAGCGGGTACTACCCGCCGGCGGGTTCCTGGATCACCGCCTGGCCGACGGGGTCTTCCGGCTCTACGCGATGCTGCCCGCCGTACCGCCCGGTGCCGCAGACCAGCCAGTCGACGAGGTCAGCCATCCATCCCCGGTCGACCGCTTCCGTACGGTCGCCGTCGGGATCGCCGCCGCAGCGCTGATGTTCGTGGTCCTGCCCGCGACGCTCCTGGTGGGGGTGGGCTAAGTGATCAGGGTGCTGGTCGCCGACGACGAACCCCTGATCCGGGCCGGCATCCGTACCGTGCTGGAGTCCGCGCCGGACATCACCGTCATCGCCGAGGCGGAGAACGGTCGGGCGGCCGTGACGGAGGCAATCCGGCACCGGGTCGACGTGGCGCTGATCGACCTGAAGATGCCGGTCCTGGACGGGCTGGGCACGATCGAGGAGCTACGTCGACAGGTACCCGCGCTGCGGGTGGTGGTGCTGACGTCGTTCGGCGCGGAACCGAACGTGCTGCACGCCCTCCAGCACAGCGCGGCAGGATTCGTGCTCAAGAACTGCACGCCACACGAGCTGATCCGCGCGGTCCAGGCGGCACACGCTGGCGACGCCTACCTCTCCCCAGCGGTGACCCGCCTGGTGCTCGGCATGGTCACGCCGAAGACCGCCCGACGCCGGCAGGAGGCCGGTGATCGGCTGAACGCCTTGACGTCCCGTGAGGTGGAGGTCGTACGTCTGGTGGCCGAGGGCCTGTCCAATGCCGAGATCGGCCGGCGACTGCACATGAGCGAGACGACCATCAAGACCTACGTAAGCCGCATCCTGACCAAGCTCGACTGCGCCAACCGAGTCCAGGCAGCGCTGCTGGTCCGCGACACCGAGGGCCGATAAGCCGGGGCTCACCTCGGGCGACGTCGCGGCTTCCGGTCCGTCAGATCCGGCGATAGCCCAGCTTTGACAGCGCCACTGCCGAGTCGTTCCACCACTGGGCATAGGCAGGAACCAGACTCAGCCGCTCCAACGAGACCAGCTCGCCCAGTTGGGCGTAATGATCCTCAGTCGAGCGGCGCACTCGACGCATCACAGCATTCAGCACCCGCTTGGGGTCAGCAATCCGCTCGACCTCCTTCGGATGCGCGGGTAGCCCCATCTCGGCGTCGCTCCACCGCACCCCGAGCGCACGGCGCAACGCGTCTCCGTCCGCCAGCAGCCACGCCTCCGTCTCCCGGATCGGGACGACCGCGACCAACTGCTCGGCGCGGTCTCCCCACCGTTCGCGCAGCGGCTGCAGCCATTCGTTCGCCACCCGGTCGGGGTTCGCCCCCTGGTCATGATGGAAGAAGACGACGGAGAAGCTACCAGCGTTCCGCTCGATGAGCTGGACGATGTCCCTGACCGGAGAGGGGCCCCTCCGGTCCCGCAGCGGCTGGACATCCGCCACATCGACCGATTCGTCGAACTCGGACAGACACAGCTCGGTCAGTGCCCGACCGAGCAGCCTCGGCAAAAACTGGTCATCCGTGACGCCTTCCGAGACCAGTGCGGAGGTCAGATAGCGCATCAGTCGTCCAGCTCCGCCAGAACCTCGAACTCCTCGATCTCCGTCCGGCCAACCACCTTGCCGACGTCGAACTCGTCATCAATCGTGAGTTGTCGCTCACCACCAATAAACCGAAAACGGCTGACCCGGCTCCGGGGCTCACCGCGCTGAACCCGGGTCACCACATCCAGGAAAACCGCGTCGGGGCGCAGCGCGGACTGCGCCGGCTCCAGTGCACGCAGGATGGCCGGCGAGTGGCTGCTGAGAATGAGTTGGGTCAGGGCCGACCCGTCCGTCTTGTTAGCCGGAGCGCGATTGACCAGGGTCCTAAGGTATCGAACGAACTGCGCCAGCCGCTGTGGGAAGATCCCGTTCTCCGGCTCCTCGAAGCAGATCAGCCCCGCACCCCGCGGATCGTAGAGCGCGGCCAGCAGGGCGATCGCCCGAAGCGTACCGTCGGAGGCGACTCGGGCCGAGAACGGTGCCTCTTCCCGGGTGACCACCTCCACCTGACGCTGCCGGCGCGCATCGTCCTCGGTGAGCTGCACCCGGGTAACGCCGGGAATGACGGCGGCCAGATCGGCCGAGAGGTCGTTCAACGCCCCCTCGGGCCGGTCCTCGCTGCCGGTCTCGTCCGCCAGCCTCCGCAGGGTGTTGGCCAGGTGCGCGCCGTTCGCCGCCAGACTGTCCGGGTCGTCGTACGAGTCGGGCGTACGAAGAGCGCTTGGGTCGAGATGCAGTAACCGCCACGACTGCAGCTCCCGCTTCAGCGCGTAGAGCAGGGGAAAGTCGGTGGCGGTGGTGAGGCTGGAGAGCACCGTCGCGGTCGCGGCGCTCGCCGGCAGCTTACGTTTGCGCCCCTGGTTTCCCTGCTGCCGAATGCTGAACACCGGCCGGCCCTGGTCGTCCTGCTCCGTCTCCAGCAGATCCGTGCCGCCGCCGTGATACACCGCCAGTTGTTTCCACTGCTCCACCTCCGGCCGCGCCATCCACCGGTCATCGGCCTTCTGGAGCCGTTCCACCCGCTCCCGGACGACGTACGGCCGCTTGGCTCCGCTGTGGCTGGCCGAGCGCAGCTCGATCTCCAGCTCGTAGCGGAGCCGCGAGTGGTTCACCTCAACCGTGTCACCGAAGGCGTCGGTGACCGACCGGTCCAGCAGCACCTCCACCGCGAACGACATCCGGTCGACCTGGCTGCCATCGGTGTGCCGATGGAACAGGTCGACCATGTCGCCGCGCATGTGCTGGGCAGCCTCCAGCACCGGCTCGCCCGCCAGCCGGCTGAGGAACTGGATGGCGTCGAACAGGTTGGACTTGCCAGCGGCGTTTCGCCCGATGATCACGAGAAACGGCGGGACGTCCAACTCGAAGTTCCGGAAGGACTTGAACCCGTCGATCTCGATCCGGGTGAGCATGCCGCAGGCTCTACAGGGCCGGTGGGGTGAGGGTGCCGACAGCGGACTCCAGCGCGGCGGCGATCCGGTACATCCGGTCGTCGGCCATCGTCGGAGCCATGATCTGCAGGCCGACCGGCAGCCCTTCCGACAATCCGCACGGCACCGAGATGGCCGGGCCGCCGTACAGGTTGGTCGGAATGGTGAACAGGTCCGCCAGGTACATCTGGTACGGGTCGTCGGTGCGGGCCCCCATCGGGAACGCCACGAACGGCGTGGTCGGCGAGATCAGCGCGTCCACCTGCTCGAAGGCGGCGGTGAAGTCGCGGGTGATCAGGGTCCGCACCTTCTGCGCCTGCCCGTAGTAGGCGTCGTAGTAGCCCGACGACAGGGCGTAGGTGCCGAGGATGATCCGGCGCTTGACCTCGGGCCCGAAGCCGGCCTCCCGGGTCAGCGACATGACCTCCTCCAGCGACCGGTTGCCGTCGTCGCCGGTGCGCAGCCCGAACCGGACCCCGTCGAAGCGGGCCAGGTTGGAGGAGCACTCGCTCGGCGCGATCAGGTAGTAGGCCGGCAGCGCGTACTCGAAGTGCGGGCAGGACACCTCGACGATCTCGGCACCCAGCTTACGCAGCGTGTCGATCGACTCGTGGAAGGCGGCCAGCACCCCCGGCTCGGAACCCTCGCCGGAGAACTCGGTCACCACGCCCAGGCGTACGCCGCTGAGGTCGCCGGTCGCGCCGGCCTTGGCCGCCGCCACGACGTCCGGCACCGGCTGCGGGATCGAGGTGGAGTCGCGCGGGTCGTGCCCGCCGATCACCGCGTGCAGCAGCGCCGAGTCGAGCACGGTACGCGAGCACGGGCCGGGGGTGTCCAGCGACGACGAGAACGCCACCAGGCCGTAGCGGGAGGTGCCGCCGTACGTCGGCTTCGCCCCGACGGTGCCGGTGACCGCGCCCGGCTGCCGGATCGAGCCACCGGTGTCGGAGCCGATCGCCAGCGGAGCCTCGTAGGCGGCCACCGCAGCGGCGCTGCCGCCACCTGAGCCGCCCGGGATCCGGGTCAGGTCCCACGGGTTGTACGTCGGCCCGTACGCCGAGTATTCGGTGGAGGAGCCCATCGCGAACTCGTCCATGTTGGTCTTGCCGAGCATCACCGTGCCGGCGGCCCGCAGTCGTTCGACGATGGTCGAGTCGTACGGCGGACGCCAGCCTTCGAGGATGCGCGAGCCGACCGTGGTCGGTACGCCCTTCGTGGTGAGTACGTCCTTGACCGCGACCGGCACCCCGGCCAGCGGGCCGAGTTCCTCGCCGGCAGCCCGGCGGGCGTCGACGGCGCGGGCGGCGGCCAGCGCACCCTCGGTGTCGACGTGCAGGAAGGCGTGCACCCGGTCCTCGACGGCGGTGATCCGGTCGAGGTGGGCCTGGGTCACCTCGACGGCCGAGGCTTCGCCGGAGGCGACGACGTCGGCGATCTCCGCCGCGGTCATCCTGGTCAGGTCGGTCATGCCGGCACTCCGCTCCGCTCGCTCATGAAACTCAGGCCTCCTCGTCCAGGATGCGGGGCACCCGGAAGCGCTGCTCCTCGGCGTCCGGGGCGCCGGAGAGCGCCTCGGCCGGGGTCAGGCCCGGCACCACGACGTCGTCGCGCAGTACGTTGGTCAGCGGCACCGAGTGCGAGGTGGGCGGGATGTCCCCGGCGGTTACCTCGCCGACCCGGGCGACCGCCTGGAGGATCACGTCGAGTTGGCCGGCGAAGGTCGCCAGCTCCTCCTCGGTGACGGCGAGCCGCGACAGGCGCGCCAGGTGCGCGACCTCCTCGCGGGAGATGGCGGCCATCGGTGCCCCCTTCATGCCTAGCGTGCGGATGTCATGCCGGACGTGCCGGCGAGCGGTCGGGTCGTGCCCGGCCGCCGTGACCTGAGCGAGTCTATTTGTGGCCGACGGGCGATGCGCCGCCGACTCCCCCGAATCGGGTGGGCTGGTTCAGCTCCGGGTTCGGTGTCGGGCGGAGAGTTCCTGGATCGGCGTGGGCTTCAGCGGCCGGTACCGACCCAGCCAGGTCACCAGCTCGGACGCCGGCATCGGTCGGGCAAAGAACCAGCCCTGGGCGACATGACAGCCAGCCGCGTGTAGCAGCCGCCAGGTGGCCTCGTCCTCCACGCCCTCGGCCACCACCCGCAGATTGAGGGCCCGAGCCAGTTCGATCACCGATCGGACGATGGCGGCGTCGTCGGCGTCGGTCGCCATCCCGAGTACGAACGACCGGTCCACCTTCACCTCGGCCAGGGGCAACCGGCGCAGGTGCTGCATGGAGGAGTACCCGGTGCCGAAGTCGTCCAGCGCGATCGCCACGCCGATCTTGTCGAGCCGGGAGATGGTGGCCAGCACCCGACGCGGGTCGGCCATCAACGCGCCCTCGGTGATCTCCAGTTGGAGTTGTGCCGGACTGACCTGGAAGCGGGCCAGCCGCTCGGCGATCTGGTCGGCGATCTCTCCGGTGTGCAGGTCGCGCACGCTGACGTTGAGGGCGGCCCGCAGATGCAACCCGGCGGCGGACCACTGGGCGAGTTGCTCCACCACGTCGTCCACGACCCGCCGGGTCAGCAGTCGCATCACCGCGCTCTGCTCGGCGACCCGGATCAGTTCCTCCGGGTCGACCATGCCCCGGCGGGGGTGCCGCCAACGCAGTAGCGCCTCGACGCCCACGACCTCCCCGGTGTCGATGGCGATCTGTGGCTGGTAGTACATGGTGATCTCACCGACGTCGCCCCCACCGACCGCGTCTGTGCTGGTGCCGGGGCTGTCGGCGGCCGCGCCATCCCCGCCCACCACCGGGCCGGTCACCTCCGCCAGTGGACCGGTCACGTCCGCCATCGGAGCACCGGTCACCTCCGGCAGTGGACCGCCGCCGCTGCCCGGGAGCGCACCGTTGTACCGCGTGGCGGCCGCTGCCGGGTCGGTCGCCGGCCGGTTGGCCGCGCCGAGGATGCTCGCCACGGAACTCGGCACGATGGTGGCCTCGCTCGGCGTGTCGAATATTGGGGCCGTCGTATCGAACGCCGGAGCCGGCCCGGTGACCTCGGCCGACGCTGCCGGTGCGCGGTCGGTGGCCGACGTGGTCCCCTCCGTCTCCGTACCCGCTGGGGCGGCCGCCGCCGGAACAGCAGCGGGGTAGCCGGGCGGGCCGTCGGCGAGCGCAGGACGGTTGTCCAGCACCCGCCGCAGGTCGGCCAGGAGGCTCAGTCGCTCCGGCGAGTTGTGGTCGGACTCGGGGGCGTAGACGGCGATGGGATCGCCCTGGTGCTTGGCGTCGTACATGGCGACGTCCGCGTGCCGCATGAGGGTGGCGAAGTCCTCGCCGTGCTCGGGATAGAGGGCGATGCCGATGGAACCGCCCACGTCCAGCGGCAACCCGTCGAGGGCGACCGGTTCGGCCAGTGCGCCCACCACCTGCTCGGCGAGTTGCCGCGCCTCCTCGATGTTGCGCAGTCGGGTGAACAGGATGGCGAACTCGTCGCCGCCGAGCCGGGCCACCACGTCCTGACTTCGTACCGTCGCCGTGAGCCGGTGGGCCACCTCCACCAGCAGCCGGTCACCCACCCCGTGCCCCAGGGCGTCGTTGACGTGCTTGAACCGGTCGAGGTCGAGCAACAGTAGGGCCAGTTGGGCGTCCGGGCCGCTCTTGGCCGCCTGCTCGGCGTGCACGCGCAGCTGCTCGGTCACCTCGGTGCGCAACGCCTTGCGGTTGACCAGTCCGGTGAGAGGGTCCAGCCGGGTCAGTCGTTCCTGCTCGCTGGAGAGCCGGGACATCCGGTAGACCGCGAAGAGCGGCACGACGACCAGCGGGATCAACGTCGCGCTGGCCTCCGCCGCCGCCACCAATACCGGGCTGAGCAGCAGCAACGAGCCGGTGGAGACCAGTTCGAAGGCGAGCGGGTGGCGGAAGTGCGGCCACCAGGCGCCGCCGAAGCGCAGCCAGAGGGCGATGCTGACGCAGCCGTACGTGATGAGGAACCAGACCGCCGCCGCGCCCACCACCAGGAGCACGTCGGTCCAGCGGGGGTTCACCGCCGTGCGGAACGCGGTGTCCGTGATGCGTCCGGTGATCGCGCTGGCGGCGGCGAGCCCGACGGCGTACTGGGCGATATTGAAGATCATCCGCCACACCGCGTGGCGCATCCGCCAACTGGAGACGACGACCGCCCCGGCCTGTACCGCCACGGCTGGGCCGAGTCCCCAGACCAGCAGGATCGCGAAGGTGAAGCAGACCGAGGGGAAGACGGCCGGGCTCTGCCGGTGGCCGGGTGGGGTGAAGGGTCTGGCGTCGGCGACCAGGGCCAGCGCGGCCATCGTCCAGAACGCCACCGGCAGGTCCGGGATCTGCTCGGGCAGCCGCAGCAGCGGCGCGACACACAGCAGCGCCGCCAGGCCGACGACCGTCCAGACGAAACTGAAGAAGGGCACGGCCCGGCCCGGGGGTACGGAGTTCCGCAGTACGGCGGCCTCCATCGAACCTCCCGACGCAGCTATCCCCGGCACAGCCGAACGCCACGCCGTGCCCCCATCAAACGCCCCCACCCTGCGATTGTGATGGGTGACAGCCACGAAACGGACGCACTCGTAACGAACTTGGAATACGCGGCACTACGTCGCCAAGATTCACATATACCCAGAGTTAACCAAGGGCAGATCACTCGTTACTTTGTGCAACCTTCAGTGCTTCCTCTGGTCCTTGAGCTAAGAGGACGCGGAAACCGTCCTCGTCCAGCACCGGCACCTTGAGTGAGAACGCCTTCTCCGCTTTGGACCCGGGGTTGTCCCCCACCACGACGAAGCCAGTCTTCTTCGACACCGAACCGCTGACCTTGCCGCCCAGGGACTGGACCGCCTCCGCCGCCTGGTCCCGGGAAAAGCCGGTCAGCGTACCGGTCACCACCACCGTGAACCCGGCCAGCGGGCGCGGCCCCTCGTCGGTCCGCTCCTCGGCCATCCGTACGCCGGCCTCGGCCCACTTGCGCACCACCTCGCGGTGCCAGTCCACCGCGAACCACTCCCGCAGGCTCACCGCAATCGTCGGCCCGACCCCCTCCACCGAGGAGAGTTCCTCCTCGCTGGCCGCCTCGATCGCCGGAATGGACCCGAAGTGCCGGGCCAACGCCTGGGCAGCGGTCGGGCCGACGTGCCGGATGGACAACGCGACCAGCACCCGCCACAGTGGCCGCTGCTTGACCTCGGTGAGGTTGTCGAGCAGCTTGGCCGCGTTGCTGCCCAGGGTCCCGTCCTTGTTGACGAAGAACGGGGCCTTCGCCAGCTTCTCGGTGTCCAGGAGGAACAGGTCCCCCTCGTCGGTGATCGCGTGCGAGTCGAGCAGCGCCGCCGCCCCCTTCTCGCCCAGCACCTCGATGTCCAACGCGCCCCGACCGGCCAGGTGGATCACCCGCTGCCGCAGTTGTGCCGGGCAGGTACGGGTGTTGGGGCACCGGATGTCGACGTCGCCCTCCTTGGAAGGAGCCAGCGGCGAGCCGCAGTCCGGGCAGTGGGTCGGCATCACGAACGGGCGGGCGTCGGCCGGACGCAACTCCATCACCGGACCGAGCACCTCGGGGATCACGTCACCGGCCTTGCGCAGCACCACCGTGTCGCCGATCAGCACCCCCTTACGCTCCACCTCGCGGGCGTTGTGCAGGGTCGCCTGGGCAACGGTGGAGCCGGCCACCCGGACCGGTTCGAGCACCGCGTACGGAGTGACCCGACCGGTGCGGCCCACGTTGACCGCGACATCGAGCAGCTTGGTGGTGACCTCCTCCGGCGGGTACTTGAAGGCGATCGCCCATCGGGGGGCGCGGCTGGTCGAGCCCAGCCGTCCCTGGATGGCGACCGGGTCCACCTTCACCACCACACCGTCGATCTCGTGCTCGACATCGTGCCGGTGGGCGTTGTAGTAGTCGATGTAGTCACGGACGCCGGCCAGGTCCGGCACCACCCGCCACCGGTCGCTGGTCGGCAGGCCCCACGCCTTCAGTGCCGCGTACGCCTCGGACTGAGTCACCGGCTGGAACCCCTTGCGGGCCCCGACGCCGTGCACGACCAGGCGCAACGGCCGGGAGGCGGTGATCCGCGGGTCCTTCTGGCGCAGGCTGCCCGCTGCGGCGTTACGCGGGTTGGCGAACGGGGCCTTGCCCTGCTCGACCAGGCTGGCGTTGAGGTCGGCGAAGGCCGCCACCGGGAAGTAGATCTCGCCGCGCACCTCGAGCAGCTCCGGGATCGGCTCGGTGCCCTCGGTCAGCCGCTCCGGCACGTCCCGGATGCTGCGCACGTTGGGGGTCACGTCCTCGCCGGTCCGACCGTCGCCCCGGGTCGCGGCCCGGATCAGGCGGCCGTTCTCGTAGGTGAGGTTGATCGCCAGGCCGTCGACCTTCGGCTCGCAGAGGTAGGGCGCCTCGCCTCCGGCGTCCCGCTCCACCCGCTCGGCCCACGCCGCCAGCTCCGCGTCGTCGAAGGCGTTGTCGAGCGACATCATCCGCTCGGCGTGCGCCACCGGCGTGAACTGCGTCGAGAAGGTGCCGCCGACCCGTTGGGTGGGCGAGTCGGGGGTACGCAGCGCCGGGAACTCCTCCTCCAGCGCCTCCAGCTCACGCAGCATCACGTCGAAATCGGCGTCGGCGACGGTCGGCGCGTCCAGCACGTAGTAGCGGTACTGGTGTTCGGTGATCTCCGTGCTCAGGATCGTGTGCCGCTCCCGCGCCTCGGCGGTGGGCTCGGCCCCCGCCGCAGCCTCCTGCTCGGCGCTGACCTGCTGCGGAATGACTTCTTCGGACACCGGCGACCTCCGTGATCACGCTTCCCCGGAACGGTAACCGGACGGTACGACAACCGCCGCCCCGCCCCACCCCACCTGCGCGAACGCCACCTCAACATCGACGCGTGGGCGGCCGGTGTCAGTCCCAGGCCGCGCCGAGGGTGGCGAGCTGGTCGGCGTACTCGATCTGGTGCTGCCACGCGGTCGGCCAGGCGGACATTCCGCGCTCAGCCCCGAGGAACGCCCCGGCCAGCGCGGCGATGGAGTCCGAGTCACCGGCGGTGGTGGCCGCCCGCCCCAGCGCCGCCACCGGGTCGTCGCGGTGCCACAGCGCGCTGAGCAGCGCCGTGGCCAGCGCCTCCTCGGCGATCCAGCCCTGCCCGGTACGCTCACACGGGTCGCCCCCGTCGTCGGGGGTGGCGAGCGCCGCGTCGAGCCGGTCGAGTACGTCCAGGCACTCGTCCCAGCCCCGGGCGATGAACTCCGCCGGGTCGGTGATGCCCGGCCGCTGCCACAGGTCGCCCAGCCAGTCACCCCGGTAGACGGTGCGCTGCTCCAGGGCGCGCTGCCGCAGCAGGGCCGGGACCTCGGTCAGGCTCGCGCCGTCGCGGAGCACCCGCACGGCGTACGCGGTCAGCTCGCTGGCGGCCAGCCCGGTCGGGTGACCGTGGGTCAGCCCGGCCTGGAGCTGGGCCACTCCGGCGAGCGTGTCCAGGTCGTAGTCGGGCACCAGCCCGACCGGGGTGACCCGCATGTTGGCCCCGCACCCCTTCGAGCCGGCGATGGTCGCCTGCTGCCAGCGCGTGCCCCGGGCCAGCTCCCCGCAGGCCCGTAGGCAGGTCATCCCTGGTGCCCGGTTGTTGTCCGGACTGGATGCCCAGGTCAGGAAGCGTTCCCGCAGCAGCGGCTCCAGGATCTCCGGGGTGGCGGCGCGAGCCTCGTGCAGCGCCCAGGCGACCGCCAATCCCATCTGGGTGTCGTCGGTGACCAGGGCCGGCTGCCCGGTCAGCGCACGCGGACCGCCCGGGCCGTAGCGCCGCTGGATCTCCGCGACGGTCAGGAACTCGGTCGGCTTGCCCAACGCGTCACCGTAGGCCAGCCCAAACAACGACCCCGAGGCGCGCTGCTTCCCCACGACTCCATCAACCGACCCAGCGGGCTGTTCGATCATGGCCGCCATACTCGCAGACTCCCGCCACCGGTGACGGCTACGACCAGCGCCAAACGGGACGCGGCCAGTCCCAGCCCGGACGAGACGCGGCCAGTCCCAGCCCAGACGGACCGCGGTCAGTCCCAGAGAAGGCAGAACGGGTGGCCGACCGGGTCGGCGAAGACACGGAAGCCGCCGCCCTCGCCGGGCAGTCGCTTCGCCCCGAGCGCGAGCACCTTGGCCTCGGCCGCCTCGACATCGTCCACCTTCACGTCCAGATGCAGCTGCTGTGGACGTTCCGGATCGGGCCAGCGAGGTTCGCGCAGCCCGGGGGCCTGCTGGAAGGCGAGCCGGGCTTCACCTTCCCCGCCGCCGATCACCACCCACGCGCCGTCGTCGGAGGTCACCGGCAACCCGAGCAACTCGCTGTAGAAGTCGGCCAGGGCACGCGGCTCCGGACAGTCGATCACAACTGTGCGCAGTTTTCCTATCATGTCCGGCCTCTTGCCCGGCCAGACCGATGGCTAATCCTCGTACAGTCGGCGGCCGGCGTCCCGGCACGCGGTGAGCACCGCGCGGACGTACTCGGGGCTGGCCCCGGCCAGGCCACACGCGGGCGTCACCACCACCTGCTCGGCGAGCTGGCGGATCGGGAAGCCGAGGCGGTGCCAGAGCTGGCGTACCCGGTCGGCGACCTGCGCCGAGGCCGGCGGGCGACCGTTCGACGACGGCGACGTGGGCGCGGCCCCGACCAGCAGGCCGAGGCCGGCGTCGATGGCCTCACCGAGCGGGTCGAGCTGCTTGACCAGGTCCAGGTCGAAGGCCACCCCCACCGCGCCCGCGGTACGGATCAACTCCAGCGGTACGTCCGGCGCGCAGCAGTGCACGACGACCGGTGTCTCCACCGCCTCGATCACCGTTGCCAGCAGCGCCCGGGCGGTGCCCGGCTCGACCGACCGATAGACGCTGAAGCCGCTCTCGGTGGGAATCTGCCCGGCCAGTACCGCCGGCAGGGACGGCTCGTCGAGTTGCAGCAGTACGCGTGCCCGGGGCAGCCGCCGCCGCAGGTCGGCGACGTGCGTGCGCAGCCCCTCGGCCAGCGACTCGGTCAGGTCCCGTACCGCCCCCGGGTCGCGCAGCATTCGCCCGCCGATGGGCAGGTCCAGGTTGGCGGCCAGGGTGAACGGGCCGGCCGCCTGCACCTTGATCGGGCCGGCGTACTCCTCGGCCTGCTCGGTGAGCTGGTCCAGGTCCCGTTCCATCAGGTCGTGGGCGCGGCGCAGGTCCCGGCCGGGGCGGCCGGCGATGCGCCACCGGGCGGCGTACAGCTCGACCGGCAGGTCCACCAGCAGGCTGGCGCCCCGCCCGATGAGGTCTGCCCCCGGCCCTCGGGCCGGCAGTTCGGGCACGTGCGGCAGGGCCGGCAGCTCACCCAGGACGATCCGTTGCGCCTCGGCGACGTCCGTGCCGGGCAGGGAGCCGATTCCGGTCGCCGCCCCCGCCGGCCAGGGCCAGCCGCCAACGGTCTGCTGCTCCTCGGTCTGCTGCTCCTCGGCCGGGCTCTGCTCGTGCACCAGTTGCTCCACGGGCGGAAGGTTAACCGGTGATGGTGGCGGAGCCGAGCACCACGTCGCCGGCCGGGTCGGGCCAGTACGCCACGATCGCCTGACCAGCGGCGACGCCACGCATCGGCCGGTGCAGGTCGGCGTGGAGCGTGCCGCCGTCGAGGCGTACGGTCGCCGGCACGACGTTGCCGTGTGCCCGCAGCTGCACCTCGCAGTCGACCGGGCCGGTGGGGGTCGGGCCGCCGGTCCAGACCGGCCGCTGTGCCTGGACCGTGGACACCTCCAGCGCCTCGGCCGGGCCCACGGTCACCGTGTTGGTCTTCGGGGTGATCGACAGGACGTAGCGTGGCTTGCCGTCGGCGGCCGGTACGCCCAGCGCCAGCCCCTTGCGCTGGCCCACCGTGTAGGCGTACGCCCCGGAGTGTGAGCCGAGCACGGCACCGGTACTGGCCTCGACGATGTCGCCGGGGGCCTCGCCCAGCCGCTCGGCGAGGAACCGCCGGGTGTCGCCGTCGGCGATGAAGCAGATGTCGTGCGAGTCGGGCTTGTCGGCCACGGCCAGGCCGCGCTCGGCCGCCTCGGCGCGTACCTGCTCCTTGGTGGAGTCGCCGAGCGGGAACATCGACCGGTCGAGCTGCTCGCGGGTGAGCACCGCCAGGACGTACGACTGGTCCTTGGCCAGGTCGACGCTGCGACGCAGCAGGCCGTCGGGGCCGAGTCGGGCGTGGTGGCCGGTGACGACCGCGTCGAAGCCCAGGGCGACGGCCCGGTCCAGGACCGCCGCGAACTTGATCTTCTCGTTGCAGCGCAGGCACGGATTCGGAGTGCGGCCCGCCGCGTACTCGGCGACGAAGTCGTCCACCACGTCCTCGTGGAACCGGTCGGCCATGTCCCAGATGTAGAACGGGATGCCGATCACGTCCGCTGCCCGACGTGCGTCGCGGGAGTCTTCCAGGGTGCAGCAGCCTCGGGCCCCGGTCCGGT
Source organism: Micromonospora sp. NPDC003197 (assembly GCF_053590565.1). Lineage (NCBI taxonomy): Bacteria > Bacillati > Actinomycetota > Actinomycetes > Micromonosporales > Micromonosporaceae > Micromonospora > Micromonospora sp. NPDC003197. Next base: position 30,228 of record NZ_JBSFTE010000034.1, on the reverse strand, counting down.
AGGTCTGTGGGTTACGGGCCAACGCCAGATGCACGCCGGTCACGTCGTGCCCGGCCGCCACCGCCCGTGCGGCGGCCACCGCCGAGTCGACCCCGCCGGACATGGCTGCCAGAACCCTCACCGGTTCACCTCCCCCATCCCGTCGAGGGTAGCCGCCCGGACGAGCGGTACCAGGTCACCCCCGGGCCGACTTGATCACACCGGCCCGGCGGGCCCGCTCGACCACCCCGGGCAGCGCCGCGACCAGGGCGTCCACCTCGTCGGCGGTCGAGTTGTGGCCGAGGGCGAAGCGCAGCGACGACCGGGCCCGGTCGTCGTCGGCCCCCATCGCCAGCAGTACGTGGGAGGGCTGGGCCACCCCGGCCGAACAGGCCGATCCGGTCGAGCAGGCGATGCCCTGGGCGTCGAGCAGCAAGAGCAGGGCGTCCCCCTCGCAGCTGGGGAAGGAGAAGTGCGCGTTGCCCGGCAACCGGTGCACGGGATCACCGTTGTAGATCGCCTCGGGCACGGTCTGCCGTACCCGGGTCACCAGGTCGTCGCGGAGTGCGGCGACCCGGGCCGCGTACTCCTGTTGGGTCTTGACGGCCTTTTCCACGGCCACGGCGAAGGCGGCGATGCCGGCCGCGTCCAGGGTGCCGGAGCGGACGTCCCGCTCCTGGCCCCCGCCGTGCAGGACCGGGGTGCAGGCCACGTCCCGACCGAGCAGCAGCGCGCCCACGCCGACCGGGCCACCGAGCTTGTGCCCGGTGACGGTGAGGGCGGCCACCCCGCTGGCCGCGAAGTCCACCGGCACCTGCCCGACCGCCTGTACGGCGTCGGTGTGGAACGGGATCCCCCGTTCGGCGGCCACCGCGGCCAGCTCGGCCACCGGTTGGACCGTGCCCACCTCGTTGTTGGCCCACATGGCGGTCACCAGGGTCACCTGGTCGCCGTGTTCGTCGAGCAGCGCGCGCAGCCCGTCCGGGCTGAGCCGCCCGGCCGCATCGACCGGCAGCCAGCTCGCCGAGGCGCCCTCGTGCCGTTCCAGCCACTGCGCCGAGTCGAGTACGGCGTGGTGCTCGATCGCGCTGGCCACCACCCGGGTTCGGGTCGGATCGGCTGCGCGACGTGCCCAGAAGATGCCCTTGACCGCGAGGTTGTCGCTCTCCGTACCGCCCCCGGTGAAGATCACTTCGGACGGACGGGCACCGAGCGCGGCGGCCACCCGCTCCCGGGACTCCTCGACGCGGCGGCGGGCCAGCCGGCCGGAGGCGTGCAGGGAGGAGGCGTTGCCGACCTCGCGGGCGGTGTCGACGTACGCCGCCAGTGCCTCGTCGAGCATCGGGGTGGTCGCCGCATGATCCAGATATGCCATCGCCTACCAGCCTATCCGCCGCTGCTCAGATGGAAAGGGTGGCCATCCGAGGTCGGATGGCCACCCTTTCCGCCGAATGCTCGCCGGCAGGAGGAAGCGAAGCGCTCTGCGGGGTGGAGCTACTTGCGCTTGCGGATCTCGTCCGCCGCCTGCGGTACGACCTTGAACAGGTCACCCACCACGCCGAAGTCGGCCAGGTCGAAGATCGGCGCCTCGCCGTCCTTGTTGACCGCGACGATCGTCTTCGACGTCTGCATGCCGGCCCGGTGCTGGATGGCGCCGGAGATGCCGAGCGCGATGTAGAGCTGCGGCGAGACCGTCTTACCGGTCTGCCCCACCTGGAACTGGTGCGGGTAGTAGCCGGAGTCGACGGCCGCCCGGGACGCGCCGACCGCGCCGCCGAGCAGGTCGGCCAGCTCCTCGACCAGCTTGAAGTTGTCCGCGTTGCCGACGCCACGACCACCGGAGACGACCACCGACGCCTCGGTGAGCTCAGGGCGGGAACCCTTCTGCTCGGCGACCCGGTTGACCACCTTGGCCAGCTTGTCGGCGTCGCCCAGCTGGATGTCGACCTGCTCGACGGCCGGGGTGGCCGGGGCCGGGGCCGGGGTGACCGAGTTGGGGCGCAGGGTCACCAGCGGCAGGCCCCGGGTGACCTTGGACTTGACGACGGTCGAACCGGCGAAGGCCACCTGGGTGGCGGTGCCGTCGGCGGCCAGCCCGACCACGTCGGTGAGGATGCCGTTGTCCAGCTTGACGGCGAGCCGGGCGGCGATCTCCTTGCCCTCCTGGGTGGAGGCGAGCAGCACGGCGGCCGGCTGCACCCGCTTGACCAGCTCGGCCAGGACGGTGGCCTTGGGGGCGACCAGGTGGCCGTCGATCTCCTCGCTCTCGGCGGCGTAGATCTTCTCCGCGCCGTACTCGCCGAGCTTGTCGCTCAGCGCGGCGACCGCACCGGGGCCGCCGAGCACCACCGCGGCCGGGGTGCCCAGGTCGCGGGCCAGGGTGAGCAGTTCGAGCGTGACCTTCTTGACGCCGAAAGCGCTGGTGGCTTCGACGACTACGAGTACCTCAGCCATGACTCAGACTCCTCACACGAACTTCTCGGTGGCGAGGAACTCGACCAGCTGCGCGCCGCCGGAGCCCTCGTCGGTGATCTTCGCACCGCCGGAGCGGGGCGGACGCTTGGCGTGCTCGACGACCGTGCTGGTGGCGCCGTCGAAGCCCACCTCGGTCGGGGCGACGCCCAGGTCGGCCAGGGACAGGGTCTGCACCGGCTTCTTCTTGGCCGCCATGATGCCCTTGAAGGACGGGTAGCGGGGCTCGTTGATGGTGTCCCAGACCGAGACCACGGCGGGGGCGGTGGCGGTGACGACCTCGTAGCCCTCTTCGGTCTGCCGCTCGATGGTCAGCGTCGAGCCGTCCACGGTCAGCTTGCGCGCGCCGGTCAGCGCGGCGACGCCGAGCCGCTCGGCGAGCATGTGCGGCATGACCTGGACCCGACCGTCGGTCGACTCGGAACCGCAGAGCACCAGGTCGGCGTTGAGGGTACGCAGCGCGGCGGCGAGCACCTTGGAGGTGGCCACGGCGCAGGAGCCGTGCAGCGCGTCGTCCAGGATGTGTACGGCCTTGTCCGGCCCCATCGACAGCGCCTTGCGGATCGACTCGGTGGCCTGGCTCGGGCCCATGGTCAGCACGGTGACCTCGCCACCGTGAGCTTCCTTGATCTTCAACGCCTCTTCGATGGCGTATTCATCCATCTCGTTGAGGACGTTGCTCGCCGAGCCGCGGTCGACGGTGTTGTCGTCACTGCGCAGGTTGCGGTCCGCGCCCGAATCGGGCACCTGCTTGACGAGTACGACGATGTTCATCGCGATTCGACGACCCTCCTGTTGGTGTTGCCATCCCACGCCCTGTTCTTGGGGCGCAGCCTCCCGCGTTCACTGACTTTTGGTCAACCATTGAGCGCTGTGGAGTCGCCCACGACGCCCATGTTACCTGCGAGTAGCATAACGCTCCGACGAGCCCTCAGTGACACATCTCACCTGGTCAGCGATCAGCGCGTAGAGTGCCAAAATCGGGAGGTGTCGTGAAATGTCAGGGCAATTTGCCCCATCAGCTGAGCAGGCCGAAGCCGCAGCAGTGGGCGAGCCGGATTCGACCGGGCGGTGCGGATCGGATCCGAAACAGGGTCATCGATGTCGGTGTGGACGGCTACGCCACCACTGCGTACGGGACGCCGTACACGGGATCTGGCGGGTCAGTCCGAAAGCCCCAGCGTCGACCGGATCTTGGCGATCATCGCAGCCTCCACCTCGGTGATGCCGGCGGACACCTGCCCGACCTGCTCGACGGCCGCCACCACCGTGGCCCGGTACTGGTCGACCTCATTGGGCACCTTCGCCTCGAGGATCTGCACCGCCTGCCGCAACGCCGGCAGCACCTCCCGCTCCACGTCGGCCGGTGAGTCGCTGGCCAACCGGGGCAGGCCCCCGCTGGTCAGCACCTCCTTGACCAGACCGGTCGAGTCGGCGAAGACGTTGGAGGCAGCGAAGCTCTCCCGGATCAGGTCGAGCACCCCGGGGTCGGCGTTGGAGACCAGAAAGACGGCACCGAACGCGGCGGTCTTGACGACCTGCCTCTCCTCATCCGTCAGCTGTTGATCCACATCATGGAGTGTAGACGTACGGGGTGGTCGTCGTGATCGTGACGAACCCGAGCCGATGCAGAATCGGGCGGCTGTCGTCGGAGGCGTCGACCTGCATCAGCGTGAACCCCCGGGTGTCGGCCAGCCGAGCCCGGTGGGTGACCAGCGCCCGATAGATCCCCCGACCCCGCCACTCGGGCAGGGTCGCCCCACCCCAGAGCGAGGCGAACCCGGTGCCGGCCTGGTAGCGCACCCAACCCGCGCTCAACACCTGCCCGGTCTCGACCTCCTCGGCCACCACCACGGTCAACCGGTCGGCCCCGGCGGCCAGCTCCTTCTCCAGCATGTCGGCCACCCGGAACCGGTTCTCACCCCAGACCGCCGTCTCCATCTCCGCGATCCGGTCCAGGTCCGCACGAGCGGTCACCTCACGCAGCCGTACGCCCTCGGGCAGCACCGGCAGCACGGCCGCCAGCGGCGCGACCGGGCCAACCACGACGGCCTCCCGTGCCTGCGGCTCGAACCCGGCGGCCCGCAACCGGTCGCCCAGATCGGCCGGCTCATCGTGCTCGACCAGCTTCCACTCGACCTGCTCGCCCCGACGGGCGAAGATCTCCCGCTGTCGGACGATCAGCTCGTCCAGCTCGGCCCCGGACAGCCCGCCCAGGTCCCGATAGGTGAGGAAACCGCCCGAGGACTGACCGATGACCCGCACCAACGGGCCGTCCCGCTCGACGGTGACACCGGCCGGCATCGGATCCGGAACCTCCGGCCGAAGTTGGCTGTCATAGGCCGCACGAAGTGCGGAAACGTCAAGATCGGTCATGCGCTCAGGTTACGTCGGCAAGCAACCGGATATTCCCTGTCGTGCTCCAGACGATCAAACAGTGGTTCGACACCCGGGAGGTACGCCAGGTCGGTACCGCACCGGACTACCGGTTCTCCCTGTCCAACGAGCGGACCTTCCTCGCCTGGCTGCGTACCGGGCTGGCCCTGATCGCCGGTGGGCTCGGCGTCGCCCAGTTCCTTCCCCCGCTGCCGGTGGCACACGGACGCGAGGCGATCGCCGTGGTTCTGCTCCTGCTCGGGGCATCGGTCGCGGTCGGGGCGGTGGACCGCTGGATCCGTACCGAGCGGGCCATGCGGCTCGGTCAGGAGCTACCGCCGACACGGCTGCCCGCCGTACTGGCGATCCTGGTCAGTGTCGGTGCGCTGCTGCTGGTGGTCGTGGTATTGCTGCCGTCGCGCGGTGTCCGGTGAGTCGACCGTCTGGGCCACCCCCACTGAGTCCCGAGCCCGGGGCACCACCGGACAGTGCCAAACCCGGGCTGGTCGCCGAACGCACCCGGCTGGCCTGGCTCCGGACCAACCTGGCGGTCATCATCGTGACCCTGCTCGTCACCCGCCTGGCCCTGATCAAAGGAATCCACGCGATGCCCTGGGTAGCTCGATCGATCATCGGCGCGGCGCTGGGCTGCTGGATCGCCTTCGCGCTGGTCAGTTTCCCCCGGCTCACCGGCCGGACTCGGGAGCAAGCCGACGGTGCCGGATTCGCGCTGCCGCTGGTCGCTCTGATCACCGTCGGCTTCGCCACGCTCGGGGTGCTGTTCATCCTCGCCGGACTAACCTGATCAACCCTGTCGGAGTGGGCTGATCACCCTTGTCGGAGTGGGCGGGCCGTCGGTCATGGGCCATCATTGTCCAATGGCCCGCCTGTACGTCGTCCTCTTCATCGCGCAGATCATCCTCGCGGCAGTTGCTCTGATCAGCTGCCTGTCGGCCGAAGAAGGGGAGATCCGCGCCCTACCCCGGTTCGTCTGGGTGCTGATCATCCTGATCTTCCCGCTGGTCGGCTCGATCGGCTGGTTCCTCGCCGGCCGCCCGGCCCCCGCTGGCAAACCAGATAGCGGTTTACGGCCGGGTGGGGGCTCCCCGGAACGGAACCGCCCGCGTCAGGTGGCCCCGGACGATGACCCGGAGTTCCTCCGCTCCCTCGACGCCCAACGCGCCAAGCAGGACCAGGAGATGTTCAAGAAGTGGGAGGAGGACCTGCGTCGCCGCGAGGACGACCTACGTCGCCGCGAGTCCGGTGAGCCGCCCCGCGACGACACCACGCCGAGCAACGGGTAGACCGGACGACACCCAGGGGTCTCCGGCGGGCATTGATCAGTTCGAGTGGCTGCGAGGGCAGGCGGTGTCGGGATCGATGGCTCGCAGGATGCGCTGACCGGCCTCCCGCAGCTGACGCTGCTGTGCCTTTGTGAGCGGGTCGAAGACGAGCCGGCGGACCGTGTCGACATGTCCGGGTGCGGTCTCGACAACCTTGGTCCAGCCGTCGTCGGTGAGTACGGCCAGCGTGTAGCGGCCGTCCGTGGGGTCGGGTCGGCGGCGTACCCAACCACGTTTCTCCAGCCGGCCGACCACCTGGGAGAGCCGGGACAGTGAGCCTTCCGCGAATGCCGCGAGCTCGCTCATCCGCATGGTGCGCTCGGGGTACATGGAGAGTCCGGCCAGCACCTGGTATTCGAAGTGGCTGATCCCGGCGTCACGTTGTAGCTGCGCGTCCAGAGACCCGGAGAGCCGGATCAGCAAACCGACCAGTGCGATCCACGTCTGCTGCTCTTCGTCATCCAGCCAGCGTGGCTCCTCCGCGCGCTCCATGCCTCCAGCATAACTTCACGCCTGAAGTGATTCCTCCGCCCGATGACTTGAAGCTTGAAGTGAGTGCCGCTAGCTTTCACTCAACACTTGAAGTCACCTAGCGGCCGGAGGGCCCCGTGGAAATCGTTCTGTGGATCATTGCTGGCCTGCTGGCCGTCGCCTTCCTGTTCGCGGGAGCGAACAAGGTGCTGCAGCCGAAGGAGAAGCTGCTCGCCTCCGGCATGCACTGGGTCGAAGGAACCAACCCCGGCCTGGTCAAACTCCTCGGCGGGCTGGAGGTGCTGGCCGCGATCGGGCTGATCCTGCCTGCCATCCTCGACATCGCCCCGGTGCTCGTACCACTGGCCGCGCTCGGCCTGGTCGTGGTCATGATCGGCGCGATCGTCGTCCACGCCCGCCGCAAGGAAGTCCAGTCGGTCGTGATGAACATCGTCCTGCTGGTGCTGGCGGCCGTGGTCGTCTGGGGTCGGTTCGGCCCGTACTCCTTCAGTTCCTGACCGGGTAGGCGTCAGGCCAGGTTGGACGAGCGGGGGTAGGCGTCGGCCGGGTCGGTGAGCACGTTGACCAGGTACGGCACGCCGGCGTCGAACGCCCGCTTCAGCGCCGGACCGAGATCACCGGCCTTCGCCACCGTCTCCCCCGCCCCGCCGAGGGCGGTCACCACATCGTCGTAACGCAGCCCAGGTTGCAGGTCAGCGGCCACGTCATAGCCGTACATGGCCTGCATCGGGTGCTTCTCCAGACCCCAGATGCCGTTGTTGCCCACGACGATGACCACCGGCAGCTTCTGCCGTACCAGGGACTCGACGTCCATCAGCGAGAAGCCGGCAGCACCGTCGCCCATCAGCACACACACCTGCCGGTCCGGGTGGGTGATCCTGGCCCCCATCGCGTAACCCATGCCGGTGCCGAGGCAGCCGTACGGCCCGGGGTCGAGCCAGGTGCCGGGCAGCGCCGGCTCCAGGTAACGGCCGGCGTACGACACGAAGTCACCACCGTCGCCGATGGTGATCGCGTCGGGGTCCAGCACCTGGCGCAGCTCGCCGTAGACCCGGGCCGGGCGGATCGGGTCGCTGTCGGCGGCCATCTCGGCGGCGTGCTTGGCCTTGGCCGCGTCCTCGGCCACCCGCAGCTCGGCGATCCAGTCGGCGTGGTCGGTCCGGTCGCCGGAATACTCGGCCAGCGCGGACAGGATCAGCCGCAGATCACCTGCGGGCGCGACGGCCGGTTCGACGTGCCCGGCCCGCTGCTGGGGGGCGTCCACGATGTGTACGACCTGCGCGTCACCGAAGTCGCCGAAGCTGAGCCGGAAGTCCAGTGGGGTACCGACCACCACGATCACGTCGGCGCCCTTGAGCGCGACCCGGCGGGCCTTGGCGAAGGCGAGCGGGTGCTCCGGGGACAGTGCTCCCCGACCCATGCCGTTGGTGAAGACCGGTACGCCCAGTGCCTCGGCCGCCGCCCGCAGCGCGGTGACGGCGTCCCCGGCGTAGACGTCGGAGCCGGCGACGATGACCGGCCGCTGCGCCCCGGCGATCAGCCGGGCGGCCTTGGCGACCTCGTCGGGGTCCGGCTCGATCGGGGCGATCACCGGCACGGCGGGACGGTCGACGTCGGCGGTCGAGAAGACCACCTCCAGTGGCAGGTCCAGGAAGGCCGGTCCCCGGTGCGGGCTGAGCGCGGCGGTCAACGCGGTGGTGATCGCGGTCGGGATGTCCTCGGTGGCGAAGACGGTGGCCGCGTGCTTGGTGACCGGCGCGACCAGCGGCACGTGGTCGATCTCCTGGAGGCTGCCCGAGCCCCACCGGAAGGCGGGTGCCCGGCCCCCGAGCACCAGCACCGGTGAGGCGTTGAAGTAGGCGCTGGTCAACCCGGAGATGCCGTTGGTGACGCCAGGTCCGGCGGTGAGTACCGCCAGACCCGGGCGGCGCTGGAGCTTGGCGACCGCTTCGGCGGCGAAGACCGCCGACTGTTCGTGTCGGACGTCGACGATCCGCATCACCGGCTGGCCGTCGGCGGCGACCCCGGCCCGGTGCGCGGCGTCGTAGAGCGGAAAGACGTGACCGCCGGAGAGGGTGAACATCTCGCGCACCCCGTAGCCTTGAAGGGCCGCCAGCACCAGGTCACCGCCGTTGCCTTCGATCCGCTCCGTCATCGTCGCTCCTGTCGATCGGCATGGATGGCCCTCAGGGGCCGCGATTGGCCTCGATCGGCCGCATGTTACCGGTCAGTCGGGATGGCAAGAAGGGCACAACGCCCCTGATGTTCGCGGTCAGGCGACCGGTGAACCGTCAGCGGCCGGTGAAGTCGGGCTTACGCTTCTCGACGAACGCGGCCATGCCTTCGCGCCGGTCGTCGGTGGCGAACAGCGCCGCGAAGAGCTGACTCTCCCAGGCCAGCCCGGAGGCCAGGTCCATCTCCAGGCCACCGTCGATCGCCAGCTTCGCCGCGCGCAGCGCCTGCGCCGGGCCCGAGACGTACGGCTTGACCAGCGCCACCGCCGCGTCATAGACCTCGGCCGCCGGCACCACCCGGTCGACCAGCCCGATCCGCAGCGCCTCCGACGCGTCCACCATCCGCCCCGACATGATCAGGTCCTTGGCCCGGGCCGGGCCGACCAGGCGGGCCAGCCGCTGCGTACCACCGGCACCGGGGATGATGCCCAACTTGATCTCGGGCTGGCCGAGCTTGGCGTCCTCGGCGACCACCCGCCAGTCACAGGCCAGCGCCAACTCGCAGCCCCCACCGAGGGCGTATCCGGTGATCGCCGCGACCACCGGCTTGGGGATCCGGGCGAGGGCACCCAGCGCACTGGACAGGTCGGCTGACCGTTCGGCCATGTCCACGTACGACATCTCGGCCATTTCCTTGATGTCGGCACCGGCCGCGAAGACCTTCTCGCCGCCGTACACGATGACCGCCCGAACCTGCGGGTCGGCGGTGGCCTGCGTCGCCGCGGCCCGCAGTTCCTCCTGCACCTGGGTGTTGAGCGCGTTCATCGGCGGCCGGTCCAGCCGGATCGTGCCGATGCCGTCGTTGATCTCCAGGCGGACGAAGTCCCCCACGCTGCACCTCCACGTCGAAGTCGCGAGCCAGCGTACGTCCCCGGCTCGTTGGGTAGGTTGTCCGGTAGCGGAACGATCGGGGTCGGAAATGATCACTTACTACGACGACCGCGCCATACAGGTCACCTCCGATGCCATCCGGGTCGGTGGGCGAAGCTATCCGCTACGCGGACTGGCCCGGGTGTGGCACCAGCGGGGCCGCCGCTCGTGGCGGGAACTGGCCGGCCGAGGTGCCATCGGCGCGGCACTGGTCGGGCCGATCGTGGCCGCCATCATCGGACTGGTGGTCGCGCTGCGGATCGACGCATCCCTGGCCGTCACGATCCTCCTGGTCGGCATCGCCTGCCTGGTCGGTCTCGCCGCCGGGCCGATCGCCGACCTCCTACTCGAACACCTGGACCGGTCGTACGCCCGAGGCGCGCACGACCTGGAGATCTGGGCCGACTTCCAGGGCCGGCCGGTGCTGCTCGTGCACACCAGCGACGCGCTGCGGTTCGGCCAGATCTACCGAGCGCTGCAACGAGCGCTGGAGAGCGGCCAGCCCGTCCACGGATCCCGCCCGTGATCCCACCGGGCAGCTATGTGATCCCACCGGGCAACTCGCCGTCCCTGGCGACTCCACCACTCTTCGCGGCGCTGAGCAGGGCGCGCAACATCCTCATCGCCGGGGCCGGCGGCGGCTTCGACATCTACGCCGGTCTGCCGCTCGCACTGACGCTGCTCGAAACCGGCAGACAGGTGCACCTGGCCAACCTGTCGTTTACCCAACTGGAACTGCTCGACCTGGACAGTTGGCTCGACGAGAACCTGGCCGTGGTGGAGCCGGACACCGCTGGGCCGGACGACTACTTCCCGGAACGGACCCTCGCCCGCTGGCTGGCCACACACGATCTCCCCGCCACGGTCCACGCCTTCCCCCGGACCGGGGTGCAGCCGCTGCGGGCCGCCTACCGCACCCTGGTCAAGCACCTCGACGTCGACGCACTCGTGCTGGTCGACGGCGGAACCGACATCCTGCTGCGCGGCGACGAGACCGGCCTGGGAACGCCCGAGGAGGACATGACCAGCCTGGCGGCGACAGCCGGGCTGGAACTGCCGACCAAACTGGTCACCTGCCTCGGGTTCGGCATCGACGCGTACCACGGGGTCAACCACGTCCAGGTGCTGGAGAACATCGCCGCTCTCGACCGCGAAGGCGCGTACCTCGGGGCGCTTTCCATCCCCAGCCAGAGTCGCGCGGCGACGCTGTACCGGGACGCGGCGGCGGACGCGCAGGCCGCCACCCCACTCCGGCCCAGCATCGTCAACGGCCAGATCGCGGCGGCGACCCGGGGCGAGTGCGGCGACTACCAGTTCACCACCCGCACCCGGGGCAGCGCCCTGTTCGTCAACCCGCTGATGGCGATCTACTTCACGGTCGACCTGGACGCCCTGGCCCGACAGTCGCTCTATCTGGACCGGTTGGAGCACACCGTCGGGATGCGTCAGGTCAGCCTCCGGATCGAGCAGTTCCGTGCGGAGATCTCACCCCGGACACCCCGGGCCTTCCCGCATTGAGCTATGGCCGAGCACTCCGCTGGTTCCGCGTACTGGCTCCAGCACATCTGCCGTTGGGAACGGTTGTTGTCACCGGAGCAACAACAACCGTTCCCAGTTCGTTCTTGATCAAGACCAGCACGAGATCAAACACGCATCAGGTCGCGCTGGGTGCTCAAACCTCGCCGGGGAAGAGCAGCAGCAGCACCCAACTGGTCAGCCAGAGATAGCCGCTGAAGACAACAGCGGCCACGGCCCAGGACAGCCGGGGTGGGAGCGGCTGCTGCCGCCGCCACGCCAGGACCACCGGCACACCCATCACCAGTACGCCGAGCAGCACGGCCGCCCAGTGCACCACGCCGAGCACGGCCAGCCCGAATCCGGTGGCGAGCAGCCAGGCCGGTGCCGGTTCCGGCGTACCGGGGGAAGCGGGTGGGTGCTCCGAGCCGGTCAGTCGGGCCAACTCGGCGCGTGCGGCGGCCAGTTCGACCCGAGCCGTCTGCACGGGTGTCGGTCGGGGGGCCGACGGCTGCCAGACCGGCGGCGAGGGCATCGGATACCAGGCGTGGGCGGGCATGCCGTACCCGGGCTGAGCAGGCATGGGGTACCCGGGCTGAGCAGGCATGGGGTACCCGGGTGGGGCAGGCATGGGGTACCCGGGTGGGGCGGGGGGCGTGGGATACCAGCCCCCCGGTGCGGGCGGCGGATACTGGGCGGGTACCGGCGGCCACTGCCCGCCGGGCACGGGCTGTGAATATTGGCCCGGCACGGACTGTGGATATTGGCCTCCCGGGATTGGCTGCCACTGCCCTGGAACTACCGGCGCGGGTCCGTACGGAGTCCACTGTCCCGGCAAGGGCGGCGGATAATGACCAGCCATCGGTGGATACGGCCAGGGGACAGGGGCGGCCACCTGGCCAGGCGCAGCAGGGGTGCCTTGGACCGGGGCAGTGGGGGCGCTCTGGATCGGAGCTGCGGGTGCGTCCTGGACTGGTGCTGCGGGGGCCGGGACTGCAATCGGAGTCGGCTGGGCCGACGCGATCGGGGCGGGTATCGGCTGAGCTGGGATGGCCGGAAAGTAGACAGCCGGGGCGGCCGGCACCGGGTCGACGGGGAGCTGCACGAACCGCAGCTGTGCCCGGTGCAGGCGGCGAACGGCCGCTGCTGCGGCAGCACCGTGCGCCCGGCGGACCGCGCGTACGACCCGGAAGCGCCGAAGCGAGGACCCCAGGGTGTACGCCTCCTCCGCCGTCGCCACCGCAGCAGTCGCCGGCTCGCCAGCACCAGGTTCGGCAGTGCCAGGTTCGGCAGTGCCAAATCCGGCAGCATCAGCTCCGCCAGTGCCAACCTCGGCAGCGGCAGATTCGGCGGGACCAGCCGGGACGATGGACAGAGCCGAATCCGCGAACCGGGTCGGGTCGGCGAGTTCGGCGGTGAGCTGCGCTGTCTCGGTACGCCGGATCCGGGCCAGCCAGATCCAGCCCAGCAGGGCGGGCGCGGCGATGACCAGCAGCAGACCGCCCAGCGGGGCGAACCCGGGCAGCTTGTCCAGGGCGTTGGTGGCGGCGAACCCGAGTGGCGCGTTCACGGCAAAGTGGCACAGCGCCCCCAGCCCGAAGCCCAGCCCGAGCATGCCGAACCGTCGGCCCCGACTCTGGTCGGTACGCAGCGCGAAGTAGGCGATCCCGGCCCCGACCAGGGCGCTGAAGAGCGGATGGCCGGCCACGCCCGGCACCATGATCCGCAGCACGAGGATGCGGAACGCCTCGCCGATGTTGTCGGGCAGCATCTCGTCTGCCGAGGTCCAGGCGTAGGTGGCATCTTCCACGATGGTGAAGCCGACGCCGACGATCGCGCCGTACACCGCTCCGCTGAAGACGGTACGCAGATGCGGGCGGGCGGCCAGGATCAGCAGCGCCACCCCGATGCCCTTGATGATCTCCTCGCCGATCGGGGCGACGATCGCCGCACCCCAGTCGGCGGCGAACCACGGGCTGAAGACCTTGGCCAAAATGACGTCGGCGAACCAGTTGAATCCGCTGGCGGCCACGATCGACGCGGTCGCGCCCCAGGCGTACGCCATGAACACCAGCCACCACGGGCGGCGGCCGAGGTGGTCAAGCTGTCGGATCAGCAGCAGTGACAGCAGGCCGAACATCAGCAGTGGGGGCAGGCTGACCAGCGCGGCCAGGGGCGTAACCAGGGCCATGAAGAACATCAGCAGAAGCGTGCCGAGCGTCCCGAGCGCCAGTGTGGCCAGCAGCAGCCAGAACGTCGGGGTACGCAGCGGCGACCATGGCCGGGTCATGCGGCCCCCTCGATCTCGATGCTGGCGAGCGCGTCGTTCAGTGACGCGGGTAGGACAGCGCAGTTGGTAACCGGGGTGACCAGGGCGACGACGCCGACCGAACCGGCGGTCAGGATGGTGTAGCAGCCGCTCTCGCTGGTGGCGTACTCGTCCTCGGCGACCAGCGAGCCACGCTCGCCGGTGACCCCGGAGGTGGTACGCGTCGATTCGGGCCGCCCGAGCAGTTGCAGTCCCTGGTCCCGCTGGAACTTGTCTCGGGCGTGCGCGACATAAGGCTCGGCGTCACCTCGGAACGACTGGGCGCTGAGCTGCACCTCCATCCCGTCGACCAGCAGTATCACCTCACCGCTGCCGGGACGGGAGTCGGAAAGGTTGAGCCGGGAGCCAGCCGGGGGCTGGATCGTGGCGCCGTACCCGATGTCGAGCCGTTCGGTGAGCGGTCGCCCCTCGTTGGGCAACGCGCACGACACCACCCCGGGCACCACGACCATTACCACCAGACCGCCCAACAGCAGCAGCCCGTAGAACGCGTTCTTCCACCCCGTTGCGGCCACCCGGGCACCACACCTCTCCGACGTACGAGGCCGCCCGTCACATTGCGGGCGGTCCGTACAGGGTGCCAGGTGCATGCTCGCCGGTCTGTCCGGGGATCGGGCGGTATTGACAGACACGGTTAGCTGGAATGGTGACCATCTATTACCGCGATAACTCGGTGCAGGTGACCTCCGAGGCGGTCTCCGCAGGTGGCCACAGTATTCCGGTCGCCGAGTTGACCTACGTCTGGCACGTCCGTCGCCGCGGTTCCGTACGCGAGGGCGGCAGGTTGGTGGGACGGGGCGTACTCATCTTTCTGCTGTCGATCCCGCCGCTGCTCGCGGTGATCTGTGTGCTCTCCCTGGCCTACACCGCCCACGACCGGGGCGATTGGCTGGTGCCGGGCGTCATCCTGGCGATCTGCGTGGTCGGCGCGCTGGCGCTGGCCCCGTTCCTGGAGCTGCCGCTGGGCTGGTTGGACCGCTCCTACGACCGGGGCGCGCGGATCCACGAGCTGTGGGTGCAGCGCCGAGGGCAGGAGATCCTGCTGCTGAGTACCTCGGACGCACTACGGTTCGGTCAGATCTACCGGGCCGTGCAACGGGTGGTCGAACGGCACGACACCTGAGCGCCGATACCATCCGCAGTGGATGTTGGCGGGTGCGTGCCGGTGGATATCGTCAACCCCGTACGGCTGTGTGACAAGCGGGGGTGGGCGGGATGGCCGAGACGATGGTCGGCGTCAAACGGGGAGACGAGCTCGGCGAGGCGTACCGGCGCCGGATCACCGAAATCTACGTGCGCAGCTTCGCGGAGGACTTCGTCGCGTTCTCGCGCGACACCGACAAGTTGGCCGACGCGTTCGAGCACATGCTGCTGCTCGAAAGGTTCTACATCGCGCTCGTGGACGGGGAGCCCGCTGGCCTCGCCTCGTTCACCGAGGGCGACCAGACGCTGTTCGTGCCGCGATGGCCGGAGATCCGGCGTCACCTCGGGCTGGTGCGCGGGCTACTCGGCTACGTGGTGATCCGGCGCTGGTTCATGAGGCCCTTCGACGGTGCCCAGCCCGGGCTTGGCGAGATCGGGTTCGTCGCCACCGAGCCGGCTTATCAGGGTCGCGGCGTCGCGACCGCGTTGCTGCGTCACCTGCTGGCGCTGCCCGGATATCGCGAGTACGTCCTTGAGGACATCAAGGACACCAACGCACCCGCCCTCCGCGTCTACACCAAGCTCGGCTTCACGGTGTACAAGCGGCAGAAGGTGCGCTTCGCCAAACGCGCCGGATTCACCGAGCTCGTGTCGATGAAGCTCGTGCAGGACTCCGCGTCCCAGCCAGCCGCCGAGCAATCACCTGGAGCCGTCTGACCCTGCGACCAGGACGATGGGCTCGTTGCGTACCGGAAAATTGACCGAGTTGGCGATGAAGCAGACCTCGTGCGCGGTCTCGTGCAGCGCGGTGGCCTTCTCCACCTGATCCACCGACGCGACGGTGACCTTCGGACGCAGCACGACCTCGGTGAAACTCCCGCCGTCGCCGATCTCGGTCATCGTGCCGATCGGGTTGTCGACGTACGCGGTTACCACGACGCCGCTGCGTGCGCAGAGGCTGAGGTACGACAGCAGGTGGCACTGGGACAGCGAGGCGACGAGCAGTTGCTCCGGGTTCCACCTGCTCGGGTCGCCCCGGAAGGTCGGGTCGGCGGTGCCCGGAATCGGGGGCAGCCCCGGGGCGGTGACCTCGTGCTCCCGGCCGTACGCGCGATAGTTGATCGTGCCGGTGTCCCCGGCCCCGGTCCAGTCCACGGTCAACTCGTAGCTGTGCGTCCTCGACATCAGCTCTCCTTGCTCTGAGCCACGAACGCTCAGTTGTCCTTGGTCTGTGTGACGAACGCACGCCAGGCGGCGGGGGCGAAGACGAGCACCGGGCCGGACGGGTCCTTGCTGTCCCGTACGCCCACCACATCGGGCAGGTTGTCGGCGACCTCCACGCAGTTGCCCCCGTTGCCGCTGCTCCGGGTGCTCTTACGCCACTTCGCGCCGGTCAGGTCCATGCCCGCACCGCCTCCCTGATCATCTCAATCGTCTGCCCATGCGACAGCGCCTCCGCCCGAACAGCCTCCCACGCATTGCCCAGCATCAACGAATCAGTGAGTCTTTACCGCGTTGACGAACGTGCGCCATGCTGCGGGCGCGAAAACGAGTGCCGGGCCAGAACGATCCTTGCTGTCCCGTACGCCCACCACACCCGACAGGTTGTCAGCGACCTCTACACAGTTGCCAGAGTTGCCGCTGCTCCGGGTGCTCTTACGCCACTTCGCGCCGGTCAGGTCCATGCCCGCACCGCCTCCCTGATCACTTCGATCGTCTGCCCATGCGACAGCGCCTCCGCCCGGACAGCCTCCCACGTATTGCGCAACGTCAACAGGTCGGCGGGATTCTGCACGATGTGCCCCTTCAGTTGGTTGTCCAGGTAGGCCACGTCGTCCCCCTCGCCGGGGCTGGCGATGACAAAGGCACCATTGAGCCCGACGTACGCCCCGACACTGACCGGCACGACGTGCAGATGCACATGGTGCCGCGTGCCGACCTCGACCAGGTGCAGTAGCTGTTCCCGCATCACCGCCGGCCCGCCGACCGGGCGACGCAGCACGTACTCGTCGAAGACGGCAACAAGCAACGGCGGCTTCTCCGGGGAAAGCACCACCTGCCGTTCCAACCGAGCAATGACCTGCGACTCCATTTCTTCCTGACTGAATCGGCTCGCTCCGGTTAGCAGCGCCCGGGCGTACGCCTCGGTCTGCAACAGACCGGGTACGACCAGCGGCTCGTACGACCGCAGCGCCACCGCCTCCCGTTCGATCGCCACCCACTCGCGGAACCACGGCAGCAGCGTGTCGCTCAACAGCACATGGTGGATGCGGCCCAGCAGCCCGTCGGTCTTCAGCACCCGGTCACAGCGCTCGGTGAAGTCGAGCTTCGGTATCCGCCGGCTCTGCTCGACCATCGCCACCAGCGAGCCGGAATAGCTGATCTCCTCGCCGAGGGCGACCTGGGTCAGACCACGGGCCGTACGCGCCCGGCGCAGCTCACCGGCGAGCAGGTCCAGTAGGGGGCGGTTCGACATCTACACACTCCTACACACGAGCACTGGGTGGGCGCACGTCTTGCCTGGTAGGCGCGTCGCCCCTGCCGAAAGTAGTCAGCCAATCACAAGGATGAGGGGCAGCGGAACCGCTCGGACCCGCCAGAACGCCGGCAGAACTTCCCCTTCGCTCGGCGCTCGCCAAAGGACGGGCGGAACCGCGGGGCCGCCCTCGTCGTCGCCTTTCGGCACGTTCTCCCCCGGTAGGGCTCCCCGCGTCAGGGCGGCCCCTTCCAGACCGATACGCACAGCCAGCCTGACCGATGCGCCAGGCCCGACGAAAGGCAGACCATGACGCCGCATCTGCGCCCCGATCCGCATCGGACGGTACGGCCGCTGTGGATCTGCCGCTTCGACGCGCAACCGTGGCCGTGTGCGCAGACGCGACTCAGCCTGCGTCGACAGTTCCAGGACAACCCCGTGCCGCTGTACGTCCACCTCAGCGGCCTACTACACGAGGCGATGACCGACCTCTACACGCTCAACCCGGACACCGCACCCGACCCGTACGTGCTCTTCGCCCGGTTTCTCGGCTGGACCCCATCCCGCCACCACCAGACCTGACCCCCATCACCCCACAAAACCGGCCCCGGTACGACTGACGGCAAGCAGTCGTACCGGGGGCTGGACGGACGTTTATAAACAACTGTGATTCCCGAGGAACCTCGTTCATGGCGGCGAGTTCAGGCGGTGGCCGCTCGAAGTACGCGGGCGACAGCCTCGACATGGTTCAACGCAGCATCGCGATCACTGTCGAGAAGCCACCCCAGAAACCATCGACCTTCCGGCCGCGTAACCTCCATAAGCGCGTCAAGCGCAAGCCTGGCCAGGGCGACCCCTGGCTCACGAAGGATTGCAATCGACCATTCCTCATCGGCGTTCTCCTCGGCATCTGACTCAAAGTCGCCCTCCTCATACATCACCACCACGGCCCCGCCGGGTAATGCCAAGGCGATAAGGGCCGCCGCAGCAACTACCTCTTTCGGCCAGACTCGTTCGGTAGATGAAAGTCCAAGGGCGTTAGTAAAGATCTCTCGGAGATATTCCGCCTTCTCACGATCATTCATTTCAGCAAGCTCGTCGAGAAGATCCATCGCATGGTCATTGTCGAACGGCCCAGAACTCCACGTACCCACGATCATCGACCCCTCAGACTCATCAGTAAAATCCCCACACCGCGCTCCGGGCCATTTTGCGACACAGGACGAACCTCAGCCCTCCGAGATTTCATTTTCTGTGCGGAAGAAGCCCTGAGATTCGGCTAAACCAATTAGAGTTATGGCGACCGCTTTCCATTTCAGGATAGTCACGATTTATGAGCGCCTTCCCCTGAGAAAGAAACACATCCATAACATCCTGCTCTAGCGACCAGAGCCAAAGCAAAGTTAGTTGATCTTCGTTGTTCCTGATGGCGGCAGGGTCGGTGAACGAACGCGGCCTTCCTCAGTAGACGATGGCGGTTCTCTACGCCAACCGTCGTCTACCAGAAAGGCCGCTCGTGTCAGTCTCGCACGCGGTCACCGATGTCGTCACGAACGAGTCCGGGGAGGTCAACCTTGGGCAGGTCACCGGCCTGGCCGCGTTATTCGCACAGGTCAGCGACCCACGTAAGCCGAAAGGTGTCCGGCATCCCCTGGCTGCGGTACTGACGGTGTTGACCATGGCACTGCTGTGCGGGGCGCGTGACTTCCGGCAGGCCGCCGATCGGATCGCGGAATTGCCGCAGGCCCTCCTCGAGGCCGCGGGCGCCCGCCGGCACCCGGTCCTGGGCATCCGGATCCCGCCAGGCCGTGACACCCTGCGCCGGCTGACCGAGACCGTCGACGCCACGGTCATGGACCGGCTGATCTGCACCTGGCTCAACACCCTGCTCGACGAGCAGGCCGGTATCGGACTGGCCCTCGACGGGAAAACCGTCCGCAATACCCGCCCCGGCACCACCACCGGCCTAGACGTGCAACTGTTCTCCGCGATGCGCCACGACACCGCCGTGGTCGTCGCACAGGTCCGCGTCCCGGCCGACACCACCGAGGTCACCCAGATCGCCGCCCTGCTCGACCCGGTCGACCTCACCGGCATGACGATCACCGCCGACGCCGCCCACCCCAGCCACAACACCGCCACCTACCTGCTACAACGCGAGGCCGGCTACGTCTTCACCGTCAAGGGAAACCGGCCCGGCCTGCTCACCGCGATCACCGAACGGCTCCCCGCAGCCGTCTCCGACCTCGCCGCCGCAACCAACACCGAACACCGCAACGGCCACCACACCACCCGCACGATCTGGACCGCACCCGCCGACGACGTCGACTTCCCCGGCGCCACCCAGGTCTTCCGAATCCGCCGTGACACCTACGCCCCCGACGGCCAACGCGTCAGCAAACACATCGTGCACGGCATCACCAGCCTGACCTGCACCGCAACCGAAATCGCCGCCCACGTACGCGGACACTGGGCAATCGAGAACAAGGTGCACTGAGCTGATCTCAGCATCGCGAATGTGTTGATTGGTGCGACACGGGCAACGCGGTAGATTTGCGGCGGTGCTGGATGAGGGGTGGGGCCCTCGGTAGGTAGTTCTCACCACAAGATCACCCACATGGTGAGGACCCCACGTGATCGCATATCGTGCCATGCTCGACGTCCCCACGGAACTCGTGCGCCACCTCGCCCGACTCCTGGCCACCGAACGCCGTACGCGGGGCACCCGCCGCGGGACGCGGGCGTTGACCTGCTACCGGCAGGCCCTGCTGGTGTTGGTCTGGTTCCGTAAGGGCGAGGACAGAACACTGTTAGGGGCAGGCTTCGGTGTCTCCCGGGCCACCGCCTACCGGTACGTCGCCGAAGGCGTCGCGGTCCTGTGTGCTCAGGCACCCGACCTACACGACGCCCTCCGGCGGGTCGCCGACGACGGCTGGTCGCATGTGATCCTGGACGGCAAACTGTTCGCCTGTGACCGTCTCGCGGAGACCACCACCAGTGTGAAAGGCGAAACGATCGACGCCTGGTACTCCGGTAAGCACCGGGGCTTCGGCGCGAACATCCAAGCGGTCATGCGCCCTGACGGGATTCCGATATGGACCTCGCCGGCGACGCCTGGGCATGTCCATGACCTGACCTGTGCCCAACAGTTGGGCATCACTGCCGCGCTCAACTGGTCAGCCGCCGAGCTCGACCTGCCCGCGCTGGCCGACGCCGGCTACGACGGCGCAGGTCATGGCATCAAGACCCCGGTCAAGCAGCCGTCCGACCGTAGGCCCCTCGCTGTCGGCAACCGCACCTACAATCGGCTGCTACGCGGCCTGAGATGGCAAGGTGAACGCGGCTTCGCGATCATCAACAGGCGTTGGAAAGCACTCCAACACACCACCGCCAGCCCCCGCGGAATCGGTGACACCATCGCCGCAGCACTGCATCTGACTCATTTCGACTACAAGTACCTACCGCACAGTTGCTGAGATCACCTCACTGGATCCGTGACGTCCTACTCGGCGAAGACGCCCACCACGCCTACCTCGGCAACACCGCCCACACCATGGCAGCCTTACGCAATCTCGCCCTCGCCCTGATCCGCCTCGCCGGTCACACCCGAATCAAACAAACCATGGAACGACACCACGCCAACAAAATGCTCATCCCGACGCTACTCAACGCAGCCACTCAGTGACCAACCGACTTTGCTTTGGCTCTGCTCTAGCGACCTAGCATCATCCTTGCTGATATATCTGTTTCCACGAAGATTGCCAGGCACCTCCACCCACGTTACGTTGACAATGTCGCTCGCATTATATCCGGCTGCCTCCACAGCATGTGGACGCTTCCCCGGCTTGGCCTGTCGGCCCGCCGCATTGACGAGCCCTCGCATATTACTGGTGGCCGAGCCAATATAGAAATTCCCATCATTCAATTCTATTGCATACACGCCCGGCTTCCGCGGGACGCCGAATTGCGTGCCGATGCCGCAGTTATGTACGAGAACCGACTCATTGCCGACCGATACGTAGTATGTGTGGATGTCGTCGACGGTGAGGTTATGGACGGTGGCGACGGCGTTGTAGGCGACGATGTCGATGACGCGGACGCGGGAGCCCTCTGGAGAGAGCAGGGTGTCGCCGGGGTGCAGGTCGGCAGCGTCGGCCCAGCGGCCAGCGTTGGCAACCCAGAACGGGTGAGCGTCAGTGGCGACGATCGTGTCGGTGACATCGCCTTCGTCGCCGTCTACATCAATGCTGACCTCGACGAGCGCCTTGTCGCCGGAGCCCGTGATCTCTCGGGTCACCACCCGGGGACCAGACTCGCCGGTCTCAGGGTCGGTGGCGATTACCTCATCGCCGACCCGGACTTCCTCGATCGGCTTCGTGCTCCCGTCAGCCATCAAAACCAACGTGCCGGGAACGAAGCTGTTCTTCTTGCAATCAGGCACCAAAGAGACTTCTGGGCCCTTCGCGAGCGCGGCCGCGAGTTCGTCAGCCTTCTTTGTTGCCCACTCGATAACCGAATCGGCGCGCGCGATGGCTTTCTCGGCGAGCCTGGCCGCTTTCTGCCAAGCCTTGTACGCCTTAAAAGCGCGATTTATACCCGAGATGACGCTTTTGCCAGCCTTCAAAATCTTTACAGATGGAATGAAGTTGCTGCCGGCGCTTACGCAGGAACCGACATCTCCCTTGAGGAAGCATCGCTCGATATCGCGGATCCCACAAGCCACCCATATGAGAGAATGACTGCGTGATAGATCCCAAGAGAATTAACCTAACCGACTTCCTCGCGACCTGGTACGACGCTCCCAGCAGAAACGCAACACCGCTTCCTGGTTCCTGCGATTGGCTTCCCAATCCGCTGAAGGAATGGCATACGCTGACCTCACGCTGGGAGACGCGACTCACGTTCACAACGACAATGATCTCCCCCGAGAGAATCCGCATCGCCGAAGACGGAAAGGCCATCTTTATGGTGGATGCTACAGGCGACTGGCGCTGGTGCATCGACCCTGACGACCCGGAAGGTGTATTCGATGCCGAGCGCTACGAACCCTGGGATAGGAACCCGGAACAGCTTGAGGAATTTCTCATACATAATACCGTAAGAGAAGCCGTCTATGGCGCCGCCGCTAGAATTAGAGCGCTTGCCGTTCCTGAAAGAATATTGGAAGAAGCCCTAGCCCCTATGGAAGAAGTTGCGTTCGGCGCTTGGAAGTGGCCAGCGCCGGGTTACCGGATTTTCATGGGGAACGCCGCGCTCGCGGAGACGGTCAAGGCCGACTCCGGCTCCGGCTGGGATGTGGAAGTGGTCGCATCAGAATTTGGCCAGCTATCCCATCTCGAGGAAATTTCCGGAGTGCATTGGCGACGGTAGGTCGCATGACGGTTCTTTAAATGAACGAAGGCAGGCGGGGTCCACAATATGTGGACCCCGCCTTTTTGCTTGCTATCAGTTTGCGTTACCAATATAGGGTCTTGATGAAAAAATGGTCCCGTCCAACTGCCTAAACACGACAGTCAAGGAAGCACCCGACGGCAGCATATCCTCCAAAGTCCCGTCGCAGGGTACGCAAACTTCTCGCTTAGCATCCGGATCCCGAAAGTGAATATAAAGTGTCGCATTCCGCATTTCAGGATTCTGGCGCATAAGCGCCGCCACCTGGGCCTCCAGGTGATGCTTGAATCCTGACCTGGTTCCAGGCGCAGGCTTTCCATCAATGCTGGGGTGGATATTCCTGTTTCCCGAGGAAAGCGGATCAGGAAACCACCCGCGCTCATCCGTACGCAGGGCACCGGTGGCACCTCCTGCGCGATCAAAGCGATCGCCTGCCCGCTCAGCGGCCGCAAGCCCAGCCTGGTTACAGTTGTGCACGAGGACTGAGACATTGTGCACTTGCACGTAGTACGTGTGGATGTCGTCGACGGTGAGGTTATGGACGGTGGCGACGGCGTTGTAGGCGACGATGTCGATGACGCGGACGCGGGAGCCGTCTGGAGCGAGCAGGGTGTCGCCGGGGTGCAGGTCGGCAGCGTCGGCCCAGCGGCCAGCGTTGGCAACCCAGAACGGGTGAGCGTCAGTGGCGACGATCGTGTCGGTGACATCGCCTTCGTCGCCGTCTACATCGACGCTGACCTCGACGAGCGCCTTGTCGCCGGAGCCCGTGATCTCTCGGGTCACCACCCGGGGACCAGACTCGCCGGTCTCAGGGTCGGTGGCGATTACCTCATCGCCGACCCGGACTTCCTCGATCGGCTTCGTGCTCCCGTCAGCCATCAAAACCAACGTGCCGGGAACGAAGCTGTTCTTGGGGTCGCAACCAGGCAACGAAGGGGCTTTGTCCTTTGCGAGCGCAGCCGCGAGTTCGTCAGCTTTCTTCGTCGCCCACTCGATAACCGAATCGGCGCGTGCGATGGCTTTCTCGGCTAGTCTGGCCGCTTTCTGCCAAGCCTTGTATGCCTTGAAGGCCCGTTTGACACCCGAGAAGATGGCCTTACCGGCCTTTGCAAGCTTTGCAGCCGGGATGAAGTTGGTCACGGTGCTTACGCAGGCACCAATATCTCCCTTGAGGAAGCATCGCTCGATATCGCGGATCCCAAGGAGTTCCAGTAAAAACTCTAGACCCTGCTCAATGATGATGTCGAGGAGGCTCTTCTTCTTGACTGCCTCAGCTTTCTCCTTTTCCTCTCTTGCGCCGTCAACAATGTTCTTTAGGTCTTCTGGCGTGTAAGACGGGACGGTGAAACCCACGTCGGTTGTGGTATCACCGCAGGTGTAGTCGTTAGCGCCGGTACCGCAGACCTCACGCAGCCCAGTTGCGTCGACATAACTGGTTGGCGCGTTACCCGCATACGCGTAGCCGTGCATCTGCTGCGGGTCGGACGGGTCGATGATCGGATCAACCGAAATGAAACGCCCGGTCTGTGGGTCGTACTCACGAGCCCCAAGGTGTGTCAGCCCGGTGTCGTCCTTGACTCCACCGACGAAGCCCTTGTCATCCGGCCACGCCGGCGCTACATCACCCCGGTCCCCGCCGAACGGAGTCGAGTAACGACGCTGCACCGCCTGGGACACCGCATCCACAGCCACCGAGTTCGTACCGTGGTTGTCGGCGAACATCCAGGTCAGCTTGTTGTCATCCGTCCGCACCGCCACCGTCTGTCCACCGTGGCTGTAGTAGCGGACCGCAGTCTTCGTCGCCCCACCAACCGACTTGAGCTCCATACCTGGCAGGTAGACCGTCGTGCCCGACGCGTCCCGCTTGGCTATCCGGTTACCGCTGGCGTCGTAGACGAAAGTGCTGACCTTGCCGCCCTCAACGGTCTTCTCCAGGTGCCCCTCGGCATCCCATGTCAGCGTCTGGCGCTCAGAGCCAGTGCCCGGCCGGCTCGTGGTATTACCAAGCTCGTCGTACCCATAGGCGACTGTCTGGGTCCCCGCTGGGTCGGTAATCTCCACCTGGGTCATCGTGTGGGGCTGCGGCTGCCCCGGAGCCGGGTAGCCGTAGGTAGAGGTAGTGTCACCACCAGCAGCATGGACAACCTGAGACGTCCGGTTACCGGTCTCGTCATAGGTCCACGAATGCCAGTACTTCGCCGGACCGCCCAATCCACCCACCGTCGGGTCAGGGGCGCAGTCCCCGTCACCCGGAGTCCAGGCCTGGGTGAGCCGAGTCAGATAGTCATAGCGGAAACACTGCTTATCTGCCGCCACACCCGTCGGCGTCTCCGAAATCTCCGTAACGTTGCCTACCGCGTCGTACGTGTAGGACGTGTTGGTGATAAAGCCTGAACCACTGGCAGCAGTTGCGACTCGGGTGCCCTGTAGTCGACGCGTACCGGCCTCGTAGAAGATCTCTTGGTCTACCCACTTCGCCCCGGCACCTAGTCCGACCAGGGACGGCTCAGCGAAGGGCGTGTACTCCGTGACATCGACGTAGGCGGTAGCCCCGGTAGCTGCGGCCCCCGAAAGCGTAGTCGGCAGACCGTAGGCGTTGTAGCCGTACGTCAGGGTTTCCTCGGCCAGGCCGCCGGCGGCGGGCATCTTCGTCGTCGCCGGGCTGCCGTCCGGCAGGTACGTCATATCGAAGCGGTAGTTGCCAGCCAGCACGCCCTCGGAGGCGGGAACCGAGATTTCCGTGCCGGTGGGTTGGCCGGTCGCGTTGTCGTAACCCACCACCCGCGTGGTCCACGCGTTGCCATCCGCATACCGGGTCGACGAAGTCGGCATCCCCTTGTGGAGGGTGTCGTACACCCACTCCGCGCGCTTCGCACCGCTCAGCGAGTTGTCGTGCAGGGCGATGCTGCGGCCGAGGACGTCGTACTCATAGGCAAGCTTCTTGCCGTCCTGAGTTGTGACTGTTTCCTGCTCGCCAGCTGGGGTGTAGGTGAAGCTGGTCGTGCCCCGGTCCGGGTCAACGGTCCGCTCGACTCGACCACGTACGTCATAGAAGTACTGCCACTTGTTCCCACCGTTTGGGGCGGCGTCGGTAACAGTGGTCAACTGCCCCTTGTTGTTGTAGCTGTAGGTAGTTTCGTCGTAGGTGCCCGTCGGCGAGGAGCCCTTGTACTGGCGGAGCTTGATCGTGCTGCCCCGCGCGTCGGTGATCGTCGTGGTGGCGGTACCACCGGTCGGCGGATCCACGTCAACGCGGTCGGTGCCAGTGCGGTGAATGGTGGTCCGCCACTTCTCCGCACCGTTGGCGAAGGTGATCTCGTTGGTCACCCGACCGGCAAGGTCGTAGATCGTTCGCGCCTGGGAGGCGATCGCATCATCTGCGACCAGCAGCACTTCGAAGGCCGGCGGCGCTGAGTTGAAGTAGGGGCCGCTCTTCTTGACCAGCAAACCGCGAGAGTCATAGATCATGTCGGAGACGACACGACCACCCCCGACAGCCGGAATCTGGGATTGGCGCAGCCGGCCCAGACCGTCATACAACTCGTACTTCGTCTGGTAGACACCGGTGGGCTGCAACCGTTTAGTGGTGATCACGTCCGTGCCGTTGGTGGCAATCAGGTAAGCGAACTCGGCGTCCGGCGTGTCCGTGCCCTTGGTACGCCCTGGTCCCCAGACCTTCGACAGCCGGCCGAGCCCATCGAGCTCCATGTCGGTCCGGAGACCATTCACGTCGACCGTCGCGGTCTGCGCTCCGAACGCCGGCTCCACGTAGGTGGTCGACTCGTGCAGCAGCGGGTTGATGGTCTTGACGCTGGTGACCGGGCCGCCCGTCGCCGGGGTGTATAGGGTCTTGGTCACCCCGCCCTTGACGTCAACGGACTCGGTCATCCGGCCGTGCGGATCTGCGTACGCCGCCCGCGATACGGTTTGGTACGTCGCCTTGTTCTGGGCGGTGTCCCATCCCGAGAACTCATCGACCCGGGTGACCTGGCCCTTCGTGGGCTCCGCACCGTGCGTCTCGTTGCCGCATAGAAGCTGAGTGCCTCAGAGATGACATCGGCGGGCCGGACTGGAGTCGCGTCGCATGCCTTGGCGACATTCTCCACCCGCTTCGGCAGGTCGATCAGGTGCTTGGTGGTGTTCGAGACGAACTCGTACCGGGTGCAGGTGTCGAACTCGGGTTTGCCCACGTGCGGCTTGGAACTGACCGCAGTGACGGTGCCGTCAGCGTCGATGGTCTTCTCGATCAAGCTGTCCCGCCAGCCGCCTTCGACAGCAAACCGCCCATGCGTCCGAATGGTGTCAACCAGCGTGGCTTTGGTGGTACCCCACGGCTTGACCGAGGTGGCAGTCGGCTCGGAAATCCATGGATCATCGATGCTACGGGACAGCATCGAGGTATCCTCGGCAAGCCAGGCGATGGTCTCTCGGACCGACCCGGCAAGACGGTCGTGGTCCTCTGCCTCGAAGCCAGCACCACGGGAGTCGGTGACCCACACGTCCTTCTGGCCACCGCTGGCGGTGCGGTCGCCGTCCATGCCTCGGAAGTACCGAGTTTCGGTGACCATCTGGCCTTCGGTCGGGCTGCCTGTACGGGTCTTGACCCGGCCATAGCCACGCCACTGGCTCCAGGTCTTTTCCTCCTCGGGGGTGATCCCGTCGACCTCGTCGTAGCGCCAGGCTGCTCCGCCCAGGTACTCGTAGTGCTTTTCGACCGGCTTGGTTCCATCAAGCTCATCCGACTGCTTGATCGACTTCACGACGTACTTGTGGAACCAGTCCAGCCGCTCGCTGAGCGAGGGGTCGGGAGACCAGCGCACTGGCTGACACCGTTTGGTGTTGGTGTCCGGGCTCGCCGGAAGGCCACCTGGCGCGAAGCAGTCGGGCGTCTCATAGTTCACCGCGATCCGGCCACCGTTCTCGGCCTGGACTGCCGTAACTCGCCACCAGTTGTGCGGAGCGACGTGATCGGAAGCTGCCGAGTCGACTCGGTTGTTGAACGCCTCACCAGTGAACTTGACGTCGGGCAGGGTGATCTCCTGGCCAGCGGGTGCTACGTGCCCGGTGTGTGAGATCGAGTCGAGCCAGAGCCCTGCCCTGGTGAAGTCGCCCGGGTCTGCGTAGAGGTGCTTCAGCGTCCAGGAGTCCACCAGCCGGTACTCGGAGGTGCCGTCCCAGACCTTCGTGGTGACTTTGGCCAGTCTCTTCTGCGTCCAGAAGGTCGGAGAGAACCCGTCGTTGCAGGGTGCAGCCGAGCAATTTTGGTCTACCGGGGTGTCCGGCCAGCTGTCCGGATGATCGAAATCACAGACCGTGCCCTCAGCACACCGGTCCGCCACCTCGAAGACGACCTGCCCGACCGGCTTGGTGGCGTACACCTCGTTCTCACGCTGTCCGTAGTCGATGCGCTTGAGGTAGCCGCCACGGGTGTAGACAGCGGCGTCGTTGACGTCGGCGTTACGGGCATAGCGGTTGGTCTCCGCACCGTAGAAGTAGGACATGGTGTTGCCGTGTACGTCTACGACGTAGTCCAGGTTCCATCGCCAGCCCTGGGCGCGCTCCGAACCAGCGAAGTCTCCGGCCTTGTAGCCGTTCTCACCTGGATGGTTGCCGTAGACCGGCGTGGTCCAGGTCGAGTTGGTGGTTTCCTGTCCAGTAGCGCCGGTGAATCCCGGCAGCTTGTGGTAGCCGAAGTGGTATTGGGTGCCATCCGGGGTGGTCGCGACCCAGTACTCCCCATCGGCATCACCGTTGCCGCGACCAGTGTCGAGCTTCCGCTGCACACGGGTGCCGTCGTCGTTTTTCATCCGCCACGTCGTGCCAGCCGCGTCGACTGGCACCAGCTCGGACCCCTTGCCGTTGAGCGAGATGGTGGCGTTGTCCGTGGCCCAGCACTGGTCACCGGTCGGACGACCGACGTTGTTGGGCAACTGGTTGTTCTTCTTTTCCGTGTCCATGGCACACGGCTTGTACCGGCGCTCCACCAGACCCGGCCAGAACTCGAAGCCCTCACCGATCCAGGACGGCTGATTGTTGGTAGTCACCGTGCGTCCATCGACCGAGCCCGAGGAATACGAGAGTCCGATCTGGGGGGCCGGCCCGTTGATCGCAGGCGGCACTCGCAACGGGTACGACCAGCTGAAATCTCCCGAAGAGCCGCCGTGGGACCAGGTCGCCGAGGGGGCCAACGGCGTGGCCGCGTACGACCCCGACGCGCCGGAGGCAGCGGCTGTCACCGCGAAGGTGGTCACACTGTCCGTCTTCACACCGACATCTGCGACCAGCTGACCAGCTGCAGTGTCGTTGCTGGTGGGAACCGGGCGGCCCTGGCACTCCGAGCGGTCCGGAGTGGTCAGCGCACACTCGGGCAGCGCCACCAGACGCAACCGCGCAGCCCAGTCTCCCCCGTACGCGTAACCAAAGGACTTGTAGTCGACCTGCAACGACACTCGGTCGCTGGACCGGCCGGTGTCAGTCCGCTGCACCCGCAACAGCAACCCGTCCGACTTGGCCTTAATGGTCGCTGCACGGTCGAGCACCTGCACCCGCACCCGACGCGGATCGGGAACATCATCCGCCAGGCGGGCGTCACGTCGAGTCGCTACCCCCACCGACACTGGCGAGTCTCCGACCCGCACTCGCGCCGTGCCAGACCGGGCAGATTGCTGCGCTGCCAGGTCCACCTCGCTGGAGGACGCCGCAGGCCACACGACCTCGCGCACGCCGCGTACCGCAGCCTGCTCTGCCGGGTTGGGTGGTGCCGCTCGGAGCTTCATCTTCGTGCCCGGCACCGAGGGCTCCTTG
Organism: Micromonospora sp. NPDC003197; assembly: GCF_053590565.1. Taxonomy (NCBI): domain Bacteria; kingdom Bacillati; phylum Actinomycetota; class Actinomycetes; order Micromonosporales; family Micromonosporaceae; genus Micromonospora; species Micromonospora sp. NPDC003197. The sequence continues at coordinate 804 of NZ_JBSFTE010000034.1, read as the reverse complement.
GGTGCCGCCCACGACGGCCGCTCGGTTTCAGCAGCAGATGCCGGCAGTTGCCCAAGCCCCATCGAGACCAGTGTGATCGTCAGCAGGGCCGACAGCACACGAGCTCGGCGGAGACGGGCAGGCACCCACCTGCGTATCGACCAGCGAGGTGATCGGCGGACATGCCGCGTAGGCATCTTGCCTCCACAAGAGACGGACCGGGGTGGCCGGGGCAAAGAGACGGGAGATCATCGTCAGGGATGAGATTCTCGTATTCAAGATCTTGACGGAGAGCATCCGCGCCCATACGATCCGCTGTCCGTCCTGTTAGATCGTCCTTGGAGGCACCGGTCGTGTCCGTCCCCCTTGCCATATCAGGGCACTTACGGCAACGCCACCGCCGCGTTTTGGCGGCTGGCTTAGCCTTAACACTCGCGGCTGGCGCGCTTGGATCGCCCCCACTGACTGATGCTGCGGCTGCGACTCCGTCAGCCACAACTGAAGCGGACCGACGCGATGAGATAAGCATCCTCGCCGAGGCCACCGCCGAGGCAATCCGCACCGGCCTACCAGTGGAGGTCTTACAGAGGCGTGCCGAGAACAGCAGGTTGTTCGCGAACCCCTCGGGGACGTTCTCCACAGAGACTTTTGCGCAGCCGATCCATGTGAGGAAGAACGACGGCTGGGTCGATATCGACACGACGCTGCAACTCAATCACGATGGGACCATTAGCCTCGGCCCTTCGTTAAGGGCTGTCCAAGGAGTGGACCGGAAACGAAGAAGTGCCTTCTGATCAGGGAAAATAGGGCTTGTCGAGAGTCCTG
>NZ_JBSFTE010000033.1:0-75505 GCF_053590565.1 Micromonospora sp. NPDC003197 | reverse complement strand
CTCGACGGCGAATCGGCTACCCCTGACCTGCTCCGCAGGAGTCCGCTTCCTCTCCGGCCTGAAGGCCGCAGTATCCACGGAGGAATCTGATGACCCGGCCGCAGTGACGATCGCGGATGGCAGTAGCCGCAGCCGGATACCGGGGCGCATGATTCCTCCAACCGGTCAAGGGGTGATCGCCGATCATCCTGACCAGCGCAATGCCTGGACCGGCATCGGCTGAACAGGCGGCGTCACCTGCGGGAGGATGATGTTGACCTCGCCTCGGCGAAGGTGCTGTCTCCATCCGGCCGGGCAGCACGGCGACCCCCACCCGAGGCGTGGCGTCGAACATCGAGCCGGGTCAGCCGGCCGACTTCTCCCAGTCGATGCCGGGCAGGTCAGCCTCGGCGAGCGCCTGGTTGGTCGCACTGAACGGCCGGCTGCCGAGGAAACCGCGCGGGTTCATCGGGCTCGGGTGACCAGCCTCCAGCACCACGTGCGCGGGGTTGGTGACCAGGTCCGCCTTCTTGCGGGCGTAGCCGCCCCAGAGCAGGAAGACGACCCGGTTCGGCAGGGCGTCCAGTGCCCGGATGGTGGCGTCGGTGAACTCCTCCCAGCCCTTGTTGGCGTGCGAGCCGGGCTTGGCCTCGCGGACCGTCAGCACCGCGTTGAGCAGCAGCACCCCCTGTGCCGCCCAGCCGTTCAGGTTGCCGTTGCGCGGTTTCGGCACGCCGACGTCCTCGCCCATCTCCTTGAAGACGTTGCGCAGCGACGGCGGGACCGATACCCCGTCCTGGACGCTGAAGCTCAACCCGTGTGCCTGACCGGCCTTGTGGTAGGGGTCCTGGCCAAGGATCAGCACCCGACAGTCCTGCGGTGCGCAGAGCCGGTAGGCGGAGAAGAGGTCCTCCACCGGCGGGTAGACCGTCTGGGTGGCGTACTCCGCCGCGACGAATTCACCGAGCGCGGCGGTCCGGTCCGGGTCGAGGTGCGGAGTCAGGACCGTCCGCCACTCCGTCGGCAGCAGCGCCAGCAGATCGAGGGTCGGAGCGTCGTGCGGCATGGGCAACCTTTCCACCGGTGAGGGACGATGCGCCCGCAGGCAACGGGTACGGGCGCACTGTAGGCAACGGGTACGACAGCAGATCAGGGCCGTTCAGCGACAGCAGGTCAGGGCCGGCTCGTTCCAGCGACAACAATCACGGCCGGCTCGGGTCCGGCTCGTTCCAGCCCAGGGCCGGCTCGGGTCCGGCTCGTTCAGTGCAGTGCGGCGATGCGCTCGGCCCAGTCTCCGCCCACCGGCACCAGCTCCACCTCGCGGGTGTCGTCGTCGTGGCGGTCGATCCGGACGTGCAGGTGGGCGTCGCCGAGCTGCTCCACCATTCCGGCACCCCACTCGACCACGGTGACCGCCTCGTCCATCGACGCGTCCAGGTCAAGATCGTCGATCTCGGCCCGGGGATCGGTCGCGTCCCCGAGGCGGTACGCATCGGCGTGCACCAGGGCCGCCTGCCCGCCCTGGGCCGGGTCCGGCCGGTGTACCCGGGCGATCACGAAGGTGGGTGAGGTGATGTCGCCGAGCACGCCGAGGCCGGCACCGATGCCCTGGGTGAGCGCGGTCTTGCCGGCGCCGAGTGGCCCGGTGAGCACCAGCAGGTCACCGGCGCGCAGCAGTCGGCCGAGCCGGCTGCCGAACGCCCGCGTCTGCTCCACCGTGGGCAGCTTGACCACCACACTCATCGAGACAGCCTCTCCAGGAAGTTCCCCAGCGCCGCATTGACCTCGTCGGCGTGTTCGAGCATCACCGCGTGCCCGCTGTCGGGCACCTTGACGTACTCGGCCTCGGGCAGGTGCCGCATGATCTCCTCGGAATGGGTGACCGGCGTGATCATGTCCTTGTCCCCGACGATGACCAGGGTAGGGGTGCCGCGGAGCGCGGCGAGCGCCGGATAGCGGGCATGCGTGTAGAGCGTACGCAGGTAGCGGACCACGGTATCGGCCGAGGTGCGGGAGTTCATCTCCTCCACATAGGACACCAGGGCGGGGCTGGGTCGGTCGGTGCCGAACCCGTATTTCCGGGTCAGCAGCCAGGCCACGGTGGAGGCGGCCTTCCGGACCTGGTCGATCGCTCCCCCGGTCAGCCGGGTCGTGTTGGTGACCACCGGCAGGAACGGCAGACCGACCCGGCCGAAGATCGCCGGTAGGCCGAGCTTCGTCTCCTCGCTGCGGCCACCCGAGGTCGCCATCAGCACCGTGCCCACCACCCGGTCGCCGAACATCTCCGGGTACCGCTCCGCGAACGCCATGATCGTCATGCCGCCCATCGAGTGGCCGACCAGCACCAACGGACCGCTGGGCACGGTCCGGTCGATGACCGTACGTAGCGTCTCCCCGAGCCGGTCCAGGTCGTACTCGCCGGACTTCAGTCGCCCCGAGTGGCCGTGTCCCGGCTGGTCGTAGAAGACCAACCGGTGTTCGCGCCGCTCGGCCAAGAGCTTGCGCTGGAAGTGGAACGTGCCCATGTCGAGACAGAAACCGTGGACGAAGACGACCGTCGGTCGGGCTTTGCCATCACCCCTCGGCTCGATCAACTCGACGTGGATGTCGGTGCCGTCCGGCATCTCGATCTGGAGCGCCTCGTCACACGGCTGTGAGCCGAAGACCTCGTCGGCGTACCGGTCGCCGATCTCGGTCCGCGGCCTGCGGCCCAGCGCCCGCTCGGCAGCAACCCCGACGGCCGCGCCGGCCGCCGCGATCCCCAGCACCGCACCGAAGATGCCGGCGACCTTCGCCGGACCCAGTCGAGGGCCGGACCGTTTCGGCCGCGCCCCCTCGCCGCTGCCGGTCACCGGGACCTCGCCCCCTTCCCGCCTCCGGTCACCGGGACCTCGCCCTCTTCCCGCCTCCGGTCACCGCGACTCCCCGTCGTAGACCCGGGGAACCCGTACCCCGCCGAACCGGGTGACAATCTCGTAGTTGATGGTGCCGACCGCCTCGGCCCAGTCGTCTGCCGTCGGTTCGCCATTCGCCCCGCTGCCGAAGAGCGTGGCCACATCCCCGGGGGCCACCGGGTCGTCACCGCAGTCCAGCACGATCTGGTCCATGCAGACCCGGCCGGAGATCGTCCGGACTTGACCGGCGAGCTGCACCGGGCCTCGGTTGGAGGCATGCCGGGGTACGCCGTCGGCGTAGCCGAGCGGCACCACCGCCAGGTTGGTCTCCTGCTCAGTGGTGTACGTGTGCCCGTAGGACACTCCGGTTCCAGCCGACACCCGCTTGGTCGTCGTCACCCGGGCCCGGGCGGTCATCGCCGGACGCAGACCGTAGCTTTCTCCTGCCACCGGCGACAGCCCGTAGATGGCGACCCCCGGACGGACCAGGTCGAAGTGGGTGTCTGGTCGGGTCAGGGTGGCCGCCGAGTTGGCCAGGTGCCGATAACGCGGGCGGACGCCGTACGTCTCGGCAAGGGCGAGACCCTCGTGGAAGAGCGCCAACTGCCGGTCGATGGTCGGGTGGCCGGGCGAGTCGGCGTACACGAAGTGGCTCCACACGCCGACCACCTCGGCCACACCGTCGGCCTGTGCCTTCGCGGCAGCCTCGACCAGGGCGGGCCAGTCGTCCGGCGTGGCCCCGCCCCGGGAGAGCCCGGTATCGAGCTTGAGATGCACCCGGGCGACCCGGTCGGCCCGCTGCCCGGCGGAGACGATCTCGGCCAACTGGTCGGTGCTGGCCGCGCTCAGGTCGATGTCGGCCGCCACCCCCTCGTACAGCGGCAGGCCGGGGGCGAGTAGCCAGGCCAGGACCGGGGCGGTGATGCCGGCGCGGCGCAGGGCCAGCGCCTCGTCGAGGGTGCAGACACCGAGCCAGTTCGCCCCCGCCTCCAGGGCGGCACGGGCTACGGGCACCATGCCGTGACCGTAGCCGTCAGCTTTCACCACTGCCATCAGCTCGGCGGTGGTGCCGGCCCGGAGCCGGGCCACGTTCTCCCGGATCGCTTCAAGATCGACGCGTACCTCGGCCTGCCACATGAGGTCAGCCTACTGACCAGACGGTTTCCCCGGCCGGAGCAGCCCATACCGTGAGCCCTCCGGCGAGCCGTCCGACGCACCGCTGGTCGGCGTCTGGCACACCGCTGGTCAGTGCGTGTCGTCTCCCTCGGGCCGGTTGGCCACGAGTTGGACTGGTTCCTCCGTCGGGAACTGGATCAGGCTCATCAGGCGGGGCCTGCGGCCGGGCGCCGCCTGGTTGCCAGCCCGCGCCGCAACGACAGCCTGCAACTCACCGAGCATTTCGGCGGTCTCGTCGTCGCTGAGCCAGAGGATGCCCTGCCGATAGCCCACCAGATCGGCGAACGGGCCGGCACCGGGCCGGTCGAGATAGGCATTGAACTCGGCGTGCAGGGCAGCCAATGCTGCGGTGAACCCGTGGCGGTGCTCGTCCAGCGTCATCGAGGCACCCGTCTCCGCGTCGATCACCGCCTGATCCCGGCGCAGCCGATAGTGGCGCTCCACCGCGCCGCGTACTCGCTGCTCGTCGACGACCTCCAGAACCCTGCCTTCGGCGAGCAGCCCGACGTGCCGATACAACGTGGTCTTGGGAACGTCGGGCAGGCTCGCGCACAGATCGGCGGTGGTGCGCACCCGGCCGCCCGAGAAGGCGTACACGATGCGCAGCCGCACCGGGTGCAGGAGAAGGTCAAGCACGTCCATCGCCCAATGATCCCACATTTGATATCGTTCCCAAACTTGGAAACGTACGAGAGGGGCGCGGCAATGACCACGAACGTCTCCACGGCTTCTACGGGGCGGCTGAGCAGCGCCGCCATTCACCCGTTGCGGACGCTGGATCCGAACGATCCGCTGGACGACCTGGACTGGCTGGACGAGACGATCGGCGACGCGCGGGTGGTAGCGATCGGCGAAAGCGCGCACTACAACCGCGAGCCCTACCAACTCCGCCACCGCCTACTGCGCTACCTCGTCAAACGGCATGGCTTCACCGCGTACGCGATGGAGTCGGGATTCGTCGAAGGATGGCGGGTCGACGACTGGGTCCGAGGCGGCGCGGAACAGGTCGGCCAGGTCCTGGCCAACGGCATGACGTCGTTGATGGGACTCTGGACGCAGATGCGTGACCACCTGGAGTGGATGCGACGACACAACCGCACTGCCGAGCGGCCGGTGAGCTTCTACGGCATCGACCTGTCCGGCTCGAACGCTTCCCTGCTGCCCGGCCTGGACGCCGTCCTCGCCTACCTGGCGCGGGCCGATCCAGAATTCCAGCCAGACCCCGACATCCGGGAGACAGCATCGGCCTTCTCGGCGGCATCCGCGTTCTCCGCCCCGGCGGCCTTCGCCGCGTACCTCGAGGTTGCCCCCGCGACCAGGGAAATACTGACCGCTGGCCTGGACGAACTCACCGCACGGATGACCGAACGCCGCCTCGACTACCTCCGACGGACCACGGTCGACGCGTACGAACGGGCGCTGCGTGCACTGCGTCTCACGGTCACCCTCGACCTGGTCGTACGCGGGATGGCCGGCGGCGACCAGGATGCCGTGCTGAACAGCCGGGACGCCGCGATTGCCGACAACGTTGAATGGATCCTGGGGCGGGAGGACCGGATCCTGCTGGCCGCCCACAACGGCCACATCCAGCGCTGGACCCTGCCTCTGCCCGGCATGCCGCCAGCGCCTTCGATGGGTCTGCACCTGGCCGACCGGTTCGGTCAGGACTATGTCGTCATCGGCACCACCACCGGGACCGGCCAGACCCTCAACACCGACGCCGACTTCTACACCGGCACCCTCTTCACGGAGCTGGCACCGCCGCAGGACGGCAGCCTCGACGCACTCCTAGCCGCAAGCCATGACGGCCCCTTCGCCGCCAACCTCCGGCAACTGTCACCAACCGATGTCAATGCTGTTCAAGGGGTCAGCCAGCTACGGTTCGGCGCCCTCTACTCCGACGTGAGCCCACTCGACGCCTACGACACCGTCATCCACCTGCCCCACGTCACGCCGGCCGACCCCGAACCGACGGCCCTCGCCTGCTCCCCCGACGAAGTCCAGGCGGCCTTCTCCCGGCGCTAGACCCGCCAGGCAGACGCCCCGATACTCCCCGGCCCTTCCCGGCCGGTACGACCACCGATACCCCAGGCCCTTACCGGCCGGTGCGACCACCGGTCGTCCCAGAACCGACGGCTGGCGCGCCGAAATCAGACTGGCACCACCGCGGACAGGGCGTCGGCCACATCGGAGGCGGTCACCGGACCACGCCGGGCCGCCTCCCGGCCGGCCAACCCATGCAGGTACGCCGCGACCACCGCAGCCCGCTCCGCCGGCAGGCCGGCGGCCAGCAGCGAGCCCAACAACCCGGCCAGCACATCGCCGGTACCCCCGGTGGCCAGCGCCGGCGTGCCGGTCGGGTTGACAAAGGCCCGCCCCTCCGGGGTGGCGATCACCGTACGCTCGCCCTTGAGCAGCACCACCGCCCGCATCCAGGCGGCCAGCCGGAGCGCGGCACCGACCCGGTCGGCACCCGGCGGTTCCCCGGCCAGCCGGGCGAACTCCCGGTCATGCGGCGTGATCACGATCGGCGCGTCCCGGTCCCGCAGTCGCTTCGCCGACGAACCGTCCACCAGCAGGGTCAGCGCGTCGGCGTCCAGCACCACCGGGACCGGCGCGGCCAGCACCGCTCGTAGCTCCGTCCGGGCGGTCTCCCCGGTGCCCAGCCCGGAGCCACACACCCAGGCCTGCACCCGGCCGGCGTCGGCCACCCGGTCGGTAGCGATCACCGACGGATGGTGGTGTAGTACCTCGGCCCGGGCACCGCCGGCATAGCGCACCAGCCCGGTCGGCCCGGCCAACGCACCACCCACCGACAGCACCCCGGCCCCCGGATAGGTGGCCGAACCGGTCGCGATCCCCACCACGCCCCGGCTGTACTTCTCGGAACTGGCCGCCAACCGGGGCCACCAGTCGGCCACGTCGGTCCACTCGGTCACCTCCAGCGCGGGGCTGGCATGCAGCCACGGGCCCAGGCCGATGTCGACCAACTCCACCGTCCCGGCCAACTCGGCGGCGGCCCCCACCGTCAGGGCCGGTTTGAGACAGCCGAAGGTGACGGTCACGTCGGCGGTTACGGCGGTCGGTTGATCGTCGGACGGAGTCGGCACGTCCCCGGTGTCCACCGCCACCCCGCTGGGCACGTCGACCGCGACCACTGTGGCGCGGTGGCCGTCCCGGGTACGCAGCCCCGCCAGCCCGGCCACGATCCGTGCCGCAGGCTCACGCAACCCGCCGGAGCCGCCGATCCCGACGATGCCGTCCAGGACCAGGTCAGCCCGATCCGGCAGGGCATCGACGATCCGGCCCCCGGCCGTCCGCAACGCCGCCAGCCCACCCGGATGCATCCGGTCCGGGGTCAGCGGCAGGGCGGTGACGGCGGCCCCTCGGTCGGCCAGCAGCGCACCGGCGTAGAGCGCGTCGCCGCCGTTGGCCCCCGACCCGACCAGCAGCAGCACCCGTGCGCCGTACACCCCGCCCCGCTCGGCGAGCAGCAACGCGCACCGACGGGCCAAGCCGGCCGCGGCCCGCTGCATCAGCGTGTCCGGCGGCAACGTGGCCAGCAACGCCGCCTCCGCCGCCCGTACGTCCGCGACCCGCCACACCGGTCTCACCACGTCACCTCACCGTGTCCGCTCGCGCCACCATGGCCGTTCCAGCCGACAACACCGTCGGAGTGCTCAGCTTTCCGCCACCACCATCGCTGAGGCGATGCCACCGTCGTGCGACAGCGACAGGTGCCAGCGGTTGATGCCCCGCTCCGTAGCGGCAGTCGCGACCGTACCGGAAACGGTCAGCCACGGCCGCCCGGCCGGATCGGCGACGATCTCGCAGTCGTGCCAACGCAGGCCGCTTGGCGCACCGAGTGCCTTGGCCACCGCCTCCTTGGCCGCGAACCGGGCGGCCAGTGACTCCGACGAACGTGGATGACCGGAGCCGGTGGTCCGCTCCGCCTCGGTGAACAACCGTTCGGCGAGCAGCGGGGTACGTTCCAGCGCCCGGGTGAACCGGTCGACCAGCACCACGTCGATGCCGACTGCCACGATCATCGCTTCACCCTAACGGGCTAGCGATCAAACGGGTGAGCACCTTCTGCGGCGCACCCTCTACGGCGTTAGGAAGGGCCCCTTCCTATACAGAAAACGATAGGAAGGGGCCCTTCCTAACATCACTCGACGGTGACGGACTTCGCGAGGTTGCGCGGCTGGTCCACGTCGTGGCCCCGGGCAGCGGCGATCTCGCAGGCGAACACCTGCAACGGAATGGTGGTCATCAGCGGTGCCAGCAGGGTCGGGGTGCGCGGCACGTAGATCACGTGATCGGCGTACGGCAGCACCGCCGTGTCGCCCTCCTCGGCGATCACGATGGTCCGGGCACCCCGGGCCCGTACCTCCTGGATGTTCGACACGATCTTGTCGTGCAGCATGCCCCGGCCAGCTGGTGAGGGCACCACGCAGACCACCGGGGTGCCCTGGTCGATCAGGGCGATCGGGCCGTGCTTGAGTTCGCCGGCCGCGAACCCCTCGGCGTGCATGTAGGCCAGTTCCTTGAGCTTGAGCGCGCCTTCCAGGGCCACCGGATAGCCGACGTGCCGGCCGATGAAGAGTACGGTCGGCGCGGTCTTGAGGTCTCGGGCCAGTTGGCGAACCGGCTCGATGCCGGCCAGCAGTTCACGGATCTTTTCGGGTGTCTTGAGCAGCTGCTCGACGATCGCACCGGCCTCGTCGGCGTACAGGTTGCCGCGCACCTGGGCCAGGTGCAGGCCGATCAGGTAGCAGGCCACCAGCTGGGTCAGGAACGCCTTGGTGGAGGCGACGGCGATCTCCGGCCCGCCGTGGGTGTAGAGGACGGCGTCGGACTCCCGGGGAATGGTGGAGCCGTTGGTGTTGCAGATGGCGAGCACCCGGGCCTTCTGCGCCTTGGCGTGACGCAGGGCCATCAGGGTGTCCATCGTCTCGCCGGACTGGGAGATCGCCACGACCAGGGTGGACCGGTCGAGGACCGGGTCCCGGTAACGGAACTCGCTGGCCAGCTCGACCTCGCACGGGATGCGGGTCCAGTGCTCGATGGCGTACTTGGCGACCAGTCCGGAGTGGTACGCCGTGCCGCAGGCGACGATGAAGACCTTGTCGACGTCGCGCAGGTCCTGGTCGCTGAGGCGTACCTCGTCGAGCATGATCTCGCCGCTGTCGGTGAGCCGGCCGAGCAGCGTGTCGGCGATCGCCTGCGGCTGCTCGGCGATCTCCTTGAGCATGAAGTACTCGTGGCCACCCTTCTCGGCGGCCGAGGCGTCCCAGTCGATGTGGAAGTCCTTGCCGGTCGCGGGCTGGCCGGCGAAGTCGGTGATCTCGATGGTGTCGCCGGTGATCAGGACGACCTGGTCCTGCCCCAGCTCGACCGCCTCCCGGGTGTGCTCGATGAACGCCGAGACGTCGCTGGCCAGGTAGTTCTCGCCGGCGCCCCGCCCCACCACCAGCGGGGAGTTACGCCGGGCCCCGACCACCGTGCCGGGCAGGCTGGCGTCGACGGCGAGCAGGGTGAAGGCGCCCTCCAGACGCTGACAGACCGCCCGCATGGCCGCCGCGAGCAGCTGCGGCCCCTCCGACTCCCCGGCGGTACGGAGTTTCGTCAGTTCGGCGGAGAGCAGGTGCGCCGCGCACTCGGTGTCGGTGTCGCTGGTGAACCGCACCCCGTCGGCTTCGAGTTCGGCCCGCAGCTTGGCGAAGTTCTCAATGATCCCGTTGTGGATGACGGCGATCCGGCCGTCCTCGGCGACGTGCGGGTGGGCGTTGCGGTCGGTGGGGCCGCCGTGGGTGGCCCAGCGGGTGTGTCCGATCGCGGTGAGCCCGTCGGCGATGCCCAGTGCTGCCCCGCCATCGTCCGATGATCCGTCCCGGTCGGACCGCTCGGCCAGTGCCTTCTCCAGGTTGGCCAGTTTGCCGGCCCGTTTCTCGGTCAGCAGCTCGTCGTCACAGACGACGGCCACCCCCGCCGAGTCGTAGCCCCGATACTCCAGCCGCCGGAGTCCGTCCAGCACGATGCCCAACGCCGGCCGACTGCCGGCGTAGCCCACGATTCCGCACATAGCCGGAGCCTAACCTAGTTTCACTCACCATGGGTGCTCGAAAGCCAGGGAATCAAGCAGCAGGTTTGCTTGATACGGGGCTTCCGGGAACCAACCGGACCTAGCCCCACAGCCCGCCGACACCCGGTCGGTAGGGCACCTCGCGGCAGCTCAAGGCAGGACCGGGACTGCGGGTACGGGGTCACTGCGGGGCGGAATCCACCCGGTCGGGGCAGGTTTCACCAGGAGGGGGCGACAGATCGACTTCTCGGGCAGCGGCACAACCGTCACGACGCCCGTACGGACGTTGACCCGGACCAACGGGACACCCAGGTCGTTAGTGGCGCGCTCTGCGGGCACCAGGACGTGTTGTGGGTCCTCCCACACCGGGCCACCCGGGGCCGCGCTACCGATCCGTGTGGCTGGGGAGGCGAGCAACCGGTCACCATCGCCAGTCCGACCATTCCGCCGTGGCCATCGGTGTCTCCAACACCTCCACCCAGTCCGCCGGGTCCGGCTCCGGCGGACTGTCGTGCACCTCCAGGCAAACGGCGTGGGTGCCGTACTCCGGCCCGTATTCGTGGTCCTCGAAACTGCGCAGCAGGGCCATCCAGCACTCCACTCCGGCGACTGGCTTGCCTCGATGAGCAGAAGCGGAGGTACGACCTTATCGACGGCGACCGACAGACCCCGTATGGCTGTTTCGGCCCTAGGCTGACGAGGTGACGACGACACCGACCGACACCGATCCGCTGGTTCGCCGGATGCGCCCGTTCGGTACGACGATCTTCGCCGAGATGTCGGCGCTGGCCACCCGTACCGGGGCGGTCAACCTCGGCCAGGGCTTCCCCGACACCGACGGACCCGCCGAAATGCTGGCCGCCGCAGCGCAGGCGGTGCACGCCGGGCACAACCAGTACCCGCCCGGCCCGGGCATTCTTCCCCTCCGCCAGGCGGTCGCCGACCATCAGCGCCGGTTCTGGGGGCTGGAGTACGACCCGAACGGCGAGATCCTGATCACCGCTGGCGCGACCGAGGCAATCAGCGCGGCGATCCTGGCCCTGTGCGAGCCGGGCGACGAGGTCGTCTGCTTCGAGCCGTACTACGACTCGTACGCGGCTTCTATCGCCCTGGCCGGTGCGGTCCGTCGCCCGGTCACGCTGCGGCCAGCCGACGATGGCCGGTACGCCTTCGACCCCGCCGCCCTGCGTGCCGCGTTCGGCCCACGGACCCGGTTGGTGCTGCTGAACTCACCGCACAACCCGACCGGGAAGGTCTTCACCCGGGACGAGTTGAGCCTGATCGCCGAACTCTGCCAGGAACACGACGTGTACGCGGTCACCGACGAGGTCTACGAGCATCTCGTCTTCACCGATGCCGCCACGGTGCACATCCCGTTGGCCACCCTGCCCGGGATGCGGGACCGGACGCTACGCATCTCGTCGGCGGGCAAGACGTTCTCCTGCACCGGCTGGAAGGTTGGTTGGGCCAGCGGTCCGGCGGCCCTGGTCTCCGCGACGACCCGGGTCAAGCAGTTCCTCACCTTCGTCAACGGGGCACCCCTACAGCCTGCGGTGGCCGTGGCGTTGGCCCTGCCAGACGACTACTACGACGGATTCCGTGCGGGGATGCAGGCCCGCCGTGACCAGCTTTCCGCCGGGCTGACCGCAGCCGGATTCGATGTGCTGACTCCGGAGGGGACCTACTTCATCACCGCCGACATCACCCGGCTCGGCGGACGCGACGGGGTGGAGTTCTGCCGTTCCCTGCCCGAACGGTGTGGCGTCGTGGCCGTACCGACCCAGGTCTTCTATGACGATGTGACCGCCGGGCAACGCCTGGTCCGCTTCGCCTTCTGCAAACGCCCGGAGGTGCTCGACGATGCGGTCAACCAGCTGACGACGATGCGGCCGGTCGGATAGCTGTCTGTTCCTGCCGGCCCCGGTCGGATAGCCGCCCGCTTCCTACCAACCGTCCACCATCGGACGCTAGCAATATAGACAAAGCTCTACACTGACGGTCGAACCGGCTCTGACCAGCGGATCAACCACGGGGGTGGCTAGACACATGACAGTCATTGGAACGAGCACGGCCAGCACCGCCCAGAAGTTCCACCTCAGCGGCTTCATTCGGCTGGCCCGGCTGAAGTTTCTGCTCTACAACGTGCTTCCGGTAGGGCTCGGCGTCGCGGTGACCGTACACATGGGACATCCGCTGGATGTCAGGTGGTACGTCGTCGCTCAGGTCTTCGCCTGGGTCGTCCACCTGATGACGCACTACTGCAACGAGTACTTCGATCTGGAGGCCGACCGGGCGAACGTCTACCACACGCCGTGGACCGGCGGCAGCCGCGCGCTGGTGGATGGATTGGTCGCACCGGTGGTCTCGCTGGGCACCTCCTTTCTCCTCTGGGCCGGTGGCATGTTGCTGGTGGCGGCGATGCCGACCACCTCAGCCCGGGTACTGGGTGCCATCACCCTGGCACTGGCCTGGTTCTATACGGCTCCGCCGCTGCGCTTCAACTATCGAGGACTGGGCGAACTCACGGTGGCGGCCATCCTCAACGGCCTGTGGCCGGTGGTCGCCGCGCTGCTCCAGGCGGACACGTTGCCGCTGATGCTGCTGGCGATCCTGGCACCGACCGCACTGCTCCAGGTCGTCCGGATGATGATCATGAATCTGGGCGACCGGGTTTCCGACGAGTCGGTGGGGAAACGCACCATCCCCGTGATCATCGGCTACCACCGCGCGATCCAGGTCATCGTCGCCGCCCAGGTGGTCGCGTACCTGCTGCTCACCCTCTTCGCCGTGGTCGGCTGGGTGCCGTGGCTGGTGTGGGCCCCGATGATCGCCACCGCTGCCCTGTCGGTCTGGCTGGTACGTCAACTCCGCCAGGGCGCGATGCGGGACGTCATCCCGGAGCGGATGACCCCAGTCGTCTTCTGGGCCTCCAACCACGTCTCCCTGATCGTGTGCGCCGCCCTGGCCGGGGTCATTGCCGACATCGTCGTACGCGGCACCGGCGGATCGGCAGCGCTCATCCTCGGCGCGGTCCTCGGCGCGTACGCCCTGCTGTTCGGGCACCGTCTCTGGCTGGCCAGTCGGCGACAGCCGGCACAGCCCGGTCAGCGATAGGCCAACGCGGCCAGCTCGCCCACTGTGCCGAGGGCGAGCTGGCTCGCTATACCGAGGGCGGGCTGGCCCGACGTACCTCGTCGGCGATCCGCTCCGCCACCGTCTGGGCGAACTCCAGCGTGGCCGCCTCGACCATCACCCGCACCAGCGGCTCGGTGCCCGACGGGCGCAGCAGCACCCGTCCGGTCTCGCCCAGCTCCGCCTCGGCCTCGGCGGTTGCGGCGAGCACCGCCGGAGCGCCAGCGCCGATGGTCCGGTCACCGACCGGCACGTTGATCAGTACCTGCGGCAGCTTCGTGACCACAGCGGCGAGGTCCGCCAGCGATCGGCCGGTCGCCGCCATCCGCGACATCAGTTGCAGGCCGGTCAGCACCCCGTCGCCGGTGGTGGCGTACTCCGGTAGGACGATGTGCCCGCTCTGCTCGCCGCCGAGCGCCAGCCCGGACGCCCGCAGCTCCTCCAGCACGTACCGGTCACCGACCTTGGTCTCGACCAGCCGGATGCCGGCCTCGGCCATCGCGAGCCGCAAGCCCAGGTTGCTCATCACGGTGGCCACCAGCGTGTCCTGGGTCAGGGTGCCGGCCTCCCGCATGCCCAGGGCGAGAATGGCCAGGATCTGGTCCCCGTCGACCTCGTTGCCGTCGGCCGTCACCGCCACGCACCGGTCGGCGTCGCCGTCGTGGGCGATGCCGAGGTGTGCACCGTGCTCGACCACGGCGGCCTGCAGGGCGTCCAGGTGATTCGACCCGCAGTCGTCGTTGATGTTGAGCCCGTCCGGCTCGGCATGGATGGCGATGACCTCGGCACCGGCCTCCTCGTACGCAACCGGGGCTACCTCCGAGGCGGCACCGTGGGCGCAGTCGACGACTACCTTCAACCCGTCGAGCCGGTGCGGGACGGTGCTCACGAGGTGCTGCACGTAGTGGTCGGCTCCGTCGAGCAGGTCGTGCACCCGACCGATCCCGGCACCGGTGGGCCGATGCCAGGTGGCGGCGGCGTTGGCCTCGATCGCCGCTTCGATCTGTAGCTCCACGTCGTCGGGAAGCTTGTGTCCCCCGGCGGCGAAGAGCTTGATTCCGTTGTCCGGCATCGGGTTGTGCGAGGCGGAGAGCATCACCCCGAGATCGGCCTTGACCTCACCCACCAGATAGGCGACCGCCGGGGTGGGCAGCACGCCTACCCGCAACACGTTCGCCCCGGCGCTGGCCAGGCCGGCCACCACGGCGGATTCGAGCATCTCGCCGCTGGCCCGGGTGTCCCGGCCCACCACGGCCAACGGTGGGTGGCTGCGATCGGACTCGGCGAGGGTGTGCGCCGCCGCTACCGCGACGGCCATAGCCAGCTCGGGGGTCAGGTCGGCATTAGCCCGTCCCCGTACGCCATCAGTACCGAACAACCGACCCATGCGCGTGATACCTCCGGAAAGGCCGCCGACGAGGAAAGCAAACGGCCGGGACCGCCACCGCTTGAGGGGGAGGCGGACCCGGCCGTCTGTCAGACGAACAAGGTGAAGCTGTCGCAGACGTACAAGGTGAAGCTGTCGATCAACGCTTCGAGTACTGCGGGGCCTTGCGGGCCTTCTTGAGGCCGTACTTCTTGCTTTCCTTGACCCGAGCGTCCCGGGTGAGGAAGCCGGCCTTCTTCAGCGCCGGGCGGTCGTCGAGGTCGTTCGCGCAGAGTGCGCGAGCGATGGCGAGCCGCAGCGCACCGGCCTGGCCGGTGATGCCGCCGCCGCGCAGGTTGGCGATGACGTCGAATGCCTCGGCCTTCTCCGCGGTCACCAGCGGGTCCTTGATCAGCTGCTGGTGGACCTTGCTGGGGAAGTACGCCTCCAGCTCACGACCGTTGCAGGTGATCTTGCCGGAACCAGGGACGATCCGCACCCGGACGATGGCCTCCTTGCGGCGGCCGACGGTCTGGATCGGGCGGTCACCACGCGGGGCACGCGGGATGGGCGC
The DNA here is from genome assembly GCF_053590565.1 of Micromonospora sp. NPDC003197. Classification (NCBI taxonomy): domain Bacteria; kingdom Bacillati; phylum Actinomycetota; class Actinomycetes; order Micromonosporales; family Micromonosporaceae; genus Micromonospora; species Micromonospora sp. NPDC003197. The sequence continues at coordinate 60,299 of NZ_JBSFTE010000033.1, read as the reverse complement.
GTCCGCAGCCTGGGGGTAGTCGTCAACGGTGAGCGCAGTGGTCTCGGTCATGCTGCTTCCTTCGTCCGCGCTCACTGCGCGATCTGCTTGATCTCGAACGGCACCGGCTGCTGCGCGCTATGCGGGTGCTCGGCACCGGCGTAGACCTTCAGCTTCTTGATCAGCTGACGTCCGAGCTTGTTGTGGGGGAGCATGCCCTTGACGGCCAGCTCGATGGCCCGCTCGGGACGCTTGGTCAGCAGCTCGTCGTAGCCGACCTGCTTCAGACCACCCGGGTATCCGGAGTGGCGGTAGGCGATCTTGGTGTGCCGCTTGTTGCCGGTCAGCGCAACCTTGCCCGCGTTCACGATGACCACGAAGTCACCCGTGTCGACGTGCGGCGCGAAAGTCGGCTTGTGCTTACCACGAAGCAACGTGGCGGCGTGGGTGGCCAGGCGGCCCAGCACGACATCAGAGGCGTCGATGACGTGCCACTGACGCTCGATCTCACCCGGCTTCGGGCTGTACGTACGCACAGGTCTACCTTGTCTCGTCGGCGGTCTGGGGTCGGGCGCCGATCATAAGGGGCGCACGAACGACCAAGCGTACCTGGTGGGGCACGCCGTCGGCTGTAGCACAACAGCAGGCAACGATACTCGCTCGCCGGTCGTGGGGTCAAAACGGGGCCGGTCAGATGACCGGCTCATTATGATCAGGCCGTACTGATGATAGCGCCCCAACCTGATCTTCCTCCGGACGTACCCGGTCGGCCTCGGTAGGGCGTACCCGATCGGCCTCCTGGGGAGGCCGGGCAGGCCCCTGAGGAAGCCGGGCAGGCCCCTGAGGAAGCCGGCGGGCCCGGCGACCGAGCAGTAGCCAGACGACCTCCAGCAGCAACCCAGCGATCACCGCGATCCCCAGCCCGACCCCGGGCGCTCGGCCACCGACCAACTCCAACTGAAAGAACTCCTGGAGGTACGGCACGGCCAGCACCGTCGCGAAGGCCGCCCCCAGGCCGAACAGAAGCAGGACCCGCCACCAGGTGTACGGCCGGGCGATGACCGCCACCGCCCAGAGCCCGACCAGGAAGAGGGTGAGCGTGGCGACCGAGGTCTCGGCGGCCAGGTTCCCGCCGTAGACCTGCCGGGCATACAGGTACGACGTGATCGTCGCCACCGCCGCCACCGCCCCGGCCGGCACAGCGAAGCGCACCACCCGCCCGACGAAGCCGCTGCGGGCGCGCTCGGCACCGGGTGCGAGGGCCAGGAAGAACGCCGGAATACCGATGGTCAGCGACGAGACCAGCGTGAGGTGCCGGGGCAGGAACGGGTACGGCACCTGACTGACCACCACCATGATCGCCAACAGCACCGAGTAGACGGTCTTGGTGAGAAACAGGTTGGCGACCCGCTCGATGTTGCCGATCACCCGGCGGCCCTCGGCCACCACGGCGGGCAGCGCGGCGAAGCTGTCGTCCAGCAGGACGATCTGCGCGACCGCCCGACTGGCCGGGCTCCCCGACCCCATCGCCACCCCGATGTCCGCATCCTTGAGCGCGAGTACGTCGTTGACCCCGTCCCCGGTCATCGCCACGGTGTGTCCCCGGGCCTGGAGGGCGGTCACCAGTTCCCGTTTCTGCTGCGGTCCCACCCGCCCGAAGACGGTGTTCGCCTCGGCGAGATCGGCGAGCGCCGCCGGGTCGGTGGGCAGGCTGCGGGCGTCCACCGGGTGGTCCCCGCCGGGCAGTCCGAGGCTCCGGGCGACCGCGCCCACCGAGCGAGCGTTGTCGCCGGAGATCACCTTCACCGCGACGCCCTGCTCGGCGAAGTATCGCAACGTGTCCGGCGCCTCGGCCCGCAGTCGCTGGGCGAGCACCACCAGGGCCACCGGCACCCCGGACGCCTCGTCCCGCTGCTGGACCAACAGCAGCACCCGGAGTCCTCGTACGCCGTACTCGTCGACCTCGGCGAGCACCGGATGGCCGGTCGGCAGCAGGACGTCGGGGGCACCGAGCCGCCAGGTGGTGCTGGCCCCGGTCGGATCCGTGAGGATGGCTCCGCTCCACTTCCGGGCCGAGGAGAAGGGCATCCGTTCCTGGACCGTCCAGCCCGCTGGCGCGGGGTGCGCCTCGATGATGGCCCGCAGGCTCGGGTTGGGGCGCTCGTCGGCCGCGCCGAGCATGCCCAACACCTCGGCCACCGGCGCCGCCGGGTCGAGGCGCCGGACCTCGGCGATCTGCATCTCGGCGTCGGTCAACGTGCCGGTCTTGTCCAGGCAGACCACGTCGACCCGGGCCAACCCTTCGATGGCCGGCAGTTCCTGCACCAGGCAGCGGCGCTGGCCGAGCCGGATCACCCCCACCGCGAAGGCCATCGAGGTGAGCAGGACCAGTCCCTCGGGCACCATCGGCACCAGGCCGGCGACCATCCGGCGGATCGCCTCCGGCAGGTCGTCCCGGTTGACCAGCCACTGGCTGGCGATCAGGGCAAGGCCGGCTGGGATGATCAACCAGGTGACGAACCGCAGGATGGTGTCCAGGCCACTGCGCAGCTGGGAGTTGACCAGGGTGAACCGGCTGGCCTCCTCAGCCAGCCGGGCGGCGTACGCGGCGCGACCGACCCGGGTGGCGGTGCAGGCACCGGTGCCGGCCACCACGAAGCTGCCGGAGAGCACCTGATCGCCTGGTTCCTTCCGTACCGGATCGGCTTCTCCGGTGAGCAGGGACTCGTCCACCTCCAGCTGCGTCGCCTCGGTGACCACCCCGTCGACCACGATCTGGTCGCCCGGTCCGAGTTCGATGAGATCGTCGAGGACGATGTCCGCTGCGGCCACCTCGGCCGACCTGCCGTCCCGGCGTACCACCGGGCGGGCGGCGCCGACGATCGCCAGCCGGTCCAGCGTGCGTTTGGCGCGTAACTCCTGCACCACGCCGATCAGCGTGTTGGCGATGATCACACCGCCGAAGAGCGCGTCCTGGATCGGTGCGACCGTGAGGATGAGTACGAAGAGCACACCCATGATGGCGTTGATCCGGGTGAACAGATTGGCCCGGATAATCTCCGTGACGCTCCGTCCAGAGCGGACCGGGACATCATTGACCCGGCCAGTGGCGACCCGTTCGGCCACCTCTGCCGTACTCAGCCCGGCTTCTACAGTGAGCATGGCTAGAGGCTACGGAGTTCGCGAGAATTCTTCGGCTTCCGAAGGTCGGGGGCCACCCCTGACTTTCCTCAGGGCGGGGATGGCTGCCCCATTAGGGGATGGCTGGTCGACAACGATCGGCAGCGGGCCCTGGTCAGAGGTTCTGAATGATCCGTAGTGCCCGGGAGACCCGGAACATGGTGTCCGAGTCGGCCGCGCCGACACACTCGGTAAACCACTTCTTCATCGGCGAGGAGAGCCGGTCGGGCATCACCACGTAGTCACCCATCGGTACGGCCAGCGGCGAATCCCGGAGCAACTCCTCCTCGACCACTTCCACCACGATCACGATCGGTACGTCGGTGCTGTTGTAGACGTCGGAACTGACCACCAGGCCGAGCCGTTCCCGAGCTCCCTCGATGCGCCAGATCTCGCCTCTACGCAGCACGCGCGCCCCCGCCGAACATGGCATCGTCGACCATTTCCGCTTCGCGTTCGTCGGCGAGGGCGGTGGCTTCCAGGTCGAAGCCGGCCTGCCGGACCGCGGCGGCGTGCGCGGCGAAGACCTCGCGGAGCGCCTTTTCCCGCGCGGCCTGGTTGATCCAGGCGGAGAGCGACATCCCGTCCCGCTGGGCGAAGCGTCTGGCTTCCTCGATCGTTTCCTCGGAGAACGACAGGGTCACCTTGGCAGTCATATCGACCAGCTTACCCCGGGTATGACCGTCGGTCATCCTGTCGGACGTATGCTGACGGTCGGAACAGCGGGTCTTAGCCGGCTCGAAACAATTGGGACCTACGCCGGAAACCCGACGCCGGGACGCTTCCGGGATGGCAGACCGTACGGGTACCGCCACGGGGAGCCAACGGGCCCCATCCCGAACGGACCAGCTTCCCCGTGACCGGGAGCGCCGATGACGGGCGAGCTGGCCGGCTTCACGGTGGCGGTGACCATCGATCGTCGGCGGGACGAACTCGCCGCCCTGCTCGAACGTCAGGGGGCCCGCGTGGTGGCCACTCCGGCGCTCCGGCTCGTCCCCCTGGCCGCCGGGGGACCCGGCTACCGGTGGTCCACCCCGGCCGACCTGGCTCCCCTGCGCCGGCTGGTGTTCCTGGTGACCAACCGGCTGGTGGACGCGATCACGTTCACCGCCACCCCCGCCATTGACAGCCTGCTGCACGCCGCTGGGCCGGACGTCGAGGCGGTACTGGCGGCCCTACGCACCGACGTACTGGCCGCCTGCGTCGGTCCGCTCGTCGCCGCGCCGCTGCATCGACACCGGGTACCGGTGCTGGTGCCCGGCCAGGCCCGACTTGGCGCCCTGGTCCGGGCCATCGCCGCGGAGCTGCCACGCCGCGTGATCGACCTCCAGGTCGCGGGTCACCGGCTGACCCTGCGCGGGCATGTCGCGGTCCTGGACGGAACCCCACATTCGCTGGCCCCCGCGCCGATGACGGTTCTGCGGGCCCTGGCCGGTACGCCCGGCCGGGTGCTGACCCGAGCCGCGCTGCTGCACAGTCTGCCGCGAGGATCAGACGGACACACGGTCGAGATGGCGGTAGCCCGGCTCCGGGCGACGCTCCGGGTGCCGGGCATGGTGCAGACGGTGCTCCGCCGCGGCTACCGACTCGCCATCGACTGAAGCACCGCGCCGGCCGGTCGACGACGAGGTCGACCGGCCGGCGCGGGCCGAACGGAGCGTGGCTGGTCAGCCAACCGGGGTCGGGAAGCCCCGGCCGTGCTGGGACTGCAACGTGGCCATCGCGTGCTGCACCACGTTCACCAGCACCTGCTTGACCGACTCCCGGTGTCGGGCGTCGGTCAGGACGAGCGGGACGTGTGGCGCGATGGCCAACGCCTCCCGTACCTCCTCCGGCTCGTACTGCGGCGCGCCGTCGAAACGGTTCAACGCCACCACGTACGGCAGTTGTCGGTTCTCGAAGTAGTCCAGCGGCGCGAAGGCGTCGGTGATCCGTCGGGTGTCGACCAGAACGGCGGCTCCCACCGCACCCCGGATGATCTCGTCCCACATGAACCAGAACCGGGTCTGACCGGGGGTACCGAACAGATAGAGGATCAGATCCTGGGCCATGGTGATCCGGCCGAAGTCCATCGCCACCGTGGTGGTCTGCTTCCCCGGCACCTTCGACGGATCGTCGATACCCACACCGGCGGCCGTCATGACCGCCTCGGTGGTCAGCGGAGTGATCTCCGAGACCGCACCGACCAGTGTTGTCTTGCCTACACCGAATCCACCCGCAACGACGATCTTCGCGGAGGTGATCCCTCCGCCGCGGCGCGACCCGGCTGGGTCATAGCCTGCGAAGTCCACTTAGCACCCTCTCAAGCAGTTCCATCCGCTCCTCGTACGCCTCAGCGGGAGCGGCACTGTGCAGCGTCAGCAGGCTGTCGGCCACCATGTCGGCGACCAGCACCCGGGCGACTCCCAGGGGGAGCCGGGTGTACGCGGCGATCTCCGCCAGTGACTGCGCCCGGCCCTCACAGACCGTGGCGATGCGATGCTTGTCGTGCCCGGCAAACCGGGACTCCATCACCGCTGCCGGACTCGCCGTCAGCACCGCCTCGATGGCGATGTCCTGGCGCGGTTCGGTACGGCCACGGGTGACCGCGTACGGTCGGACCAATGCACCCCGTGGATCCTCGCGGCGTCTGTCCATTTACGGGCCCCTCCTTCCGGTCGAGTCACGGCTTCACCAGCGTCAATCCCGGTCGCACAGGTACTACTACCGAACAACGGCGTCGCGGGGCAACGGTACGAGTGCCGCACCCACCCGCTCGACCAGCAACGCCATCTCGTAACCCACCTGACCGACATCGCAACTGCGCGCGGCCAGTACCGCCATGGAGGAACCGTCGCTGATGGACATCAGGAAGAGATAGCCACTGTCCATCTCGATGACGGTCTGCAGCACACCGCCGGCATTGAACATACGGGATGCGCCATCGGTCAGGCTCACCACGCCCGAGGTGATCGCCGCGAGTTGGTCGGCCCGGTCCCCCGGCAAGTCCCGCGAGGAGGCGAGGAGCAACCCATCAGCCGAGACCGCCACCACGTGGGCGATCCCCGCCACGCTGTCGGCGAAGTTGGTGAGCAGCCAACCCATGTCCTGCATCGCCGCTGGCCTGTTCATTCGCTCGTCTCCTTGGTTGAGGTGCCGTTCGGGTCCCCGGTGACCGACCGGCCGCGCTGGACGCCACGGTGGTAGGCCGACAAGAGACCGCGTACTTCATCCGGCGTCCGCCGGGCCCGCTCCCGGGGCTTCTCAGCGACTCCACCAGGCACCAGCTGCGCCTGGGGCACCCGCTTGGGCAGACCGGATCGGGTGGTGCCGGCGGCGGCCGGCTCGGCGGCCTGGGTGGCTCGGGCCCAACCCTCGTCCGCTGCCGTACGCCACGCGCTGTCGCCCCGGCCGGGCGGCGGCGCGGCCGGCGTGGCCGGGATCGTCCCGGTCGTCGTGTTCGCACCGGCCGAGGGGGCCGGAGCCGGGGTGGCCGGTGGCGTGTACGGGGGCGGCGCGCTCTCCCCCGGCGTCCGGGACGGCAGCGGACGCCGGGCCGGAGCCGGCGGCGCGGTCGTGGCCGTCGCTGGCGGGGGGCCGTCGTCGATCGGCGGCATCGTGAAGATCTGAGTCGCGTCCTGCCCGTGCGACCGGAACCAGGCCGTCTCCATCTCCCGGAAGATGGGCGAATCGCCGGACTCCTCCGGACGCGGAGTAGCACCACTGGCCGGTGGGGTCGGGACCGCCGGCGGAGCCGGGGCCACCGTTGCGGGCATCACCGGCGGGGTAGCGGTCATCCCCGCTACCGGCCCGGCCGAGGGTGCCGCAGACTGCATTGGCCGGTCGGTGCCGGCCCGTTGCGGCAGCGGCCGCAGAGTCGGGTACGCCATGGTCGGCGTACCGAAGCCGGAATCGGCCGACTGCGGCGGGGCGGCTGGCGGCGGGGTCTGTACGGCTGGGGGCGGCGTCTGCAACGAGCCCACGATGGGTTGGCTGTTGGTCTGCCCAGACGTGTTGACCTGGAACGCGGTGTTCCGCTGGTCACTCGTGGTCTGCCACTGCTGCGGCGACGAGTCCCGCCAGTTGTCCGACAGCGTCGCCGAAGCGGTACGCCCGCCCATAGGCGCGTCGGACCAGTTCGGCGCGGCCGGCGCCCCGGCACTCGGTGCTCCTGCGGCCGGCCCCGGCTCCACAGCCAGCGGCTGCCGAGGCCGGCTGATCAGTTCACGTCCCTGCGGCTTGGGCAGGACGACCGCGCCAGCGGGCAGGGTGACCTGGGCGACCGTACCGCCTTCGATGTTGCGGCGTAGCTCCACCCGGATGTTGTGCCGGGAGGCCAGCCGGCTGACCACGGCCAGACCCATGAGTCGGAAGGCAGCCACGTCGACGGTGGGCGGAGCAGCCAACCGCCGGTTGAGGGCCTCCAGTTGATCGTCCCGAAGTCCGAGTCCCCGGTCTTCGACCTGGATCAGCACGTAGTCCCGGATCCGCCGAGCATCGGCCACCACGGCCGTGTTCGGTGCCGAGAACCGGGTGGCGTTGTCGAGCAGTTCGGCGACCAGACGTACGACGTCGTTGACGGCGTGCGCGGCGACCGAGATGTCGGTGTCGACCGTGCCGAACTCGATCCGGTTGTAGAGCTCCACCTCGGACTGCGAGGCACGCAGTACGTCCACGAGGAGGGCGTCGTCGCGACGCGGCACCGTGGAGTCGGCGCCCGCCAGCACCAGCAGGTTCTCGTCGTTGCGGCGCATTCGGGTGGCGAGGTGGTCCAACTCGAAGAGCTGGGCGAGCCGCTTCGGGTCCTCCTCACCACGCTCGATCATGTCGAGCTCACCGATCATCCGGTCGACCAGCGCCTGGCTTCGGCGGGCCAGGTTGAGGAACATCGCCGAGACGCTGGTCCGCAGTGCGGCCTGCTCGGCCGCGACCCGGACAGCCTCCTTGTGTACGACGTTGAAGGCCGCCGCGACCTGGCCGATCTCGTCCTTGTTGGAGAGCCGGATCGGGTCCCGGACCTGGCGCACGATCTCCTCGACGCCGCCGTCGCCGACATTGCCGACGTCGCGCAGCCGGGCGACCGCCTCGGGCAGGTCGTGGTTGGCCACGGAGAGCGCACCCTCCCGCAGCCGACGCAGCGAGTCGTTGAGCGACCGGGCCAGGATCACGGCCAGCGCGATGGCGATGGCGAGAACGAGCAGTACCAGGAGACCCTCGGTGATCGCCTGCTGGATGACGGACGACCGGACCTCATCGGTCTGGGCGAACAGCTGCGCCTCCAGCTGGATCTCGGCCCAGCGCATCAGGTCGTTGACCGCGCCGATTGCGTTCGCCGCGTCGGTGGCGCTGACCTGGAGGGCCTGCCCGACGGACCGGGTCACGTTCGAGGACACCCGGTCGGCGAGCACGACGGCGTCACCGGTGACGGTGTTGTTCACCAGTGCCTGCTGCTGCGGGGACGCGGCGAGCGAGAAGGAGAGCAGCGCTTCCTGCTGGCTGGTCAGCGTCGCCACGAACGAGGAGAACTGCTCCTCGTCGAGCCTGCCGCTGGAGAGAGCGGCGAAGGTGACCGCCTGCTCCTCTGCGGTGGCCGACTTGGCGCGGGCGAAGGCGGCTACCGCCCGCCGGCTTTCGACGAGGGCGTCGGTGCCGGGCAGCTGGCTCAGCGACTCGCTGTACGCGACGAGGTCGGTCAGGATCACGCCGTAGCGCAGGACGACCTCGGCGACTGGCATCTGCTTGCGGTCCAGCACCTCCTGGCGGGCGCCGGTGAGGGCGGTCAGGTGCGCGTCGATGAGCTGCAGCTGTTCGTCGACCGCGCTGGGCAGGTCACCGATGCTGCGCCGCTTCGCGGTGTAGGCGCTGATCCGCTCGTCGGTGCTCCGGATCTGCAGGTTGTACGCGTCCGGCTTGCCGGACCTGGCAGCAAGGAAGCCGGCTGCGGCCATGCGTTCCTTGTGCACGTCGTGGGTCAACGCGGAGACGTCCGCGGAAAGTTCGGTCAACGCCCGGGCCTGGTTGGCGTCGAGCGCTCCCTGTCCCACATCAACCAGTCGGATCGCGGCGAGCGCGATGACTGTGGCGAGCGGCACAGTAAGGATCAACGCAAGTTTGGACCGAATCTTGGCATCGCGTAGCCGGGGAAACCAACGGCGACGAGCGCCGTGCTCCGGTGAAGCGTTCTCGGGCAGGGTCGTAGGTCCGGTGCTCACGACATCGCCTCCGTCGTCCTTTCCACGCATGACCTACCGACCGGTGCCTGGTGCAGCGGACAGGGCCGCACGCGGCACGGCCGCGATTTCACCAGAACGTGGCCGGTTTGGGAAGTCGCAGGAGACCTGAAAACGGTCACACGCCACGCAACCACTGTTCTACTCAACGAGTACCTTCATTCTCACAAGTCTCTGATCAGGCGGGATAGCCCAGAGTGGCGGTTTGCAGCTGGAAAGTTAAGATTTGCAAACATCTCGTCCTGCCAATATGTGGGAACTCCGTCCCGAACCGCGTGCGGGCCCCCGCTTGACCCGAGCGCCCGCCATTGGCAAGGTTTTGCAGGTTTGAAGGCTTCGCGCACACCGTACGGCACGTTACCCCCGTTCATCCAATGAGGACGGATCCGTCGGCGGTGACCGGGTAGATCAACCCGCGCCGCGCACATGGAGGACTGAGTTGAGGCCCATCCGCTCCGCGACACTCATGGTGTTCGCGTCAGCCCTATTGGCTACCACTATGACCGGCTGTTCGTTCAGCCGGGAGCAGCAGGACACCAGTGAGATCGTCATCGCAGCCGACCTGGAACTATCTGGTGCCTCGGCACCGGCTGGCAAGGCCTACCAGCGGGCACTGGATCTCAAGGTCGAGCAGCTCAATGATTCCGGCGCGCTCGGCGCCCGGAAAATTCGACTGATCGTCAAGGACAATCGATCCGATCCGGCGGAGTCTCTGCGCAACATCGGTGACTTCACCAATGACTCGACGGTGAGCGCCATCGTCATGGGCGGTTGCAACGAATGCGCCGTCGGCGCGGCCGGCACCGTCAACGACAAGAAGGTCCCAACGATCGCGCTTGCTCCGGCGAGCAAGATCAGCAGTCCGGTGGCCGAGCGCCGATACATGTTCAAACTCGCGCCAAACGCCATCGACACCGCTACCGCGTTAGCCACCGAACTCAAGCGCAAGAACGTCAAGCGGGTCTCGCTACTGCACACCGACGACGACTACGGAAAAGAGGGTGCCACGCTCCTGAAGAGCGAGTTGGAGAAGGTGGACATCTCGCTGCGCCGGTCCCAGGAAATCAAGCCCGCCGACACCGAACTCAAGCAGGCTGTCAGCAGCCTGACCGGCTCCAACATCGACGCGATGGTCCTCTGGACCCCCGCTGAGCAGGCCCTACTCGCTGCCGAAGCGGTCGCGGCCACCTCGTTCGACGGGCAGCTCTACTTCGATGCGTCGGCTGCGGGCGACCTGTTCCTCGGCGGCGGCACCGCGGCGACTGCGGCCAAAGATGCCACGCTGGTCTTTACCCAGACCATGGTCATCGACGACGTGATCGCGACGACGCCGGCCACGGCTGCCCGCAAGCAGTGGTTCCGGTCCTACACCGCCCGGTTCGGCAGCTACTACGGGGCCTCCTCGTTTGCCGCCGACGCCGTACAGCTCCTCGCGGACGCGGTGCTGAAGGCCAAGGGTACGGACGGTGCTCTCAACCGGGACGCGATCCGTGACGTCCTGGAGACCTCCCAGTTGGAAGGGCTGTCCGGGCCGATTCGGATGACCCCGGACAACCACTCCGGGCTTATGCCCCAGGCGCTGACCACGCTGGTAGCGCGGGGTGGCCGGTGGCGGTTGGCCGGTTGATCCGGCTCGACACGACGGCTACGAGTCGGCCCACCCGGGCCGGCTCGTAGCCGTTTCTCGCCGTAGCCGTTTCGCACCGTAGCCGTTTCTCGCCGTGACCGGCTGCGCGCTGTGGCCGGCTGCGACACTGTGGCCGGCCTCTCGCTGCAGCCGCTCGATGACGTTCCTCGGTCAGCGAGCAGAGGTGGTCGCCCGTACCCAGGGCAGCGCGAGCCGCTCGACGACCGTCAGTACGGCGAAGAGCAGGATGCTGAAAAGCGCGATCAGCAAAATGGCTGCCCAGGCGGTCGCGCTGTCTCCGACGCCGAGGGACTGGACGATCTCGTAGCCCAGGCCCCCCTCACCCGCCTGGAATTCACCCATCACCGCGCCGATGGCCGCCAGTGGCATGGCCACCTTCAGCCCGACGAAGATCTGCGGAAGGGCGGCCGGCAACCGTATTTTGCGGAACGCCTGCCACCAGGAGGCGTCCAACGACCGTGCCAGTTCGGCCAACTCCGCCGGGGTCGTGGTCAGCCCGGTGGAGGTGGCCAGGACGATCGGAAAGAAGCAAAGCAGGAAGACCATGGTCAGGATGGACGGCTGCCCCCACCCGAGGGTGACCACCAGCAGAGGCGCAAGGGCGATCTTCGGTACCGAGTTGACCGCCACCAGCAGCGGCGAGAACATTCGGGACGCGAACTGGGAGCCGGCCAGCAACAGCCCGATCAGCACTCCGGCCACGGTGGAAAGGCCGAAGCCGATCAGCGTCTCCATGGCGGTCAGGCTGGTCTGCTCGATCAGGCGGTCAGCGGACGTGGTGAAGGCGGACAGGACATCCTGGGGTGGCGGCAGCGCCATCGGGTGGACGAGTTCGACCTCGGTGATCAGCCACCAGACCCCGATGGTTACCACCAGTCCGAGCAGGGGCGGCACCACCGTGCGTACGACACCTGTGGCCCGGGCCGGACGGATGCCCCGCAAGATCGACGCGTCCCGTTTCGGCTGCGGCGCTGACCGGATCTCGGTCATGTGTTCCTCCTCGTTCGACCCAACAGGTTCGAATCAGGCGGCCCGGAAGGTCCAGGCCGGGACAGCGCGGGGGGTGCGTCCGTCGGATCCGTCCGACGGGCACACCCCCGACTGCGACTAAAAGCGCGCGGGTGCTCAGCCCTTCGGCGTCACGTTGAAGTCGACGATCTGCTCTGGGGTGAGCCCGCCCGGGATCGAGCCGGCACCCTGCAGCAGCGCGATGCACCGCGCGACCCGCTGGCTGTCCAGCGTGCCGACCTTGGCCCCCGAACCGGCCGACCGAACGAACGCCTCCATCAGCTGCAACTCGGCGGCGGCGGACTGCGGATTGGCGGTGGGCTCGTTCTTCTTGAGGATCTCGCCCGCCTCGGCCGAGTTGGCGAGGCTGTATTCGAGCCCCTTGAGCAGCGCCTCGGTGAAGCGCTTGACCATGTCGGGCTTCTCCTTGGCAATCTTGCTCGACGTGATCAGCACGTTGCCGTAGAGGTCGGTCATCACGTCGCTGTACGGCAACATGACGGCCTTCTTCTTGGTGACCGCCTCGACGGTGGGCTTACCCACGACGAACTGCCCGATGCCGTTGACGGCCCCCGAGCCGAGCATGCCCATGAGCGCCGACGCCTCGCCGTTGGGCCACTGGACCTTGCTGGCGTCCACCCCGGCCAGCCGGGCGTACGTCGGGAAGAGCAGCCGGACGACGGACCCGGCGGTGTCGGCGATCTTCTTGCCTTCGAGGTCCTTCGGGGTGGTGATGCCCTGACCTTCGGTCGAGAAGATCGCCGCCATGGTGCGCTGCTGGATGGCTGCCACCGCGACGAAGTCCTTGGCCTCACCCTTGCCGACCTGCAACAACGCACCGGTCAGGTCGACCGGGGTGAAGTCGGCCTTGCCGCTGACCACGAGCCCGATGTTGCCGCCGGTGCCCTGGCCGGACTTGATGTCGACATCGAAGCCAGCCTCTTTGAAGAATCCCTTCTCCTTGGCGACCCATGCATAGGCGTCACGCCCGAAGTTACCAAAAGAAGTGAGATACGTCACTTTTTCGAGTTTGCCATCGCCTTTGGAGTCCTCGGACTTGTCCGAGCTGCAACCACCCACAAGCGCCAGTGCCGTGGCGAGCGCCACTGTTGTGACCGTCCGGGTGAGCCTTTTCATGAAAACCGTTTCCTTTCCGACCGGAGGCGCGAGCCTTCCGGAGGGGTTCAGCTAGCGGTACGGCATCGAGCCAAGGGGTTTGTACGCGCTGCCGTGTCGGGTGAAGATTCTTCGCCGGACAGCGTACGAGAATCACACCTTTGTGGCGCCAGAGTCATCAGGTTGCGGAACGGAAACAAAACATCGCACCGACCCCGGGGGCTGCTTTGCGGAGCCAATGCGGTTAGCCTTGCCCAGCCTGATGATCCGTCGTCACTGGACTGGAGCCTGCCGGATGATCCGACTTTCGGGAGTTTCCCGCACCTTTTCTGGCCGCGGCGGCAAGGTGGAGGCGCTGCACGGCATCGACCTGAACGTGGCCGACGGTGAGTTCGTGGCGATACTCGGCCGATCCGGCTGCGGCAAGTCCACTTTGCTCCGCATCATCGCCGGCCTCCTGCCCGCGACCGACGGGCTGGTCTCCGTCGCCGACGAACCCGTGACCAGGCCACGGCAGGACATCGCGATGCTGTTCCAGCGGCCTGCGCTGCTGCCCTGGCGGTCGGTGCTCGACAACGTGCTGCTTCCGGTGGAGGTCTTCGGCTGGCGCCGGGCCAAGCATCGAACCCGCGCGCAGGAGCTGCTGGAGATGGCCGGCCTCGGCGGCTTCGAGAAACGCCTGCCCCACGAGCTCTCCGGTGGCATGCAGCAGCGGGTTTCCCTGTGCCGGTCGCTGATCAGCAACCCTCGGGTGTTGCTGATGGACGAGCCGTTCTCCGCCCTGGACACCCTGACCCGGCAGGAGTTGTCGGTCGAGTTGCAGCGCGTCCACATGGAGAACCGCTCCACCGTCGTCTTCGTCACCCACTCCATCGACGAGGCGGTGCTGCTCGCCGACCGGGTGGTCGTCCTCAGCCCCCGGCCCGGACGGATCCGAAAGGTGGTCGACATCGACATCCCTCGACCACGCACCCTGGGCCGTAACGACCACCTCGAAGAGGTCGCCCGATGCAGCGCTGACCTGCACGAACTACTGATGGAACAAGATGGACCCGACACCGCGCCCGACGGCGGTCCAGCCGACCGGGTCGAGCCGTCAGCTGCCTCGGCCGCAGACCTGGCATCAGCGGGCAAGGGGAAATAATGATCACACGGGTGTGCGTCTTCACCGAACCTCATCGGGGTGCGACCTACGACGACCAGCTCCGGTTCGCCCGACTGGCCGAGGACAGTGGGTTCGAGGGCTTCTTCCGCGCCGACCACTACCAGGCGATGGCCGACGACCACGGGGCCCCTGGGCCGACTGACGCCTGGCTTACCCTGGCCGGGCTGGCCCGGGAGACCCACCGGCTCCGGCTCGGGACGCTGGTCACCTCGGCAACCTTCCGGCTGCCCGGCCCGTTGGCGGTGATGGTCGCCCAGGTCGACCAGATGAGCGGCGGCCGGGTCGAACTGGGCATCGGATCCGGCTGGTACGAGCGCGAGCATCATTCGTACGGCATTCCGTACCCCACCGTCGGGCAGCGCTTCGACCGACTGCAAGAGCAGCTCGAGGTCATCACCGGACTGTGGTCCACTCCCGCCGGTGAGCGGTACAACCACCATGGTGACCATTACCGGCTGGTCGACTCCCCTGCGCTGCCCAAACCAGTGCAGGTGCCGGGCCCGCCCGTCATCATCGGTGGCAGCGGCGCGAAGCGCACCCCGGAACTGGCCGCCCGCTTCGCTGACGAGTTCAACGCGCCGTTCAAGACCGTGGCAGCGACCGCCGAGATGTACGAACGGGTCACCGAGGCCTGCGACCGGTTCGGACGAACCGACAGCGGCCGGGCACCCCTGGTCTTCTCGGCTGGCATCGTCGTGGCGATCGGCCGTACCGATGCGGAGGCCCGACGGCGGGCTGCTCCGCTGCACGTGCCCAGCGCACTGCCGCCGGAGGACCCGGTGGTCGGCTCACCTGACCAGCTCGTCGACCGCCTCGGCGAGTTCGCCGCGATCGGTACCAGCCGAGTCCATCTACGTCTGATCGACATGGCCGATCTGGACCACCTGGAACTCATCGCCAGTGAGGTACTACCACAATTGGGGGCGGTACCACCGCCGGCGCGGACAGGCGACTGACGAACGCTCAGACAGCTTCCAATCTCCCTCCACCAATCTGACTCTCCGCTACTTCGACCACAGACTATTGATTGGCCGCATCCATCCCTTGCCTTGCTTCCCCAACAGAAACACTTCCGCTCCGACCAGCCTTCTTTCTCCGGACAGCTGAGATGCCGAAATAGGTTGGCCGATATGGCATGCGATAAGAACCGGCGAGAAGTTTCCCATGGGGAAGCAAAGCAAAGGGCTCAGGCTAACGGTAGGTAAACGTTGCCGCCGGCGGCCACGAACTCCGCCGACTTGGTCTGCATACCGCGATCGGCGTACTCCTTGAGATCCTGGCTGATCCGCATCGAACAGAACTTTGGCCCGCACATCGAACAGAAGTGGGCTGCCTTCGCCGGAGCCGCCGGCAGCGTCGCATCGTGGTACGACCGGGCGGTCTCCGGATCGAGCGAGAGGTTGAACTGGTCCTCCCACCGGAACTCGAACCTCGCCCGGCTCAACGCGTCATCCCAGACCTGAGCACCCGGGTGCCCTTTGGCGAGGTCGGCGGCATGGGCTGCGATCTTGTACGCGATCACCCCTGCCTTCACATCGTCCCGGTCCGGCAGCCCGAGATGCTCCTTCGGGGTTACGTAGCAGAGCATCGCCGTACCGAACATACCGATCATCGCCGCGCCGATCGCCGAGGTGATGTGGTCGTACGCCGGGGCGATGTCCGTGGTCAGTGGACCGAGCGTGTAGAACGGCGCCTGGTGGCACAACTCCTGCTGCAGGTCGACGTTTTCTTTGATCTTGTGCATCGGCACATGGCCGGGCCCCTCGATCATCACCTGCACGTCGTGCTCCCAGGCCACCCGGGTCAATTCGCCCAACGTGCGCAACTCGGCGAACTGCGCCGCGTCGTTGGCGTCGGCAATGGAGCCTGGACGCAGCCCGTCACCCAGGGAGATCGTCACGTCGTACCGGGCAAGGATCTCGCACAACTCGGCAAAGTGGGTGTAGAGGAAGTTCTCCTCATGATGGGCCAGGCACCAGGCAGCCATGATCGAGCCGCCCCGGGAGACGATACCGGTGACCCGGTCCACCGCCAACGGCACATACGGCAGCAGCACCCCGGCATGCACCGTCATGTAGTCCACGCCCTGCTCGGCCTGCTCGACAACGGTGTCCCGGAACACCTCCCAGGAGAGCCGCACCGGATCCCCGTCGACCTTCTCCAGCGCCTGGTAGATCGGCACCGTCCCGATCGGCACCGGCGAGTTGCGGACGATCGCCTCCCGGGTCTGGTGGATCCACCGGCCCGTGGACAGGTCCATCACGGTGTCGGCACCCCACCGGGTCGCCCAGGTCAGCTTCTCCACCTCCTCGGCCACCGAGGAGGTCACCAACGAGGTGCCAATGTTGGCGTTGACCTTCACCAGGAACCGGTTGCCGATGACCATCGGCTCGGACTCGGGATGGTTCACGTTCACCGGCAGCACCGCCCGACCGGCGGCAATCTCCGCCCGTACCAACTCGACCGGCAGGTTCTCCCGCAGCGCGACGAACTCCATCTCCGACGTGACCAGACCAGCTCGGGCATAGGCGAGTTGAGTGGGCCGACGGCCGTCGACCCCGGCCAGGGGGGTACCACCTCCTCGTACCGGTGCGATGTCGGCCCGCTCCACGATCCACTGCGCGCGCATCGGTGGCAGACCGACCTCCGGGTCTGCCCCCGGCCCGGAGGTGTCGTAGAGCCGCACCGGCGGCTCGTCCCCGGCGAGCATCACCTCGGTGAACGGCACCCGGATATCCGGCCGCGGCCCCTGGACGTACACCTTGCGACGAGCTTCCACGAGCTACCTCCTGCTGCTGTTCGGCATCGACGTCAGCCATCGCCGACCATTGGTCGGTTCCATCCGAAGTGGTCCAGTGGGCCCCGGCCCCCGCCCAGACGCCAGTCCCGGGCACCGGCGAGTGCCGCAGCAACGTAGGACTTGGCGAAGCGCACCGCCTCGGGAACCGGGTCACCCAAGGCGAGCCGTACGGTGAGTGCGGCCGAGAACGAGCAACCGGTGCCATGGGTGTGTACGGTGTCGACCCGGGGCCCGGCCAGCACCTGGATCTCCGCCCCGGTCCACAACACGTCGACCGCCTCCGACCCGGCAGACCGGTCGCCGCCGGTCACCACCACGTACCGGGGGCCACCAGCGGCAATCTGCCGCGCCGCAGCCGCCATCTCGGTCGGGGTCGTCACCGGTCGCCCCACGATCGCGGCGGCCTCCGCGCAGTTGGGCGTGGCCACCAGCGCGTACGGCAGCAACGGCTCCACCGCGCCGACCACACCGAGCCGGTGCCCGCTGGTCGAGACCAGCACCGGATCGACCACCAGATTGGGCAGCAGACCGGCCCGGGCCCGGGCCGCCACCACGGACGCGATCTCCGCGGTATCGAGCATGCCAGTCTTGACCGCCCGCACCGAGAAGTCCGCCAGCACCGCATCGAGCTGTGCGGTCACCACGTCGGGCCGGACCGGATGGGCCCCGAAGACCCCGAGGGTGTTCTGTGCGGTGGTGGCGGTAACCACCGACGTGCCGTACACCCCGAGCGCGGCACAGACCTTCAGGTCGGCCTGGATCCCGGCACCCGCCCCGGGATCCGATCCCGCGATGGTGAGCACCACCGGGGGCGTCATCGACCCACCCCCACCCGGACCGCATCGACCATCGGCGCCGCGACCGCGTCGACCAGGGCTCGAACCACGCCGGTCGGATCGTCGGCCCGCATCACCGCGCCCATCACCGCCACCCCGGCCGCACCCGCTGCCCGACACGCCACGACCTGGTCCGGCGAGGTCACCCCACCGAGCGCGAAGACCGGCACCCGGGTACGCCGAGCCAGCCGGGCCAAGCCGGCCGGCAGCAGGGGTGGGCCGTACCCGGGCTTGGATCGGCTCGGAAAGACCGGTGACAGTGTCACGTAGTCCTCAGTGGTGAGCCGATCCAGTTCGGTCGAGTCATGGCAGGACCGGCCGACCAGCCGGGACGCCGTACCGGCCCCCGGCCCCACTACGGGCAGACCTACTGCCGGCGGATCCACCCACCCGGTGGCCGACAGATGCACGGCGGCCCCGCCGAGCGGATCCGGACCGGCGACGATCAACTCGCCGGCCACGCCGTCGAGGATCGTCCGCAGTTGGTCAGCGAGTCGGGCCCGTTCGACGGGTGACAGGTCCCGCTCCCGCAGCACCACCCACCGGACACCACCCGCCACCGCCGCACGGACCACCTCCGTCAGCGGCTGGCTGGCTTGCCCGCGGTCGGTGAAGAGCAGTACACCCGTCGGTACGCCGGAATCGCGCCGGTTCACAGCTCCGGCCGCCCCTCGTCCGGGGTGGAGGCCAACGCGTGGAATCGGCGGGGAATCCGGCCCGCCCCGGCCGCCAACCGGCCCGCCTCGACCGCAAGCCGCATCGCCGTCGCCATCTGGGCCGGGTCGGCGGCCCGGGTGACCGCACTGGCCAGCAGCACCGCGTCACAACCCAGTTCCATCGCCAACGCGGCGTCGGACGCGGTCCCAATCCCCGCGTCGAGAATCACCGGCACGTCGACGCTCTGCCGGATCAGCCGGATGTGGTGCGGGTTGGTGATGCCCAACCCCGAACCGATCGGAGCCCCAGCCGGCATGACGGCAGCGCAGCCCAGGTCCGCCAGCCGGCGGGCCAGCACCGGATCGTCCGAGGTGTACGGCAACACGGTGAAACCGTCATCCACCAGCTGCTCGGCCGCTCGCAGCAACTCCACCCCGTCGGGCAGCAGCGTGCGCTCGTCGCCGATCACCTCCAGCTTCACCCACGAGGTACCGAACGCCTCGCGGGCCAGGTGGGCCGTCTTGACCGCCTCGGTCGCGGTGTAACAGCCAGCCGTGTTCGGCAGTACCCGCACCCCACACCGGTCCAGCAACTCCAGCAGGCCACCGCGCATCGTGGCAGCGGTGTCGACCCGACGCAACGCCACGGTCACCAGTTCGGTACCGGCGGCGTGGATTGCCGCCGCCAGCGCGGACAGACTGGATGTCCCGCCGGTGCCAAGGATCAGCCTGGAGCCGAAGGTCTCCCCGCCGAGTCGAAACCGGTCGCCCCCGGTCACCGCAGCCTTCGTCGCAGTCACTCCGACCGCCGTCGTCTCCGTCGCGCTCACCCCGACCGCCACCGTCTCCGTCGCGCCCACTCCGGTCACCCGCCCTGGGCCGCAGTCAGCACCTCGACCCGGTCACCGGCGCACAGCACCGTGACCGGCCATCCCGCCCGAGGCACCACCTCGCCGTTGACCGCGACCGCCACCCCGCGGGGCGGCGCCGTCAACTCCGCCACCAACTCGGCCACGGTCGCGTCGGCGGAAACCGTCCGCCCCTCGCCGTTCACGATCAGCTCCATCACGTACCCCACTCCCGATCAGCCCGCCACCTACTCAGGCAGCGGCTACGAAACGGCCCGGCAGGAACGGCCCCAGCACCCGGGCCGGTACGCCGGTCATCAGCAGCTCGGCGATCAGTTCGGCGGTCATCGGGGTGAGCAGGATGCCGTGCCGGTAGTGCCCGGTCGCCACCACCACCGCCGGCCGGTCCGGCAGCGGCCCGAGAATCGGGGCGTTGTCCGGCGTACCGGGCCGCCACCCGACCCGTGCCTCCACCAGCTCGTACTCGGCGATCCCCGGCACCAGGTCGGTCGCCGCCCGGAGCAGGTCCAGCACTGCTCCGGCCGTGACCGTCGCATCGGTTCGTTCCTCGACCGTCGCACCGACCACCACCTCGCCGTCGGCACGCGGTACGAGATAGACCGACCGACTGTGGGCGTACCCCCGGATCACATGCCGGATGCCCGGCGCGCCGCCACCGGGTGCGCGCAGTCGGAGAATCTGCCCCTTCACCGGCCGAACCGGCAGCCCGGTCAGCGCCGCCGTACCGCAGCCGGCCGCCACCACCACGACCGATGCGGAAACAGTGGACAGATCGGTAACAGTGGTCGGAACGAACGACACCCCGGCCTTACCCGCGACGATCCGAAGTGCGGCGACCAGGCGCCGGGGATCGACCTGGTGGTCGTCGGGTGCGTGCGCCCCACCGCGTACGACGGGGGTGAGCAGCGGCTCGCGGTCGCGCAACTGCGCCGGGCGCAGCGGCGTGATCGGCAGCCCGAGGCCATGCTGGTACGACCAGAGCCGCTGTGCCTCGGCCAGGTCGTCCGGGGAAAGCCCGACGACCAGGGTGCCCTCCGTGCGATAGCCGACGTCCAACCCGGACAGTTCGGCGAGTTCGGCGGCAAATCCGGGCCACCGGGCGGCTGACTCGGTCATCAGCCGAGTCGACTCCCTCTCACCAAAGTACGCCTCGGTGACTGGGGCGAGCATGCCGGCGGCCACCCCCGACGCACCTGACCCGGACTCCGGATCGTAGACCGTCACCCGCATCCCGCGCATGGCACACCGCCACGCGATGGCCAGCCCAATCGGCCCGCCCCCCACCACCGCCACATCTGAAAGGAAGGGCCCCTTGTTATCGGTTTCTGGTGTAAAAGGGGCCCTTCCTAACATGCGAGTGCCCCGAGCAGCGTGGCGACGACACGTGCCGGATCAGCCGCGGAAGAGACTGCCCCGACCACCGCGACCCCGTACGCGCCAGCGGCCAGCAATTCGGGTACCCGTTCGACGGTGACGCCCCCGATCGCGACAACCGGGACGTCCACCGCCGCCGCCACCGTCCGTACGCCGGCCGGGCCGATCGGCGGTGGTAGACCATCCTTCGTCGTGGTGGCGTGGCACGGACCGACGCCGAGATAGCTGGCCCCGGCCACCACCGCCCGGAGAGCCGCATCCGGGTCCCGGGCGGTGGCACCGAGCACGGCGGCTGGTCCGAGCACCCGCCGGGCGGCGGCCACTGGCAGGTCCTCGGCCCCGACGTGTCCACCTGCCGCCCCCACCGCCAGCGCGACATGCAACCGGTCGTTGACCAGGCAAAGCGCCCCCGCCTCGGCGCACATTTCGATGACTCGGACCGTCAGCTCGTACGCTTCCCGGTCGCTGGCGGTGTCCTCGACCCGGACCTGCACCACGAGATCCGGACCGGCCGCCGAAAGTGCAGCCCGGACGACGGTAAGCGGATCACGCCCGGGCCGGGTGTCGGTG
Source organism: Micromonospora sp. NPDC003197 (assembly GCF_053590565.1). Lineage (NCBI taxonomy): Bacteria > Bacillati > Actinomycetota > Actinomycetes > Micromonosporales > Micromonosporaceae > Micromonospora > Micromonospora sp. NPDC003197. Next base: position 38,889 of record NZ_JBSFTE010000033.1, on the reverse strand, counting down.
ACAAGATGCAGTCGTCCCAAGGACAACACGGCAACACTCCTCCCTGCGCCGGCATTACCCGGATCAGGTTCGACGGTCGGGGGCTCGCCAGCCCCCCTCTCAGCCCGGTCCACCGGGCTCCCGTGGGTTACTTCCTTGCCGAGGCTACGACGTTGGCGACCTCAAGTAAAGAGAGGTGACCGGGCATACCTGCACCGAAAGACAACCAGGCACGTCGATTGACAACGACGCGACGTGCCTGGTTGTCCAGCTATCACCCAGCTGATCGTGCGATATGGAAACGGCCCAGAAGAGAACGACCAAACGGCCCAGAAGAGAGCGTCAGTCGACTCAGAAGAGAGCGTTCAGGTCGGCCAGATCCTCGGTGGACGGCTGCCAGGACCCGGCGGCGGCGTTGGCCCGCACCTGATCGGGCGTGGTGGCTCCGGCGATCACCGAGGTGACCGCCGGCTGGGCGGCCAGGCCGCCGATCGCCACCTGGAGCATGGTGAGCCCACGCTCGGCGGCGTACTTCTCGATCGCCTCGATGGTGTCCCACGGCGCTGCGGCCAGACGCTCGGCGTACCGTCCGCCCCCGGCCAACCGGCTGCCCGCCGGCGGCTGTTCGTTGCGCTTGTACTTGCCGGTGAGCAGCCCGTTGGCCAGCGGGAAGAACGGCAGCAGACCCAGGCCGAAGCGCTCGCAGGCCGGTACGACCTCCTGCTCCACCTCCCGCTGGAGCAGGCTGTACAGGTTCTGCGCGCTGACGAACGGGGTCAGGCCCTTGGTCCGAGCGACCCAGGCCGCGTCCGCGATCTGCCAACCGGCGAAGTTGGAGTTACCGAGGTAGCGCACCTTGCCGGCCCGGACGAGATCGTCCAGCGCGGACAGGGTCTCCTCGATCGGGGTGCCCGGGTCCGGCTCATGCATCTGATAGAGGTCGATGTAGTCGGTGCCCAGCCGGCGCAGTGACGCCTCCACCGCCCGCGCGATGTAGCGCCGGGCCCCCCGGGCCCCATGGTCCGGCCCGTTCATCCCGGACATGTCCATGCCGAACTTGGTCGCCACCACCACGTCGTCGCGGCGGCCCCGCAGGGCTGCACCGAGCTGCTCCTCCGAGCCGCCCTGCGGTTCACCGTAGATGTCGGCGGTGTCGAAGAAGTTGATCCCCGCGTCCAGCGCGGCGTCAACGACGGCCCGGGTGCCGTCGAGGTCCAGCTTGCGGCCAAAGTTGTTGCAGCCGACGCCCACCACGGACACCACGAGTCCGGAGTTGCCGAGCCGGCGATAGGTCATCTCAGTCACGTGATCAACCCTATGCCGCCTCGCCGCACCGCCGCCGGGCCTCTGCCGCAGCCGACCGTGTCGCGCCGAAGCTCATCACCTCATCGCGACGGAACAAACCCCGGTCGACCACGCTCGTTCGCGCTCGCCCCCGGGGTTGGTAACGGCGGCTCGACGGGGTACCGGGCGTTCACCGCAGCTGGCCGCAGCAACCCGAGTTCGTCGTATAGCCGCAACGCCTTCGGCGACAGTCGCGCGGACCGGGCGAACGCCCCGATCGTCAGCAGTTGCGGCATCTCCGCTCCTCCTCGCCCCGGTCACCTGGGCCGGTGCTGACGATGCTGTGGCTTCCCCCGAGGGGAAGGTCAAGGACGCCGGCCGCAGAGGCCCGCTCAGCCAACGTCCCAGACCGGCTCGGGGGTCTCCACCACCTCGCCATCGCCCTGGAAGAGCACGAACCGGTCGAACGAGCGGGTGAACCACCGGTCGTGGGTAACCGCGATCACGGTCCCCTCGAACATCCGCAGCCCCTCCTCAAGGGCTTCTGCCGACGCCAGGTCCAGGTTGTCGGTGGGCTCGTCGAGTAACAGCAGGGTCGCCCCGGAAAGTTCCAACAGCAGCACGAGGAAGCGTGCCTGCTGCCCACCGGAGAGGGACCCGAACCGCTGGTCCCCCTGGCCGGCCAGCTCGTACCGGCTCAGCGCGGCCATGGCGGCATGCCGATCCATTCCGGCTCGATGATCGTCCCCGCGCCAGAGCACCTCCACCAGCGTCTTGTCCATCAACTCCGGCCGGTCGTGGGTCTGCGAGAAGTGCCCGGGGCGGACCCGGGCCCCCAGCCGGGCCACACCGTCGTGCCGAACCGGGGTCAGGTCCAACCCACCGGCGAGCAACACATTGGCCGGGTCCGGATCGGTGCCACCCCGGGCCAGCAGCCGCAGGAAGTGCGACTTGCCCGTTCCGTTCGCCCCGAGCACCGCCACCCGGTCGCCGTACCAGAGTTCCAGGTCGAACGGGTAGGTCAGGCCGTCCAGTTCCAACTGCTCGCACATCACCGCGCGCTTGCCGGTACGGCCACCGCTCAGCCGCATCCGGATGGCTTGGTCCTTCGGCGGCAGTGGTGGCGGCCCCGCCTCCTCGAACTTGCGCAGCCGGGTCTGCGCCGACTGGTATCGCGAGGCCATGTCAGAGTTGTAGGCAGCCTTCTGCTTGTACATCAGCATCAGTTCACGCAGCTTCTGATGCTCCTCGTCCCACCGTTTGCGCTGTTCTTCGAGGCGGCCGTGTCGGGCCACCCGCGCTTCGTACCAGGTGGCGAAACTGCCCGGATGCACCCAGGCGCTACCGCCCTCCACCGCCACCACCCGGTCGGAGGTCTGGGCCAACAGTTCCCGATCGTGCGAGACGTAGAGCACCGACTTCGACGACTCGCGCAGCCGGCCCTCCAGCCACCGCTTACCGGGTACGTCGAGGAAGTTGTCCGGCTCGTCGAGGAGCAGCACCTCGTCCGCACCGCGTAGCAGCAACTCCAGTGCGAACCGCTTCTGCTGCCCCCCGGAGAGGGTGCGTACCGGACGGTGCCGGGTCTGTTCCCACGGCAGGCCGAGCACGATCGTCGACACCGTGTCGAAGAGCACCTCGGCGTCGTACCCGCCGGCCTCGCCCCAGGCGGCCAGCGCGTCCGCGTACGCCATCTGCGCCTTGCCGGCGGCGGTGCTGTACTTGCCGCGCACCTCGGTGGCGTGCAGTGCCGCCTCGGCGGCGGCCAGCCGCTTCCCGGCGGCCTGTAGCGCTGGGGCGGCGAGTGAGAGTGCCAGCTCCGCCAGTTCGGTCTCGTCGCCGATCATGCCGATGAACTGCCGCATCACGCCCAGCCCGCCGCTACGGGCGATGGCACCGATCTTGGTGGGCAGGTCACCGGCGACCATCCGCAGCAGGGTGGTCTTACCGGCACCGTTCGGCCCGACCAGGGCGACCTTGGCTCCTTCGCCCACCCGGAACGACACGTCGGCGAAGAGTTCCCGGCCGTCCGGCAGCGTGTACCCGAGACCGGCGACGTCTATGTACCCCACGTCGGCATCCTGCCCGACTACGACGGGCTGCGGCATCCGAGTTTCCCGGCCCGCTGCCGTAGCAGCGCTCAGTGGGTGACCCGGAACACCCGGTAGCCCTTCTGGCTGGCGTGCCGCTGGACCGTCCACCCCTGTTCGATCAGCCACTGCTGGAGCGAGTCACCGCCGAGGTGCCGGGCCACCACCAGCCAGGCGACCCCGTCCGGGGCGAGCCTCGGCAGCCAGCGCAGCAGCATCGTGTGCAACTCCGCCTTGCCGATCCGGATCGGCGGGTTGGACCAGAGCTGCGCGAACGTGAGGTCGGCTGGAACGTCGTCCGGCGCGGACACCCGCACCCGGTCGGCCGCGCCGACCCGGGTCGCGTTCTCGACAGCGAGTTCCCGGGCCCGTTCGTTGACGTCGACCGCCCAGACGGTCGCCGCCGGCGCCGAGGTCGCGAGCACGCAGGTGATCGGCCCGTAGCCGCAGCCCAGGTCGAGAATCGGCCCCGCCGCATCCGGTCCGGGCAGGTCGGCCTTGCGCAGCAGTACGGCGGTGCCGGGGTCGAGCCGATCGGCGGAGAAGACCCCGCCTGCGGTGGTCAGCTGGTAGTCCCGACCGGCGACGGAGAACTCGATGTCGCGGCGGTGCGGGGCGGTACCAGGCTGGACGCTGAAGTAGTGTTCGCCGCTCACGTCAGGCATTGTCGCCTACCGGCGTGGTGGCCCCGAGCCGACGGTCGGTGCGCGGGCCGGGCCACAGGTTGGGTCAGCGGTCGGTGCGCGAGTCGGGCCGTCGGTTGGGTCAGCGTTCGGTGCGCCGGCCAAGCCGGCAACGGGCCGCTCACTGTCGGGCCGCTCACTGTCGGGCGGCTCACTGTCGGGCGGCTCACTGTCGGGCGGCTCACTGTCGGGCCCCTCCTACCCGCAACCGGCGGGTCTTCTCCGCCCGGCGGGCGTACTCGGCCGGATCGTCGGGGTAGCCGACCGCCACCAGGGTCAGCCCGTGCGCCGGGGCCACGGTCACCTCACTGGACCGGTCCCGCCGGCTGAGCAGGCTCGCCGGCCACTGCACCGCTCGGCGTCCGTCGCCGGCCACCAGCATGGCGCCGACCAGACTGCGCACCATCGACTGGCAGAACGCGTCGGCCTGTACCGTGGCCACCAGAATCCCGTCCGGGTCGCGTCGCCAGTCCAGGCGGGTGATCTCCCGCAGGGTGGTGGCGTGCTCCTTGCGTCGGCAGTACGCGGCGAAGTCGTGCTCGCCGACCAGGCCGGCGGCGGCTTCGTTCAGTGCCGCCAGCTCCAGCGGCCGAGGCCAGGCCAGGATCTCGTGTCGACGTAACGGCTCCGCCCCGTGCGGGGCATCGGTGACCCGGTACTCGTAGCGCCGGAAGGTGGCGGAGAAGCGCGCGTCGAAGTCGGCTGGCACCTCAGTCACGGCCCGTACCCGTACGTCCCCGGGAAGCAGGCCGGCAAGTCGACGCAGCAGGGTCCCCTGTAGTGCCTGCCAGGCGGTGGTGAGCAGGTCCACATGGCAGACCTGGCCGGTGGCATGCACCCCGGCATCGGTACGACCAGCCACCGTCAGTCCGGTGACCGCCGGCCGAGTCGTCCGACTGCTGTCTCCACCGTAAATGGGCGCACTGCCGGTAGTCGCACTGCCGAAGACCCGGTCCAGCGCCTCGGTCAGCACGCCGGCGACGGTACGCCGACCCGGCTGGGCCGCCCATCCGGAGAAGGCGGTGCCGTCGTAGGCGACGTCCAGCCGTACCCGGGTGTGTGTCTCCACTCAATCCCCCCAGATAGCGTCCGGGCCTGACACCCCGGGAAGGGTGTCAGGCCCGGATCTGCCCGTTGTCGCTCAGGACTTGGTCTCGCCTGCCTCGTCGCTGTCCTCGCGGGCAGCCGCAGTGTCACCCGACACCGACTCCGGTGCGTCGGCGTCCTGGTCAGCGTCGGCCGACCGAGCCGCGGGGGCCTCGTCGGACGGGGCGAGTGCCTCGACCTTGTCCTGCTGCGCCGTCTTGCGACCGGCGGTCTTCTTGTTGGCGGTCGGAGCCGCGACGACCAGCTCCTCGACCAGCTCGATGATCGCCATCGGGGCGGCGTCGCCCTTGCGCGGACCGATCTTCACGATCCGGGTGTAGCCACCCGGACGGTTGGCGTACCGGGGTGCGATCTGGTCGAACAGGGCGAAGACCACGTCCTTGTCCCGTACGACGGACAGCACCCGGCGCCGAGCGGCAAGGTCACCGCGCTTGGCCTTGGTGATGAGCTGCTCCGCGAGGGGCCGCAGCCGCTTGGCCTTGGTCTCGGTGGTCCGGATCTTGCCGTGCTGGAACAGCGAGGTGGCCAGGTTGGCCAGCATCAGCCGCTCGTGCGCGGGGCTGCCGCCGAGGCGGGGGCCCTTGGTGGGCGTGGGCATGCTTGGTGCTCCTCAGTAATGGCAGCGGATCTAGAGCTGCTCGGTCTCGCGGTAGTCGTCGGTGTCGTAGTCAGCCTCGCCGAAGGCGTCCACGACCTGTGCCGGGTCGAAGTTCGGAGCCGAGTCCTTCAGCCCCAGACCCATCCCGGCCAGCTTCATCTTGACCTCGTCGATCGACTTCTGACCGAAATTCCGGATGTCGAGGAGGTCGGCCTCGGTACGCCCGATGAGCTCACCAACGGTGTTGATGCCCTCGCGCTTGAGGCAGTTGTAGGAGCGGACGGTGAGGTCCAGCTCCTCGATCGGCAGGGCCAGATCGGCAGCCAGCTGGGCGTCCTGCGGGGACGGGCCGATGTCGATGCCCTCCGCGGTCTCGTCCAGTTCCCGGGCCAGGCCGAAGAGCTCGACGAGGGTGGAGCCGGCCGAGGCCAGCGCGGTACGCGGACCGATCGACGGCTTGGTCTCGACGTCGATGATCAGCCGGTCGAAGTCGGTACGCTGCTCGACTCGGGTCGCCTCGACGCGGTAGGTCACCTTCAGCACCGGCGAGTAGATCGAGTCGATCGGAATCCGGCCGATCTCGGCACCGGCCTGCTTGTTCTGCGCGGCGGTGACGTAGCCACGACCCCGCTCGACGGTCAGCTCCATGTCGAGCCGGCCCTTGCCGTTGAGCGTGGCGAGCTTCAGGTCGGGGTTGTGCACCGAGACACCGGCCGGCGGCTGGATGTCACCGGCGGTCACGTCGCCGGGCCCCTGCTTGCGCAGGTACATGCTGACCGGCTCGTCGTGGTCGGAGCTGACGCACAGCTCCTTGACGTTCATGACGAGCTCGACCACGTCTTCCTTGACACCAGGAATGGTGGTGAACTCGTGCAGGACACCGTCGATCTTGATCGACGTCACCGCCGCGCCCGGGATGGACGACAGCAGGGTACGCCGCAGCGAGTTGCCCAGGGTGTAGCCGAAGCCCGGCTCGAGTGGCTCGATGGTGAACCGGGAACGGGTCTCGCTGATCGACTCCTCGGAGAGGGTCGGCCGCTGGGTGATGAGCATTTCTTCTCTTCTCTTCCGGGGACGCCCGCTATATGACGCCCGCCTGATGTGGTGCTGGGCTGGTCAGCCCATCGGGGCCTCGCCCGGGGTCGCCGGCAGCGACCCCGGGCGAGATCCGATCACTTCGAGTAGAGCTCGACGATCAGCTGCTCCTGGACCTGCGTGTCGATGACCTGCCGGGCCGGGAGCGAGTGCACCAGGATCTTCATCTGGCTGGGGATCGCCTCCAGCCAGGCCGGCACCGTCTTCGAACCGGCCTCGGCCTGCGCCACGATGAACGGCGTCAGCTCCTTGGACTTGGCCCGGACCTCGACGATGTCGTGCTCCTTGACCCGGTACGACGGAATGTCGACCTTCTTGCCATTGACCATGAAGTGGCCGTGCTTGACAACCTGGCGGGCCATGTCCCGGGACTTGGCGTAGCCAGCCCGGTAGACCACGTTGTCCAGCCGCGATTCGAGGATCTGCAGGAGGGCCTCACCGGTCTTACCCGGCTTGGCCACGGCCTCCTCGTAGTAACCGCGGAACTGCTTCTCCAGCACGCCGTAGACGCGGCGGGCCTTCTGCTTCTCACGAAGCTGGAGCAGGTACTCGGTCTCCTTGGTGCGACCCCGGCCGTGCTGTCCGGGCGGGAACGGCCGGGACTCGAACGGGCACTTCGGGCCATCGCACTTGCTGCCCTTGAGGAACAGCTTCATCTTCTCCCGCCGGCAACGGCGGCAGTCAGCACCGGTGTAACGAGCCATCTCTCTCTACCTCTCAGACCCGGCGACGCTTCGGCGGACGGCACCCGTTGTGCGGCTGCGGGGTGACGTCGGCGATCTGACCGACCTCAAGCCCAGCGGCCTGCAGCGAACGGATGGCGGTCTCCCGGCCGGAGCCGGGGCCCTTGACGAACACGTCTACCTTGCGCATGCCGTGATCCATCGCCCGACGCGCGGCGGCCTCGGCGGCCATCTGCGCAGCGAACGGGGTCGACTTGCGGGAGCCCTTGAACCCCACCTGACCAGCGGAGGCCCAGGAGATGACGGCACCGGTCGGGTCCGTGATGGACACGATGGTGTTGTTGAAGGTGCTCTTGATATGCGCCTGCCCGTGGGCGACGTTCTTGCGTTCCTTGCGCCGGACCTTCTTTACGGCGGCCCCGGCACGAGCCTTCGGTGGCATAAGTCTGTGCGCTCCTAATTGACTTCCCGGTACCGGTTGCGGCCCGGCCGAGCTCGGCGGGCCTGGACCGGTGTTCCGGTCTACGTCTTACTTCTTGCCGGGCTTCTTCTTGCCGGCGACGGTCCGCTTCGGGCCCTTGCGGGTCCGGGCGTTGGTCCGGGTCCGCTGGCCACGCACAGGCAGACCCCGGCGGTGCCGGATGCCCTCGTAGCAGCCGATCTCGACCTTGCGGCGGATGTCAGCGGCGACCTCGCGGCGCAGGTCGCCTTCTACCTTGTAGTTCGCCTCGATGTGATCGCGGAGCTGGACGAGCTCCTCGTCAGTGAGGTCCTTGGCGCGCTTGTCCGGGGAGATGCCGGTCGCGGCGAGCGTTTCGACCGCCCGGGTCCGACCGACCCCGAAGATGTAGGTGAGCGCGATCTCCATCCGCTTGTCGCGGGGGAGGTCGACGCCAGCTAGACGTGCCATGTGCGGGCGTACTCCTCATGGTGTGTCGCGGAGGTCTGTACCCGACCCACCCCGATCCGACTGTCCTGGCTCGGCGTCAGTGCCGCCGGAACCGGTGCAGTCGTTGCCCGATCGGGCCCCGGCCTCCGACCGGGGGTCAGCCACGAGTTACGCGTACGCAGTGCGCTTCGCTGCTCGTGGCTGGGACGAGCTTGTGTTGTTGTACGGATCTGCGCGACCGGGGCCAATCAGCCCTGGCGCTGCTTGTGGCGCGGATCGGTGCAGATCACCATGATCCGGCCGTGCCGGCGAATCACCCGGCACTTGTTGCAGATCCTCTTGACGCTCGGCTTGACCTTCACGGTTGCCTTACTTCCCATCTACGCCCGGCAGCGTCATCGGACGCGGCATCGGACCTCGAAGGCGGACACGGGACGTCCCGGCCGCTGTCAGTGACCAATGAACGTTTGTCTGGACGTAACACCGCTTCACGGGTTGCGACCCGGAAGGGTGTTCGTCCAGGCAGGTTCACTTGTAGCGGTAGACGATGCGCCCTCGGGTCAGGTCGTACGGCGAGAGTTCGACGACAACCCGGTCCTCGGGCAGGATGCGGATGTAGTGCTGCCGCATCTTGCCGCTGATGTGAGCCAGCACCTTGTGGCCGTTGGCGAGCTCAACCCGGAACATGGCGTTCGGGAGTGGCTCGATTACCCGGCCTTCGATCTCAATGGCTCCGTCTTTTTTCGGCATGTCCTCCGCTGTCCTGACGTCGGTTTATCCGGACGGCTCACAACGTCTTACTGGGTGGTTTCAACCCGCCCCAGGAGTCAACCTGGAGCAAGATCACTCACCCGAGCCAGCCGCGGCTCCGGCACCCGCCGAAGCGCGGGCGGGCATGCCAGAGTGGACGCTGTGCGCCGATCAGCCAGTGTACGCGCGGACACGCATCGACGCCAAACCGAGGTGGGTCCTGGCGAGCCGATCGGACGAACGGGACTATATCAATCGTCCTGACGACCGGCCGCCCGGTCAGAATCGCCCGCCGCCCGCTTGTCGATCTTTTCCTGCGCCCGGCCGGCCCGTTTCGCCGCCCACCGCTGTGGCGCACCGTTGATCAAGCCCCCCACCGTCGAAATCACCAGCACCGCACCCCACGGTCCAGCCACCCAGACCGGCCAGTAGTAGAGCACCTCCCCAGCACTCAGGCTGCTGGTTCCCCAGACAGCGGTGGTGATGGTCATCGCGCCGAAGTAGGTGCCCCAGGTCTCGACCAGCCAGCGCCGCGTGGCCCCCGGGTAGCGCACCTGCTCCTCGGGCACCACCACCGACCGATCGGCGGCGGGCAGCAGCTGCGACCGCTGGGTGGGGATGGTGGCCGGAAGATCGACCAGCAGAGCGTCAAGCTCCGCGTACGTCTTCGCGGCGTAGGTTCGCTGGAGGCGCTCGTCGTACTCGTGTAGCTCCAGCCGACCCTCGTTCAGCGCGATGCGCAGCTGCTCTGCCACTGCCGTCCGGTCGGAGTCCGCCGCCCGCATCTCGTCCCGCCGGTCCATGGCTAGAAGCATGCCATTACGCAAGTACGAGCGACCATCCCGGTTCGGGGCGCCACCGGGCCGTCAGGCGGGTCAGGGCTCGGTCGACTGCCGGGCGGTCACCAGGTCGCCGAGGCGAGCCCGGCCACCGTCCGGCGCGGTCAGCACCCACACGCCGTCGTCGAGCAGGGCCATCGAGTGCTCCACGTGCACCGCCATCGAGCCATCCCGGGTGACGACCGTCCAGCCGTCGGCCAACTCGGCCGTCCGGGGCGAGCCCATGGTGATCATCGGCTCGATCGCCAGCGCCATGCCGGAAACCAAGCGCGGCCCACGTCCCGGCCGACCGTGGTTGAGCACGTGCGGGTCCTGGTGCATCTCGGTGCCGATGCCATGCCCGCCGTATCCGTCGACGATCCCGTACCGGCCGCCCTTACGGACCGCGCACTCGACCGCGTACGAGATGTCGGTCAGCCGGCCCTTCCCGCTGGCCGCCCCCCGCGCCGCGGCGGCGATCCCGGCCCACATCGCGTCCTCGGCCACCTCGGCCATCCGGAGCAACTCCGGCCGCACCTCGCCGACCCCGACCGTGATCGCCGCGTCGCCGTGCCAGCCGTCCAGCACCGCGCCGCAGTCGATGGAGATCAGGTCCCCGGAGCGCAGCACCTGCTTCGGGGACGGGATGGCGTGCACCACCTGCTCATTGACCGACGAACAGATGGACGCGGGGAAACCGTGGTAGCCCTTGAAGGAGGGAACGGCACCGGCCTCACGGATCACCGACTCGGCGATCTCGTCCAGATCGGCGGTGGTGACCCCGGGCGCGACCGCCGCGCGCATCCGGCTCAACGCGGCAGCGACCACCAGCCCGGCGGCCCGCATCTTCTCGATCTGCTCCGGAGTCTTCAGTTGGATGTCCAACTGGTGACGGCGCATGCCGTTTCTACCTTTCGCTGACAAGTACGGGGCTCACTGCTCCCGCCCCGACGCTCCCGGGACCGACCCACTGGGAAGATCCCTGGGGCCGATCCCGGCGCGCCTATCCGCCGTACGAACGCAGAGCGTCGATGGCCCGGACGGTGACGTCCTCCACCGGACCGGTGGCGTCGATCCCGACCAACTTGCCCTGCGCGCCGTAGAAGTCGATCAGCGGAGCCGTCTTGTCCGCGTACTCCCGCAACCGCTCCGCGATCGTCTCGGCCTTGTCGTCGTCACGCTGGAACAGCTCGGATCCGCACCGGTCGCAGATGCCTTCCCGCGTTGGTGCGTCGAACTCGACGTGCCAGATCTTCCCGCAGCCCCGGCAGGTACGCCGTCCGGAGAGCCGCCGAATCACCTCGTCGTCGTCCACGACCAGTTCGAGCACCAGGTCGAGGGCGGTCCCGAGGTCAGCCAACAGCTTGTCGAGAGCAGCCGCCTGCGGCGTGGTACGCGGGAACCCGTCGAGCAGGAACCCAGCGCTGGCGTCCGGCTCGGCGAGGCGGCCGCGCACCATGTTGATGGTCACCTCGTCGGGCACCAGCTTGCCGGCGTCCATGTAGCGCTTGGCCTCGACACCGAGGGGCGTGCCCTGGGACACGTTGGCCCGGAAGATGTCGCCGGTGGAGATCTTGGGTACAGCCAGGTGCGCGGCGATGAACTCGGCCTGAGTACCCTTTCCGGCCCCCGGAGGGCCCACCAGAACGAGTCGCATCTACCGAAGGAACCCTTCGTAGTTCCGCTGCATGAGTTGGCTCTCGATCTGCTTCACGGTCTCCAGCCCCACACCGACCATGATCAGCACCGCAGTACCACCGAACGGGAAGTTGACGTACTGCTCGCTGTTGAGCCAGATGAAGAAGAAGTTCGGCAGGATCGAGATGAGACCCAGGTAGAGGGCGCCAGGCAGCGTGATCCGGCTGAGGATGAAGTCGAGGTACTCGGCGGTCGGCTTGCCAGGCCGGATGCCGGGGACGAACCCGCCGTACTTCTTCATGTTGTCCGCGACCTCGGTCGGGTTGAACGTGATCGAGACGTAGAAGTACGTGAAGAAGATGATCAGCAGGAAGTAGACGCTGATGTAGATCGGGCTGCGTGGGTTGGCCAGGTTGTTCTGGATCCACATCTGCCAGTCGTTCAGGTTGTTCGGGTCGAAGAACTGCAACCCGAGCTGCGGCAGGTAGAGCAGCGAGGAGGCGAAGATGACGGGGATGACACCGGCCTGGTTGACCTTGAGCGGGATGTAGGTGGACGTCCCACCGTACGACCGCCGGCCGATCATCCGCTTCGCGTACTGCACCGGGATCCGGCGCTGCGCCTGCTCGATGAAGACGACCGCAGTGATGATCACCAGCACCAGGACGATCACGAGGGCGAACATGTCCCAGCCGTTGGTCTTGCGGATCGTCCAGCCTTCGCTGGGGAGCCGGGCCGCGATCGAGGTGAAGATCAGGACCGACATGCCGTTGCCGACGCCCCGGTCGGTGATCAGCTCACCCAGCCACATCACCATGCCGGTGCCGGCGGTCATCGTGATGACCAGGGTGACCAGCGTGATCCAGAGCGGCAGCCCGGTGTTGTCGGGAACGATCGGGTACTGGTCGCACATGCCGTTGAAGAGCTGCCCGGAGCGGGCCAGTGCGACGAATGCCGAGGCCTGCAGCACGCCCAGCCCGAGTGTCAGGTACCGGGTGTACTGCGTGATCTTCGCCTGACCGGCCTGGCCCTCCTTGCGGAGCTGCTCCAGGCGTGGGATGACCACGGTGAGCAGCTGCAGGATGATCGAGGCGGTGATGTAGGGCATGATGCCCAGCGCGAAGACCGACAGCTGGAGCAACGCACCACCGGAGAAGAGGTTCAGCAGCGTGAAGACGCCGTTACCCTCCCCTGTCTCCATCGTCTTGATGCAACTCTGCACGTTGCTGTAGGAGACACCTGGGCTCGGCAGCGTCGCGCCGAGGCGGTAGATCGCGACGATGGCTACTGTAAACAGCAGCTTCTTGCGCAGGTCAGGCGTACGAAACGCACTGAGAAAGGCGGAGAGCAACTTCATCCTCCTGCGCGAGGCGGCCGCCAGTAGTTGTGGCGGGACGTGGTGGTTGCCGGGCGAGCGCCCGATATCCATAGCTGGGATCGGACTCTAACAGCCAAGAGCGTATTCGGGCAGGTGCGCCCGGGAACATTTACCGGATCCGATGCTGCCGGGGTAATACGGGACCAGCAGACCGTGGCGCCCGCCAGTTGCGGGCAACTGGGCGAGCGCCACGGTCGACGTACGTGCCTACAGCTCGGTGACCGAGCCACCGGCGGCAGTGATCTTCTCCTTGGCCGTGGCGCTGAACGCGTGCGCCGAAACCTGGAGCGTCACTCCACCGAGGTCGCCGGTACCGAGGATCTTGACCGGCTGCCCCTTACGGACCGCGCCAGCCTCAACCAGCTCCAGCGGACCGACCTGGCCGCCGTTGGGGAACAGCTCAGCGAGCCGGTCCAGGTTGACGACCTGGAAGACGACCTTGAACTTGTTCTTGAAGCCCTTGAGCTTCGGCAGCCGCATGTGGATGGGCATCTGCCCACCCTCGAACGCCGCCGAGATGTTCTTCCGGGCCTTGGAACCCTTCGTACCGCGACCGGCGGTCTTACCCTTCGAGCCCTCACCGCGACCCACGCGGGTCTTCGCGGTCTTGGCTCCAGGAGCGGGACGCAGGTGGTGGACCTTGATCGTCATTACTCGACCTCCTCGACCTTCACGAGGTGGTTCACGGCGAAGATCATGCCCCGAATCTCGGGACGGTCCTCCTTGACCACCACGTCATTGATCCGCTTGAGGCCGAGCGACCGCAGGGACTCCCGCTGGTTGTGCTTGGCCCCGATCTCGGACCGGACCTGGGTGACCTTGAGACGTGCCATCAGGACGCCACCCCCGCCCGGGCCGCGAGCATGGCGGCCGGTGCGACATCCTCGACCGGCAGGCCACGACGGGCGGCGACCGCCTCCGGTGATTCGAGGCTCTTCAGGGCCGCGACGGTGGCGTGCACGATGTTGATCGGGTTCGACGAACCGAGGCTCTTGGAGAGCACGTCGTGGATACCCGCACACTCCAGCACGGCACGCACCGGACCACCGGCGATGACACCGGTACCGGCGCTGGCCGGCTTGAGCAGGACGACGCCAGCGGCGTCCTCACCCTGCACCGGGTGCGGGATCGACGAGGCGATCCGAGGCACCTTGAAGAAGTGCTTCTTGGCCTCCTCGACACCCTTGGCGATCGCCGCGGGCACCTCCTTGGCCTTCCCGTAGCCCACGCCGACGGTGCCGTCGCCGTCCCCCACGATCACGAGGGCGGTGAAGCTGAAGCGACGACCACCCTTCACGACCTTGGCGACACGGTTGATCGCGACGACCCGCTCGAGGTGCGGGGTCTTCTCGACGGGCGCGTTTCCGCGGCCGCCCTCACGGCGGTTGTCGCGGCGACCACCCTCGTTGCCACCGGACCCGCCGCCACGGCGCTGTTGACCTGGCATCAGCAGCCTTCCTTTTCTCTCGTGACGGGGTTAGCTAGTTGAGATCCTCGTATGACGCGCATCAGATGCCGTCAGAACTCGAGTCCGGCTTCGCGGGCAGCGTCGGCCAGCGCGGCGAGCCGCCCACCGTACCGGTTACCACCACGGTCGAAGACGACCTTGGAAATCCCCGCAGCCTTGGCCCGCTCCGCGACGAGTGCGCCGACCTTGCCAGCCAGGGCGCTCTTGTCGCCCTCGACGCCCCGGATGGACGCGTCCAGGCTCGATGCCGACACCAGGGTACGACCCTGGGTGTCGTCCACCACCTGGGCGGTGATGTGCCGCAGCGAACGGGTGACGACCAGACGAGGCCGCTCGGCCGTACCGCTGATGCTCCGGCGGACGCGGAAGTGCCGACGCGCACGCCCGACGGCGCGCTTGGCGGCGACGCCGCGGCGGCGCTTGAGCAGCGTGGCGCTCACTTCTTACCTGCCTTTCCAGCCTTGCGGCGGATGACCTCGCCCTGGTACTTGATGCCCTTGCCCTTGTAGGGCTCCGGCGGACGGATCTTCCGGATGTTGGCGGCGATCTCACCGACCTGCTGCTTGTCGATGCCGGCCACGTGGAACAGCGTCGGCTTCTCCACCGTGAAGGTGATGCCGTCCGGCGCCGCGACCAGCACCGGGTGCGAGAACCCGAGCGCGAACTCCAGGTCCTTGCCCTTGGCGGTGACGCGGTAACCGGTACCGGCGATCTCCAGGGACTTCTTGTAGCCCTCGGTCACGCCGACGATCATGTTGGCGACCAGGGTACGGCTCAGGCCGTGCAGTTCCTTGGCCTTGCGCTCGTCGTTCGGCCGGTTGACGTGCAGCTGGCCGTCCTCGCCCCGCTCTGCGGTGATCGGCTCGGCCAGGGTGACGGCGAGCTCGCCCTTCGGGCCCTTGACCTTGACGGTCCGGCCGTCGATCGTGACGTCGACGCCGGCCGGTACCGGGATCGACTTACGTCCAATACGCGACATTTCTACCTGTCTCCCGTTACCAGACGAAGGCGAGGACTTCCCCGCCAACGCTCCGCTTGCGGGCCTGCCGGTCGGTGAGCAGTCCCTGGGACGTCGAAATGATCGCCACACCCAGCCCACCGAGCACCCGCGGGAGCCCGTCCGACTTGGCGTACACCCGCAGACCGGGCTTGGACACCCGCTTGATGCCCGCCAGGCTCCGCTCACGGTTCTGGCCGTACTTCAGCTCGACCACCAGGCGCTTGCCGACAGCGCCCTCCTCGGGCTCCTCGACCGACCAGGTGGCGATGTAACCCTCAGCCTTGAGGACCTCGGCGATGTTCGCCTTGATCTTCGAGTAGGGCATCGTCACCCGGTCGTGATACGCCTGGTTGGCGTTCCGCAGACGCGTCAGCATGTCTGCGATCGGGTCGGTCATAGTCATTGGTTCTCGTCAGCCTTTCTCACCGGGGTTCCCTGGGCGGTCAGGCCCGGGCCTACGGCGTTGCGATCCTCGCCCAAGCCGTCGGCCTGGACGCAGCTGGGCTCTACCGGGTTGCATTGCACGCCTCGCCCATAACCAGGGCGCAGCGTCACCAGGAAGCCTTGGACACGCCGGGCAGCTCACCGCGGTGGGCCATCTCCCGGAGGCACACCCGGCAGAGACCGAACTTGCGGTAGACCGCCTTCGGACGTCCGCACCGCTGGCAGCGGGTGTACGCCTGGACCGAGAACTTCGGCTTCTTGGCGGCCTTGAGAATCAGCGCCTTCTTCGCCATCTCGTACTCACTGCTCCTTGAACGGGAAGCCCAGGAGCTTGAGCAGCGCCCGGCCCTCGTCATCGGTCGTCGCGGTGGTAACCACCGTGATGTCCATGCCCCGCTGCCGATCGATCCTGTCCTGATCGATCTCGTGGAACACCGACTGCTCGGTCAGACCGAACGTGTAGTTACCGTGCCCGTCGAGCTTGCGCCCGTCCAGGCCGCGGAAGTCGCGGATACGCGGCAGCGCGATGGAGAGCAGCCGGTCCAGGAACTCCCACATCCGGTCGCCGCGGAGGGTCACCTTCGCGCCGATCGGCATGCCCTCACGCAGCTTGAACTGCGCGATGGACTTGGTCGCCCGCCGCACCTGCGGCTTCTGGCCCGTGATCGTGGCGAGGTCACGGACCGCACCGTCGATCAGCTTCGCATCCCGAGCCGCCTCGCCGACACCCATGTTGACGACGATCTTGACCAGGCCCGGCACCTGCATGGGGTTGCCGTACTGGAACTGCTCACGCAGCTTGGCCACGATCTCGTTGCGGTACCGCTCCTTGAGGCGCGGCATGGTCTTGGTTTCGGTAGCCGTGGTCATCAGAGGTCCTTACCGGTGCTACGCGCGATGCGGACCTTCTGGCCACTCTCGTCGATGCGGTACCCGACCCGGGTCGGGTTACCGTCGGAGTCCAGGACCTGCACGTTCGAGACGTGGATCGGGGCCTCCTGGGTGACGATGCCACCGGTCTTGGCGCCACGCTGGGTGGTACTGATGCGGGTGTGCTTCTTGACCCGGTTCACGCCCTCGACCAGGATCTTGTCCTGCCGCGGGTAGGCCGCGATGACCTTGCCCTTGGCACCCTTGTCCTTGCCGGCGATGACGACGACCGTGTCGCCCTTCTTGACCTTCACGGTCACAACACCTCCGGCGCGAGCGAGATAATCTTCATGAACCGCTTGTCCCGCAGCTCCCGACCCACCGGGCCGAAGATGCGGGTACCACGCGGGTCTCCACCGTCCTTGATGATGACGGCGGCGTTCTCGTCGAAGCGGATGTACGAGCCGTCCGGCCGCCGCTTCTCCTTGGCGGTGCGGACGACGACCGCCTTGACGACGTCACCCTTCTTGACACCGGCGCCCGGGATCGCGTCCTTGACGGTGGCCACGATGACGTCGCCGATACTCGCGTAGCGCCGACCGGAGCCGCCGAGAACCCGGATGCACAGGATCTCCCGGGCACCCGTGTTGTCGGCGACGCGCAGTCGCGACTCCTGCTGAATCACGTCTATCTCCTATGTCTGCCAGTTCTCAGTCGGCCCGGCCGACCGAGCTTGGCGGAACCCTGAGCCTGCTGGATCGGTCTGCTACGCAGCCCGTACGGCTCTTACTTGGCCTTCTCGAGGATTTCCACGACCCGCCACCGCTTGGTGGCGGAGAGCGGACGGGTTTCCATGAGCAGCACCCGGTCGCCGATGCCACACGCGTTCTGCTCGTCGTGCGCCTTCAGCTTGCTGGTACGCCGCATGACCTTGCCGTACAGCGGGTGCTTGACCCGGTCCTCGACCTCGACAACGACGGTCTTCTCCATCTTGTCGCTGACCACGAGGCCCTCACGCACCTTGCGCTGGGCCCGCTGAGCCGCGCTGGTCCCCTCCGGGGCGGTCTTCTCACTCATGCCTTCACCTCAGTTGGCGCGGCCGAGAGTCCGAGCTCGCGCTCACGCATGATCGTGTAGATCCGGGCGATCTCCCGACGGATGACCTGGAGCCGACGGTTGTTGTCGAGCTGGCCGGTCGCGGCCTGCACGCGGAGGTTGAACAGCTCCGCCTTGGCCTCCCGTAGCTTCGTGACCAGCTCCTCCTCGGAGAGTTCACGCAGCTCGGCGGCCTTAACGCCCGCTGCCATCAGGATTCACCCACTTCGCGCGTCACAATGCGGCACTTCATCGGGAGCTTGTGGATCGCGCGACGCATCGCCTCTCGCGCAATCTGCTCGTTGGGGAAGGACATCTCGAAGAGCACCCGCCCCGGCTTCACGTTGGCGACCCACCATTCCGGCGAGCCCTTACCGGAACCCATCCGGGTTTCCGCCGGCTTCTTGGTCAGGGCCTGGTCCGGGAAGACCGTGATCCAGACCTTGCCGCCACGCTTGATGTGGCGGGTCATCGCGATACGGGCCGACTCGATCTGCCGGTTCGTCACGTAGGCCGGCTCGAGCGCTTGGATTCCGAACTCGCCGAAAACCACCCGGTTGCCGCCCTTCGACGCGCCATGGCGGTCGGGGTGGTGCGGCTTGCGGAAGCCCTTCGGGGGCTTGCGCGGCATCAGCATCTGTCAGCCCTCCTGCGCTGAGCTGTCCGATCCGGCCGAAGCGGCCGGAGTGGCCGGCGCGGCGGTGGCCGGCGCGGCACTTTCGTTCGTGGCCTCCGCGGCACCGGCGGAGGCCTCAGCCGCCGCAGCCCGCCCGGCGTCCGTACCACCTGCAGTGGTGCCGGACGAGCCAGACCGACCGCGACGCGGCCGCTCCGGGCGGTCACCGCGGTCGCGGCGCGGACGCGCCGGACCCGCCTCGGCCGGGGTCTCCCGACCGGGTACGGCGTCGCCCTTGTAGATCCAGACCTTCACGCCGATGCGGCCGAAGGTGGTCCGTGCCTCGAAGAAGCCGTATTCGATGTTGGCCCGCAGCGTGTGCAGCGGCACCCGACCCTCACGGTAGAACTCGGTACGGCTCATTTCCGCACCACCGAGACGGCCGGAGACCTGAACCCGAATGCCCTTGACGATCGGGTTCTTCATCGCCGACTGCATGGCCTTGCGCATCGCCCGCCGGAAGCTGACCCGGCTGGAGAGCTGCTCGGCCACACCCTGGGCAACCAGCTGCGCGTCCGACTCCGGGCTCTTCACCTCGAGGATGTTGAGCTGCACCTGCTTGCCGGTCAACTTCTCCAGCTCGCCGCGGATCCGGTCGGCCTCCGCACCCTTACGGCCGATGACGATGCCCGGCCGGGCGGTGTGGATGTCGACGCGGACCCGGTCCCGGGTGCGCTCGATGTCGACCTTGGAAATGCCGGCACGCTCCAGGCCCTTGGACATCATCCGCCGGATCTTCACGTCCTCGGCGATGTAGTCCTTGTAGAGCTTGTCCGCGTACCAGCGGGACTTCCAGTCGGTCGAGATGCCGAGCCGGAACCCGTGCGGGTGAACCTTCTGCCCCATTACTCGGCACCCTCCGTCTTGCTCTGCGTGTCGGCGGCCGTGGTCTCCGGCGCGGCCTGCTTGGCCGGAGCCGACTTCTTGGCCGGCGCGCCCTTCTTCACCGACGCGGCAGGCGATACCGCCTCGACCACGATCGTGATGTGACAGGTGCGCTTGCGGATCCGGTACGCCCGGCCCTGTGCCCGAGGCTGGAACCGCTTCATTGTCGGGCCCTCGTCGACGAACGCCTCGCTGACGAGCAGCGCGTCAGGGTCCAACCGCTCGTTGTTCTCCGCGTTGGCGATCGCGCTCGCGAGGACCTTGTAGACCTGCTCGCTCGCAGCCTGCGGCGCGAACTGCAGCACCGTGAGCGCCTCCTTCGCGGGCAGACCGCGGACGAGGTTGACCACCCGGCGCGCCTTCGTCGGCGAAATGCGCACGTGCCGCGCAACCGCCCGCGCGCCCGGAAGCACCGGAGCGTCGCCCCTAACTGGCATCGCTGTAACCCCTTGATCCTTAATCCGTGGCTTTACGACCATTGTTCGGCCAGGTCCGTCTGACGTACGGTCCGCCGGATGGTGGACCGAACAAGAGTCGGCGTCAGCGCCGGCGGCTCTTCCGGTCGTCCTTCTCGTGACCCTTGAACGTGCGGGTCAACGCAAACTCGCCGAGCTTGTGCCCGACCATCGCCTCGGTGACGAACACCGGAACGTGCTTGCGTCCGTCATGCACGGCAATCGTGTGACCGAGCATCTCGGGGATGATCGTCGAGCGCCGCGACCAGGTCTTGATGACGTTCTTCGAGCCCTTTTCGTTCTGCGTCTCCACCTTCTTGAGCAGGTGGTCGTCGATGAACGGGCCCTTCTTCAGGCTGCGAGGCATGTCCTAATCTCCTTAGCCGCGCTTACGAGTGGCGTAGCGGCGGCGGACGATCATCCGGTCGCTCGGCTGGCCCTTACGACGGGTGCGACCCTCCGGCTTACCCTGCGGGTTGACCGGGTGGCGACCACCGGAGGTCTTACCCTCACCACCACCGTGCGGGTGGTCGACCGGGTTCATGGCAACACCACGAACGGTCGGGCGCTTGCCCTTCCAGCGCATCCGGCCGGCCTTGCCCCAGTTGATGTTCGACTGGTCGGCGTTGCCGATCTCACCGATGGTCGCGCGGCACCGCACGTCGACCCGCCGGATCTCACCCGAGGGCATCCGGAGGGTGGCGTATGCGCCCTCCCGGCCCAGCAGCTGGATACCGACACCGGCGGAACGAGCCAGCTTGGCACCGCCACCCGGCCGCAGTTCAACGGCGTGGATGGTGCTACCCACCGGAATGTTACGCAGCGGCAGGTTGTTGCCCGGCTTGATGTCCGCGCCCGGCCCCGACTCGACGCGGTCGCCCTGCTTCAGGTCCTTCGGCGCGATGATGTAACGCTTCTCGCCGTCGGCGTAGTGCAGCAGCGCGATTCGCGCGGTGCGGTTCGGGTCGTACTCGATGTGGGCGACCTTCGCCGGCACGCCGTCCTTGTCGACCCGCTTGAAGTCGATGAGACGGTACTGCCGCTTGTGCCCGCCGCCGTGGTGCCGCGTGGTGATCCGGCCGTGGGCGTTACGCCCGCCCTTCTTCGGCAACGGAGCCAGCAGCGACTTCTCGGGAGTCGACCGGGTGATCTCGGCGAAGTCGGCGACGCTGGAGCCACGCCGGCCCGGCGTCGTCGGCTTGTACTTACGGATAGCCATTGTCTATACCCCTCAGCTGACCGGGCCGCCGAAGGCCTCGATACGGTCACCGTCAGCCAGCTTCACCATCGCCCGCTTGGTGGCCTTGCGCTGGCCGTACCCGGTGCGGGTGCGCTTGCGCTTGCCCTCGCGGTTGAGGGTGTTCACCGTCAGGACGCGGACGTCGAAGATCTGCTGGATAGCGATCTTGATCTCGGTCTTGTTCGCGTCCGGGTGCACCAGGAAGGTGTACCAGTTGCGGTTCAGCTCGCTGTAGCTCTTCTCCGAGACGACCGGCGCCACGATAATGTCGCGCGGGTCGGCAATCGTCGTCACTTGCCACCCTCCTCAGTGGTCTCGGCCGGCACACCCAGGAACTCGTCCAGCGCGTCCTTGGTGAAGACCACGTCATCCGCCACCAGCACGTCGTACGTGTTGAGCTGGCCGGCTTCGATCAGGTGCACCTTCGCCTCGTTCCGCAGCGACAGCCAGTTCAGCTCGTCGGTGCTGCTCAGCACGACCAGGACCCGCTTGGCCTCGGTCACCTTGCCGAGCGTGGCCAGGGCCGCCTTGGTGGACGGCTTGTCGCCACCGACGAAGGACTCGACCACGTGGACCTGGCCCGCACGGGCCCGGTCCGAAAGGGCACCGCGCAGCGCGGCGGCCTTCATCTTCTTCGGGGTCCGCTGGCTGTAGTCACGCGGCACCGGGCCGTGGACGACGCCACCACCGGCGAACTGCGGGGCGCGGATCGAACCCTGTCGGGCCCGGCCGGTGCCCTTCTGCTTGTACGGCTTCTTGCCGCCACCGGCGACCTCACCGCGGGTCTTGGCCTTGTGCGTGCCCTGGCGCGCGGCAGCAAGCTGGGCCACCACGACCTGGTGCATCAGCGCGACGTTGGCCTGCACGTCGAAGATGTCGTCCGGCAGCTCGACCGAGCCACTCTTGGCACCCTCGAGGTTGCGCACGTCAACCGTGCTCACTTCGCCGCCCCCTTCTTCACCTGGGTCTTCGCCGCAGTGCGGACCAGGACCAGCGCGCCCTTGGGGCCGGGGATGGCACCCCGGACGAGCAGCAGGTTGTTCTCAGTGTCGATCGCCTGGATCTTCAGGTTCTGCACGGTGAAGCGCACGCCACCCATGCGACCCGCCATCCGAACGCCCTTGAAGACGCGACCCGGGGTCGCGCAGGCGCCGATCGAGCCGGGCGAGCGGTGCTTGCGCTCGACACCGTGGCTGGCGCGCAGGCCGTGGAAGCCGTGCCGCTTCATCACACCGGCGTAGCCCTTGCCCTTGGTCTTACCGGTCACGTCGATCGAGACGCCCTCGGCGAACGCGTCGACGGTGACCTCCTGACCGAGCTCGTACTCGCTCGCGTCCATGGTGCGCAGCTCGACCAGGTGCCGCCGGGGAGCCGCTCCGGACTTCGCGAAGTGGCCGGATTCCGGCTTGTTGACCTTCCGCGGGTCGATCGCACCGTACGCCAGCTGGACCGCGGCGTAACCGTCCTTGTCGGCGGTACGAACCTGGGTCACGACGCACGGGCCGGCCTGCACCACGGTCACCGGAACAACGCGGTTGTTGTCCCAGACCTGGGTCATGCCGAGCTTGGCGCCCAGGATGCCCTTAACTTGCCTGTCCATTAGTCCGGTCCCTACAGCTTGATCTCGATGTCGACGCCAGCCGGAAGGTCGAGGCGCATGAGCGAGTCGACCGTCTTGGGGGTCGGGTCGATGATGTCGATCAGACGCTTGTGCGTGCGCATCTCGAAGTGCTCGCGCGAGTCCTTGTACTTGTGCGGCGAACGGATCACGCAGAAACGGTTGATCTCCGTGGGCAGCGGTACGGGGCCCGCGACCTGTGCCCCAGTGCGCGTCACCGTCTCGACGATCTTCCGCGCCGAGGAATCGACGACCTCGTGGTCATAGGCCTTGAGCCGGATGCGGATCTTCTGTCCCGCCATGATGGCTTCTGTTCCTTCTCTCTCCGCCCCGCCCGCAATGGAGCCCACTCAAACGAGCGGGATACTGCCAGACCGGGCCCGGCGCTGCCGATTCGTGTTGTGTCCGACCCCCGCGGTCGGGCGTGTCGCGCCCTTGGGTCAAACTCCGCCACCGGAAATCCAGGGCGGTCCGACCTCGCGGTTGGATCGGGGCACCAGGTCGTGTCTCCACCACCTGACGCGCCCCGCAAGGGTGGCTGACTGCTGGGCAGTCAGCCACCCTGCTGGTACGCAACCTGACCAGTATGCCGTACTACCATACGGCAGCGCTAATCGGGGTTACCTTAGTCACTTAATGATCTTGGTGACGCGACCCGCGCCGACCGTACGACCACCCTCACGGATCGCGAAGCGGAGGTTGTCCTCCATCGCGATCGGCTGGATGAGCTTCACGGTCATCGAGGTGTTGTCGCCCGGCATGACCATCTCGGTGCCCTCAGGCAGCGTGACGACACCGGTAACGTCCGTGGTCCGGAAGTAGAACTGCGGACGGTAGTTCTGGAAGAACGGCGTGTGCCGGCCACCCTCCTCCTTGGAGAGGATGTAGACGGTCGCCTCGAACTCGGTGTGCGGGGTGGTCGTACCCGGCTTGATGACGACCATGCCGCGCTCGACCTCTTCGCGCTTGGTACCACGCAGCAGAAGGCCGACGTTCTCGCCTGCGCGGGCGTCGTCCAGGGTCTTCCGGAACATCTCGATCGCGGTGACCTTGGTCTTGAAGCCCTTCTCCTTGATGCCGACGATCTCAACATCCTCGTTCGGCAGGAGAACGCCCCGCTCCACACGACCGGTGACGACCGTACCACGACCAGTGATCGTGAAGACGTCCTCAACCGGCATCAGGAACGGCTTGTCAACCTCGCGCTCCGGCTGCGGGATCGCGGTGTCAACAGCGGTCATCAGCTCCATGAGCCGCTCGGTCCACTCCGGGTCGCCCTCGAGCGCCTTCAGCGCCGAGACCCGCACGACCGGCAGGTCGTCACCCGGGAACTCCTGCGAGGAGAGCAGCTCACGGACCTCAAGCTCGACCAGCTCGAGCAGTTCCTCGTCATCGACCATGTCGCTCTTGTTGAGCGCCACGACGATGTAGGGAACGCCAACCTGACGGGCCAGCAGCACGTGCTCGCGGGTCTGCGGCATCGGACCGTCGGTCGCCGCCACCACCAGGATCGCGCCGTCCATCTGCGCAGCACCGGTGATCATGTTCTTGATGTAGTCAGCGTGACCCGGGCAGTCGACGTGCGCGTAGTGACGCGAGTCGGTCTGGTACTCGACGTGTGCGATCGAGATCGTGATGCCGCGGGCCTTCTCCTCCGGCGCCTTGTCGATCTCGTCGAACGGCGTGTACGGGTTCAGGTCCGGGTACTTGTCATGCAGGACCTTGGTGATGGCCGCCGTCAGCGTCGTCTTACCGTGGTCGATGTGACCAATGGTGCCGATGTTGACGTGCGGCTTAGTCCGCTCGAACTTCGCCTTCGCCACTGGTGTCCTCCTGTGGACTTCTTGGTTCGTACGCCCGGCACGCCGTTCGGCGTTTGGGACTCTGTCGACAGCCTTACCGGCCTAAGTTACAGACCGGAAAGTTCTCTGGGTCTTGCGGTGGTGAAACCTTCAGGCCCGGTCTCTCGTGCAGCCCGGCCCCCGAAAGGCACCGGCCGATGCTACTCGCCCGTCGCCTTCGCGGATTGATCGGCTCGACTCCGGGGTCGCTCCGCTCCTCGCTTCGCTCGATGCTCACTCACCCGTCGCCTTCACCAATCGCTCGGCTCGACTCCGGATTCGCTCCGCTCCTCGCTTCGCTCGATGCTCACTCACCCGTCGCCTTCGCGATGATCTCCTTCGCCACGTTCTGCGGTACCTCGGCGTAGGAGTCGAACTGCATGCTGTAGCTAGCCCGGCCCTGGGTCTTGGACCGCAGGTCCCCGACGTAGCCGAACATCTCCGACAGCGGCACCAGAGCACGGACGATGCGCGCACCGTGGCGCTCCTCCATGGCCTGGATGATGCCGCGGCGGGAGTTCAGGTCGCCGATCACGTCACCCATGTTCTCTTCGGGCGTCGTGACCTCGACCGACATCATCGGTTCGAGCAGCGCCGGGTCGGCCTTGCGAGCCGCCTCCTTCAGCACCATCGAACCAGCAATCTTGAACGCCATTTCCGACGAGTCGACCTCGTGGTACTGACCGTCCAGCAGCGTCAGCTTCACACCAACCAGCGGGAAGCCCGCCATGATGCCGTACTGCATCGCATCCTGGGCGCCGGCGTCCACCGAGGGAATGAACTCCTTCGGGATACGACCACCGGTGACGGCGTTGGCGAACTCGTAGGTCGCCGCCTCGTTGTCCAGCGGCAACGGCTCAAGGCTGACGATGACCCGGGCGTACTGGCCCGAACCACCGGTCTGCTTCTTGTGGGTGTACTCGACCTTCTCCACCTTGCGGCGGATGGTCTCGCGGTACGCCACCTGCGGCTTACCGATGTTGGCCTCGACGTTGAACTCGCGCCGCATCCGGTCGACGAGGATGTCCAGGTGCAACTCACCCATGCCGGAGATGACGGTCTGCCCGGTCTCCTCGTCGTTCTTGACGCGGAAGGTCGGGTCCTCCTCCGCCAGGCGCTGGATGGCGGTGCCCAGCTTCTCCTGGTCAGCCTTGGTCTTCGGCTCGATGGCGACCTCGATGACCGGCTCCGGGAAGGTCATCGACTCCAGGATGACCGGGTTCGCCGGGTCGCAGAGGGTGTCACCGGTGGTGGTCTGCTTGAGACCCTGCACGGCGATGATGTCACCCGCCTGGGCACTGGCGCGCTCTTCACGCTTGTTGGCGTGCATCTGGTAGATCTTGCCGATGCGCTCCTTGCGGTCCTTGGTGGAGTTGATCACCTGGGAACCGGACTCGAGCTTGCCGGAGTAGACCCGCACGTAGGTCAGCTTGCCGAGGTGCTTGTCCGTCTGGATCTTGAAGGCCAGGCCGGAGAACGGCTCGGTGACCGACGGCTTCCGCTGCATCGGGGTCTCACCGTCGGTGGCGGTGCCCTCGATGGCCGGAATGTCCAGCGGCGACGGCAGGAAGGCGACAACCGCGTCGAGCATGGGCTGGATGCCCTTGTTCTTGAACGCGGTACCGGTGAGGACCGGGTTTGCCTTGCCGGCGATCGTCGCCCGCCGGATGGCGGTCTTGATCTCCTCGACGGTGAGCGACTCGCCCTCGAGGTACTTCTCCATGATCGCGTCGTCGACGTCGGCCAGGGTCTCGAGCAGCTTCTCCCGCCACTCAGCGGCAAGGTCCGTCAACTCGGCCGGGATCTCCTCGACCGCGTAGTCCTCGCCCTTCTGGGTCTCGCCGCGCCAGGTCAGCGCCCGCATCTCGATCAGGTCGACGACGCCGATGAAGTCGGACTCGGCCCCGATCGGGACCTGCAGGACGAGCGGCGTGGCGTTCAGCCGGTCGATCATCATCTGGACGCAGCGGAAGAAGTCCGCGCCGGTCCGGTCAAGCTTGTTGACGAAGCACATCCGCGGGACGTTGTACTTGTCAGCCTGCCGCCAGACGTTCTCCGTCTGCGGCTCCACGCCAGCAACGCCGTCGTACACCGCGACCGCGCCGTCGAGCACGCGCAGCGACCGCTCGACCTCGACCGTGAAGTCGACGTGGCCGGGCGTGTCGATGATCTGAATCGTGTGGCCCTTCCACTCGCACTTGGTGGCGGCGGAGGTGATGGTGATACCGCGTTCCTGCTCCTGCTCCATCCAGTCCATGACGGCACCGCCCTCGTGGACCTCACCGATCTTGTACGTGATGCCGGTGTAGAACAGGATCCGCTCGGTAGTGGTGGTCTTGCCGGCATCGATGTGCGCCATGATGCCGATATTGCGTACCTTGGCGAGCGCGTCTGCGGCGGCCACTTCAATCCCTCTTCATCGTCGTCTCGAGCCTGCGGTCTTCCTTCTCCGCCCCGCCGCCCGGTCTCCCAGGCGGCGGGTCGAGAAGTAGCCGGTTTACCAGCGGTAGTGCGCGAAGGCCTTGTTGGACTCGGCCATCTTGTGAGTGTCCTCGCGCCGCTTCACGGCGGCACCGAGACCGTTGCTCGCGTCGAGCAGCTCGTTCATCAGGCGCTCGACCATGGTCTTCTCGCGACGGGCCTTCGAGTAGGTGACCAGCCAGCGCAGTCCGAGGGTGGTCGCCCGGGCCGGGCGCACCTCGACCGGCACCTGGTAGGTCGCGCCACCGACGCGACGGCTACGCACCTCGAGGGTCGGCTTCACGTTGTCCATCGCCCGCTTGAGGGTGACGACGGGGTCGGTGCCCGACTTCTCGCGGCAGCCCTCAAGGGCGCCGTAGACGATGCGCTCGGCGAGCTGACGCTTACCGCGGAGCAGGATCTTGTTCACCAGCTGGGTGACCAGCGGCGAGTTGTATACCGGGTCAGCGACCAGCGGCCGACGCGGAGCAGGGCCCTTACGCGGCATGTCAGCTCTTCTCCTTCTTCGCGCCGTAGCGGCTACGCGCCTGCTTACGGTTACGAACGCCCTGGGTGTCCAGCGAGCCGCGCACGATCTTGTAGCGCACACCCGGGAGGTCCTTCACCCGGCCACCGCGAACCAGCACGATCGAGTGCTCCTGCAGGTTGTGACCGACGCCCGGAATGTAGGCGGTCACCTCGACCTGGCTGCTGAGCTTGACACGGGCGACCTTGCGCAGCGCCGAGTTCGGCTTCTTGGGGGTGGTGGTGTAGACACGCGTGCACACGCCCCGCCGCTGCGGGCTGCCCTTCAGGGCTGGTGTCTTCGTCTTGCTCGTCTTGGCCTGGCGGCCCTTGCGAACGAGCTGCTGAATGGTGGGCACCGGGTTTCTCCGCTCCCTTCGGCCGCTCCTCAGCGGCCGCGCCGTGTCGTCATAGCCGCCCGGCTGGACGGCTCTCCTACATTCCGGCCAGGTGTCCCTTGCGGGTTCCCGGCACCCGCGGTCGGGCGTGTCGCCCCTCCGCGTGCCGGTGCGACGCTCGCGCGCGCGTACCGGACTTTTCCGGCTCCTCGGTTGTTATCGCGACCGAAAGCCTGGTTATGACTTTGTGTGGTACTGCTCCGTGGCCAAATCCCCGGCCCGAGCGCACGCACGAGCTGCCCAGGCAGGCCCGGGCGCAAGGGAAAAGAGTACCCACCATGGGCGCACAGGTCAAAACGGGGGTCCTGGTGACCGCCTAGCCACCCTTCGGCCCGCCCGCGCTGCCGTCCTACCCGCAGTGAGCGACTCCGGTTGGCCAGTCTACCGGGCCTCCCCTAGCACCGACTCAGCGCCCCTGGCGACACTCAGCCCACCTGAAGAAGCAGTGCGACCAGGAACGCAAGCACTGTGATGCCAAGGCCCGTACCGCCGCAACTCAGGCCGGCGACCGCCAGTCCTCGGCCACGGAACCGGATCGCCGGCGGCGGTGCCACACGCCGGATCTGTCGCAGGCCGAGTAGACCAAGCACGATCGCCGCGCCCCCGGAGAGCACACCGAGCAGTGCGAAGGCACCAGCCGCCCAGGCACCCCAGCCCTCCGACGCCCCGGCCAGACCGAAGCACGCCACCAGAAACGAGACGAGTACGGAGGCGACCCCGGCCACCAACGCACCGATCGCCAGCCCGGAGGTCATCGGCGGCACGTCGAGATGCACCATGCCGAATGGTGTGCCCGGCACCGTCTCCACCCGGCGCGGAGCATGCCACGCTTCACGTGGTGGCGGCGGCACCCAGCCACGCCCAGGGTGACCGGCCTGTGCTGGTCCCGAACCGGGAGCCGGCGGCCCCCCAACCGGCGGCCCCCCAACCGGGGGAACCCCAACCGGCGGCCCGTACGTCGGCACATGCTGATGAGGCCGACGCTCCTCCGATGCCTCCGGCGGCCGGCGGTCCGGTTCGTCCGCTGACGATGGCTGTGCCTCTTCCGTCACGAACGTCTCCCTCTGACCACCGCTGCGATGAGTACCCGAGTCAGGCTACCGCCGCCGACTAGTCGACGGATGGCGCGAAGTCCTGCCCGCCGGGGTTTTCCGCCAGGTTCACCACGCCCATGACTGCCGCGATCACCACTGTTGTGGCGGCCAACGCGACAGCGGCCCAGGCCAGCCGCTCACCTCGGCGAATCCAGACGGCACCGGTGAGGTAACCACCCGAGGCGTATGCATCTCGCCGGGCCTGGCGGGCGAGCAGTAGGGCGAGGGTCGCCGGCACGATCCCACCCACCAGCAACCCGGTCAGGACGGCCACCAACCCCAGGGCGAACACCGTACGGGACTTGCTCGACCGGACCGGGTCCGGGTCGAGCGGATGACGTAAGGGCTGGCCGGGAACGGTCACCGGCATCATCTCCACCCGATCAGCCTACAAAGACGCCAGGCGCCCCACACATCGTCGGTGTGGGGCGCCTGGCGCGGTTTTGCCTAGCGGTACGACCCGAAGTCGAAGTCGTCCAGCGGCACTGCCTGGCCGCTGGCCGGCCCGAACCCGTAGTCGGTCTCCGGGTATCCGGTCATCGAGTAGACCTTGGCCTTCGCCTCCTCGGTCGGCTCCACCCGGACGTTGCGGTACTTGCTGATGCCCGTACCGGCCGGGATGAGCTTACCGATGATGACGTTCTCCTTCAGGCCGATCAGCGAGTCGCTGCGGGCGTGGATCGCCGCGTCCGTCAGCACCCTCGTGGTCTCCTGGAAGGAGGCCGCCGACAGCCACGAGTCGGTGGCCAGCGACGCCTTGGTGATACCCATCAACTGCGGACGACCGGCGGCGGGCTCGCCGCCCTCGGAGACGAGTCGACGGTTCTCCGACTCGAACAGCGCCCGGTCGACCAGCACACCCGGCAGGAACTCCGTCGAGCCGGAATCGATCACCGTGACCCGCTTGAGCATCTGGCGGATGATGATCTCGATGTGCTTGTCGTGGATGAGCACACCCTGCGACCGGTAGACCTCCTGGACCTCCTGGGTCAGGTGGACCTGGACCGCCCGGGGGCCGAGGATCCGCAGCAGCTCGTGCGGGTCGATGGTGCCCTCGGTGAGCTTCTCGCCAACCTCGACGTGATCGCCGTCGTGGGCACGCAGCCGTACCCGCTTGGAGATCTTGTCGTAGACGATCTCGTCGCTGCCGTCGTCCGGCACCACGATGATCTTCCGCGACCGCTCGCCGTCCTCGATCCGGACGCGCCCCGGGGTGTCGGCGATCGGCGCCTTGCCCTTGGGTACCCGGGCCTCGAAGATTTCCGTGACACGCGGCAGACCCTGCGTGATGTCCTCACCGGCGACACCACCGGTGTGGAACGTACGCATCGTCAGCTGAGTACCGGGCTCACCGATCGACTGGGCGGCGATGATGCCGACCGCCTCGCCGACGTCCACGGTCTTGCCGGTCGGCAGCGAACGGCCGTAGCAGGCCGCGCAGACGCCCAGCTTCGACTCGCAGGTGAGCACGCTCCGGACCCGGACCGTCTCGACCCCGGCCGCGACGAGCTTGTCGACCAGTACGGAGTTGAGGTCCGAGCCCCGCTCGACCACCAGGTTGCCGTCGGCACCCTTGATGTCGTCGGCCAGGGTACGGGCGTGCACCCCGGTCTCGGCGTGCTCGTGCACCACCAGCTTGCCGTCGATGTACTCGCCGACCTGCATCGGGATGGCACGGTCGGTGCCGCAGTCCTCTTCCCGGATGATCACGTCCTGCGAGACGTCGACCAGACGACGGGTCAGGTAACCCGAGTCGGCGGTACGCAGCGCGGTGTCGGCCAGACCCTTACGGGCACCGTGCGTGGAGATGAAGTACTCCAGTACGGACAGACCCTCCCGGTAGCTGGCCTTGATCGGCCGCGGGATGATCTCACCCTTGGGGTTGGCCACCAGACCACGGATCGCCGCGATCTGCCGGAGCTGGAGCAGGTTACCTCGGGCACCCGAGTTAATCATCTTCCACAGTGGGTTCTCCTGCGGAAGCGCGGTCTCCATCTCCTTGGCGATCTCGTTGGTCGCCTTGGTCCAGATCTCGATGAGCTCGCCGCGACGCTCCTCAGCGGTCATCAGACCCCGCTGGTACTGCTTGTCGATCCGGTCGGCTTCCTTCTCGTACCGGTCCAGGATCTCCGGCTTACGCGGAGGCGCGATGACGTCCTCCATGCCGATCGTCACGCCGGACCAGGTGGCCCAGTGGAAACCGGCCTCCTTGAGCCCGTCGAGGGTAGCGGCCAGCGCCACCTTCGGGAAGCGCTCGGCGAGGTCGTTGACGATCGCCGAGAGCTGACCCTTACGGATCTCGTAGTTCACGAACCGGTAGCCGTCCGGCAGGGTCTCGTTGAACAACACGCGACCCAGCGTGGTCTCCACGATCAGCGGCTCACCCGGGTTCCACTCCTCCGGAGCGGTCCACGGCTGGGCACCGGCACCGTTGTCCACGCCGATGACGTTGCGGAGCCGGATCTTCACCGGCGTCTGCAGGTGCAGCTCGCCGTTGTCGAAGGCCATCCGCGCCTCGGCGTCCGAGCTGAACGTCCGGCCTTCGCCGATGCCGCCCGGGGTGAGGTGGGTCAGGTGGTAGAGACCGATGACCATGTCCTGGGTGGGCATGGTGACCGGCTTGCCGTCGGCCGGCTTCAGGATGTTGTTCGACGACAGCATCAGGATCCGCGCCTCGGCCTGGGCCTCGGCGGAGAGCGGTACGTGCACCGCCATCTGGTCACCGTCGAAGTCGGCGTTGAACGCGGTGCAGACCAGCGGGTGGATCTGGATCGCCTTGCCCTCGACCAGCTGCGGCTCGAAGGCCTGGATGCCCAGTCGGTGCAGGGTCGGTGCCCGGTTGAGCAGCACCGGGTGCTCCCCGATGACCTCTTCCAGCACATCCCACACGACCGGCCGCTGCCGCTCGACCATCCGCTTGGCGGACTTGATGTTCTGCGCGTGGTTGAGGTCGACCAGTCGCTTCATCACGAACGGCTTGAACAGCTCCAGCGCCATCTGTTTGGGCAGACCGCACTGGTGCAGCTTCAGCTTCGGGCCGACCACGATGACCGAACGGCCGGAGTAGTCGACGCGCTTACCGAGCAGGTTCTGCCGGAATCGGCCCTGCTTGCCCTTGAGCATGTCGGAGAGCGACTTCAGCGGCCGGTTACCGGGACCGGTGACCGGACGGCCACGGCGGCCATTGTCGAACAGCGCGTCGACGGCCTCCTGCAGCATCCGCTTCTCGTTGTTGACGATGATTTCCGGGGCACCCAGGTCGATCAGGCGCTTGAGCCGGTTGTTGCGGTTGATGACCCGGCGGTAGAGGTCGTTCAGGTCCGAGGTCGCGAAGCGGCCACCGTCGAGCTGCACCATCGGGCGCAGGTCCGGCGGGATGACCGGTACGCAGTCCAGCACCATGCCGAGCGGCGAGTTGCGGGTGTTCAGGAACGCCGCCACGACCTTCAGCCGCTTGAGCGCCCGGATCTTCCGCTGTCCCTTACCGCTACGGATGGTCTCGCGCAGGTGCTCGGCCTCGGCATCCAGGTCCATGTTCTGGACCAGCGCCTTGATCGCCTCGGCACCCATCCCGCCGGTGAAGTACTCACCGAACCGGTCGCGCAGCTCGCGGTAGAGCAGCTCGTCGGTGACCAGCTGCTTCGGCTCCAGCTTGCGGAAGGTGTCGAGTACCTCGTCCAGCCGGTCGATCTCGCGCTGCGCCCGGTCGCGGATCTGGCGCATCTCGCGCTCGCCGCCCTCTTTGACCTTGCGCCGCACATCGGCCTTGGCACCCTCGGCCTCCAGCTCGGCCAGGTCGGCTTCGAGCTTGGCGGCCCGCTTCTCGATCTCGGAGTCGCGGCTGTTCTCGGCCTGGCGCTTCTCGGCCAGGATCTCGTTCTCCAACGTCGACAGGTCGCGGTGACGCGCCTCGGCGTCCACGCTGGTGACCACGTACGACGCGAAGTAGATGATCTTTTCGAGATCCTTCGGTGCCAGGTCGAGCAGGTAGCCCAGCCGGCTCGGCACGCCCTTGAAGTACCAGATGTGCGTGACCGACGCGGCCAGCTCGATGTGGCCCATCCGCTCACGACGCACCTTGGAACGAGTCACCTCGACACCGCAGCGCTCACAGATGATGCCCTTGAAGCGGACCCGCTTGTACTTACCGCAGTAGCACTCCCAGTCCCGCTGCGGACCGAAGATCTTCTCGCAGAAGAGCCCGTCCTTTTCCGGCTTCAGGGTGCGGTAGTTGATCGTCTCGGGCTTCTTGACCTCACCGTGCGACCACTGCCGAATATCGTCCGCGGTGGCCAGCCCGATGCGGAGCTCGTCGAAAAAATTGACGTCGAGCACTTGGTCCTATCCCTCTTCGTTGCTCGGTTGGGTTCTAGGTCCGACGGGTGTCCGGGGTGGTGACCCACCCCGGACACGCCCGCTAAATTTCGTCGACGCTGCTCACGCCTTCGTTCGGGCGCCGGGACAGGTCGATGCCGAGTTCCTCCGCGGCCCGGAAAACCTCGTCGTCGGTCTCGCGCATCTCCAGGGCCACGCCGTCGCTGGAGAGCACCTCGACGTTGAGGCACAGCGACTGCAGCTCCTTGAGCAGCACCTTGAACGACTCCGGGATGCCCGGTTCGGGAATGTTCTCGCCCTTGACGATCGCCTCGTAGACCTTGACTCGGCCCAGGACGTCGTCGGACTTGATCGTCAGCAGCTCCTGCAGGGCGTACGCGGCGCCGTACGCCTGCATCGCCCAGCACTCCATCTCGCCGAACCGCTGGCCACCGAACTGCGCCTTACCACCCAGCGGCTGCTGCGTGATCATCGAGTACGGGCCAGTCGACCGCGCGTGGATCTTGTCGTCGACCAGGTGGTTCAGCTTGAGGATGTAGATGTAGCCGACCGCGATCGGGTCGGGCAGCGGCTCGCCGGAACGTCCGTCGAAGAGCTGCGCCTTGCCGCTCGCGCCGATCAGCTGCTTGCCGTCCCGGTTGGGCAGGGTCGACGAGAGCAGCCCGGAGATCTCTGCCTCCTTGGCACCGTCGAAGACCGGCGTCGCCACGTTGGTGTCCGGCACCGACTCGTCGGCGTCGATCGCGCGCAGGGCCCGCTTCCACTCGGCGTCGTCGCCCTCGACCTTCCAACCGGTCTTGGCCACCCAGCCGAGGTGGGTCTCCAGCACCTGACCGATGTTCATCCGGCTCGGCACACCGAGCGGGTTGAGCACGATGTCGACCGGCGTGCCGTCCTCCAGGAACGGCATGTCCTCGACCGGAAGGATCTTGGAGATGACACCCTTGTTGCCGTGCCGGCCGGCGAGCTTGTCACCGTCCTGGATCTTCCGCTTCTGCGCGACGTAGACCCGGACCAGCTCGTTGACGCCCGGCGGCAGCTCGTCGCCGTCCTCCCGGGAGAACGTCCGGACCCCGATGACCGTGCCACTCTCACCGTGCGGCACCTTCAGCGAGGTGTCCCGCACCTCACGCGCCTTCTCACCGAAGATCGCGCGGAGCAGCCGCTCCTCCGGGGTCAGCTCGGTCTCCCCCTTGGGCGTGACCTTGCCGACCAGGATGTCGCCGGGTACGACCTCGGCACCGATCCGGATGATCCCCCGCTCGTCGAGGTCAGCCAGCATCTCCTCGCTGACGTTCGGGATGTCGCGGGTGATCTCTTCCGGACCCAGCTTGGTGTCGCGGGCGTCGACCTCGTGCTCCTCGATGTGGATCGAGGTGAGGGCGTCCTGCTGCACGAGGCGCTGCGACAGGATGATCGCGTCCTCGTAGTTGTGGCCCTCCCAGGTCATGAACGCCACGAGCAGGTTACGCCCGAGCGCCATCTCGCCCTCGTCGGTGCACGGCCCGTCGGCGATGACCTGACCGGCCTCGACGCGGTCCCCCTCGAAGACGACTGGCTTCTGGTTGACGCAGGAGCCGGCGTTGGAGCGGCGGAACTTGTGCAACAGGTAGGTACGGCGGTGTCCGTCGTCCTGGTGCACCGTCACGTAGTCGGCGCACAGGTCCTCGACCACACCACCGACCTCGGCCACGACCACGTCGCCGGCGTCGACGGCGGCCCGGTATTCCATACCGGTACCGACCAGCGGCGCCTCCGCCTTGACCAGCGGCACCGCCTGGCGCTGCATGTTCGCGCCCATCAGTGCCCGGTTGGCGTCGTCGTGCTCGAGGAACGGGATCATGGCGGTCGCGACCGACACCATCTGGCGCGGCGAGACGTCCATGTAGTCGACCGCAGTCGGGGCGACGAAGTCGACCTCACCGCCCTTCCGACGAACCAGGACCCGGTCCTCGGCGAACTGCCCGTCGCTCTTCAGCGGAGCGTTGGCCTGCGCCTTGACGAACCGGTCTTCCTCGTCTGCGGTCAGGTAGTCGATCTGGTCGGTGACCCGGCCCTCGACGACCTTGCGGTACGGCGTCTCGATGAAGCCGAACGGGTTCACCCGTCCGAAGGTGGAGAGCGCGCCGATCAGACCGATGTTCGGGCCTTCCGGCGTCTCGATCGGGCACATCCGGCCGTAGTGGGACGGGTGCACGTCACGGACCTCGAAGCCGGCCCGTTCCCGGGACAGACCGCCGGGGCCGAGCGCGCTCAGCCGGCGCCGGTGGGTCAGACCCGCCAACGGGTTGGTCTGGTCCATGAACTGGGACAGCTGCGACGTGCCGAAGAACTCCTTGATCGCCGCCACCACCGGACGGATGTTGATCAGGGTCTGCGGCGTGATCGCCTCGACGTCCTGGGTGGTCATCCGCTCGCGGACGACCCGCTCCATCCGGGACAGGCCGACCCGAACCTGGTTCTGGATCAGCTCGCCCACGGTACGCAGCCGCCGGTTGCCGAAGTGGTCGATGTCGTCCGCCTCGTAGCCCTCCTCGCCGGCGTGCAGCCGGCAGAGGTATTCCACGGTGGCGACGATGTCGTCCTCGGTCAGCGTGCCGGTGGTGATCGGAACGTCGACTTCGAGCTTCTTGTTGAACTTGTAACGACCGACCTTGGCGACGTCGTACCGCTTCGGGTTGAAGAAGAGGTTGTCGAGCAGGGTCTGGGCGTTTTCCCGCGTCGGCGGCTCACCCGGCCGCAGCTTGCGGTAGATGTCGAGCAGCGCCTCGTCCACCCCGGCGATGTGGTCCTTCTCCAGGGTGGTCATCATCAGCTCGGACCAGCCGAACCGCTCACGGATCTGCTCGGCGGTCCAACCGATGGCCTTGAGCAGCACGGTGACTGCCTGGCGGCGCTTACGGTCGATGCGGACACCGACGGTGTCGCGCTTGTCAATGTCGAACTCCAGCCAGGCACCCCGGCTCGGGATCACCTTGACGCTGGAGAGGTCGCGGTCGGAGGTCTTGTCCGGCTGCTTGTCGAAGTAGACGCCCGGAGACCGGACGAGCTGGCTGACCACCACGCGCTCGGTGCCGTTGATGATGAAGGTGCCCTTGGGCGTCATCATCGGGAAGTCCCCCATGAACACCGTCTGGCTCTTGATCTCACCAGTGGTGTTGTTGGTGAACTCCGCCGTCACGAACAGCGGGGCGCAGTAGGTCAGGTCCTTCTCCTTGCACTCCTCGATCGAGGCCTTGACCTCGTCGAAGCGTGGCGCGGAGAAGGACAGGGACATAGTGCCGGAGAAGTCCTCAATGGGACTGATCTCGTCGAGGATCTCCGCGAGACCCGAGCGAGCGTGCGGGTCGTCAGCCGACCGGCCCTGCCAAGCCTCGTTGCCGACCAGCCAGTCAAATGACTCGTTCTGGATGGCCAAGAGGTTGGGGACCTCGAGGTGTTCGGTGATCCTGCCGAACGAGATTCGGCGGGGAGCGAAAGCGCTCGACGTACGACTGGTCTTCGCAGGGCGGGAAGCTGCCAAGATGCGTCCTTCCGAGGACCGGTGCTGCAAAACGGCTGTTACGCGTGCACTCCAATGGCCCCACTCCAAATGCCAAGAAACGGACATTCCGAGCAGGGGCAAGTCGGAAGGCAGCGCAAACTAGCAGTGTAGCCGAGTGGCTAACCGCTGTCCAGCCCACCCCCGCAGGACGTCGCGGAACGTGCCTCCGGACACCCGTAAGGGTGCTCCCGGGGCCGCTCAGAACGCGGCGTTTCCCGCTGGGCCGCCTTGGCTGCGGCGGCGATGTAGCTGCCGCTGTGCATACCCAGACGTTGGCCGTTGCAAGCGCGGAAGGTCTTGCTGGTCCCAGCGTGCCTGTCGGTGAGGGCTCACGTCAAGGGCTGGTATTCGGGTGAAGACGTTGCTCCGTCTACGGTTTCGCCGCCAACGACTCACCGCAGAACGGTGACAAAGTACCAACGCCCTGATCATCAAAGGTGCCCGGGATGCTCCACACAGCAACGCGGGCGGGGATCCGGCGCCGGATCCCCGCCCGCGTCGACGCGGTGTGCGTCAGGTCACTTGAGGGTGACCTTGGCGCCCTCGGCCTCGAGCTTGGCCTTGGCCTTGTCGGCGGTCTCCTTGTTGACCTTCTCCAGGACGGCCTTCGGCGCGCCCTCGACAACGTCCTTGGCCTCCTTCAGGCCCAGGCCGGTCAGCTCACGCACGACCTTGATGACCTGGATCTTCTTGCCACCGTCGGCCTCGAGGACGACGTCGAACTCGTCCTTCTCCGGCTCGGCCTCGGCAGCAGCGCCACCGCCACCCGGAGCGGCCATCATCATCGCGGCCGGGGCGGCAGCGGTGACCTCGAAGGTCGTCTCGAACTGCTTCACGAACTCCGACAGCTCGATCAGCGTCATCTCCTTGAACGCGTCGAGCAGCTCGTCGGTGCTGAGCTTCGCCATGTCTGGCGTCCTTTCCTGAATCTTCTGAAAAAGAATGATCCGGTGGTGCTGAGCCGGCCGTCAGGCCTGCTCAGCACCCTCCTTCTCGCGCTTGTCCTGCAGGGCAGCCGCCAGGCGGGCGGTCTTGGACAGCGGCGCCTGGAACAGGGCCGCAGCCTTGCCCAGGTTGGCCTTCATCGCGCCAGCCAGCTTGGCCAGCAGCACCTCACGGGACTCGAGGTCGGCAAGCTTGGTGACCTCTGCCGCGGTGATGGCCTTGCCCTCGAAGACGCCACCCTTGATGACGAGCTTCGGGTTGGCCTTCGCAAACTCGCGCAGGCCCTTCGCCGCCTCGACGACATCGCCGGAGACGAAGGTCAGCGCGGTAGGACCGGTGAACAGCTCATCGAGGCCGTCGATACCAGCGTCCGCCGCAGCGCGCTTGGCCAGCGTGTTCTTGGTGACCGCGTAGGTCGTCTCCCGACCTAGCGAACGCCGTAGCTGGGTGAGCTGAGCGACCGTCAGGCCGCGGTACTCGGTCAGCACGGTGGCTTCCGAGCTACGGAATTGCTCGGTCAGCTCAGCGACGGCAGTGGCCTTGTCGGCCCGAACCGGCTTGTCCGCCATGTCCCTCCTCTCTCAATACTCCGGGCTGGTTACCGTCGGAGTCGGTAGTGAAGGAACCGGCACAACGAGAAACGCCCCGGCGCAGGGCGCACGGGGCGACATGATCAAATAAAAATGATCGAGTACGCTAACCGCTCCCCCTGCGCGGGCCGCCCGTCGAAACGGGACCTTCGACCGTGCCGAAGCACGGTGACCAGCGGTCTTTGGTGGTTACGATGCTCGCCCAGCCAAAATAGGCCGGACGCGAAGTAGAGATTACGCGACGTCGGGTGCAACTACCAAATCGCTGACGATCAGCCTCGTCGCCTCGCCGATGCGCCCACCCCACCTCAGTCGCATGACTAAGGCGTGTTTCAGAAGTGGTGGGTTTGATCAAGGTCACGGCGTGGCGGTGATCGACAACTGAAGAGGTCTCCGGTATCTGGTTCTGCGACC